>JBKQSL010000349.1:0-11488 GCA_052143655.1 Streptosporangiaceae bacterium | reverse complement strand
CACTCAGACGCGCACCGCCTGAGCAGGAGCATCCCGAAGATGATCTTGGTTCCCTACAAAATTGACGCGCAGTGTGCCATGAACGCGGAGAGGAGCCAGCCGTGTAGGTAACGAGGTTCCTTGATGCGGTGCTGTATGAGAGATGGAGGATTCGGCCCTCCGGAGACGCCCTGCGGGGGGTGGCTTCAAGCCGCCTCATGCTGCGTTGGCTGAAGACCGTCGTGGTGAGCGATGAGGAAAAGGCGCCCAGTGAGGCGTCAGGCGGGGACCTGGAAGACGATCACTGCTGAAGCGTCGTAACAGATTCAGATGACATCAGAACCGGGGCGAATGCGCGTGTTCCGCGATGAGCCTGGCGGATACCCGTTTACTGGCCAGGCGGTGTCCGGCGTCGAGGTGGCGTGAGCCTGGTCTGCGGCTCTCATGCGGAACTTGGGAAGGCGTGCCCGGAAACTGCCGCCTCAGCGGCGGCGAGAGGGAGAGCCCGAGCCGGGAGTGCCCCGTAGGGCGCTGAGTACCGTCGCCGGGCACGCTGGCGGACCGGCCCGTAGTAGTGATGAAGCCCCTGTAATGGGGGCGGAGCGAAGGAGCCGGGCCGTCCGTGGCTGTTGTTCATCCGGTCAACCGGCAGAAGCCGGGAGGAGTCGCGTGGACGAGCTGAAAGCATCTGGCAAGCCGTTCCGGATCTCTAAGCAGGAGGTCTGGGACGCCTGGCTCAAGGTGAAGGGAAACCAGGGCGCACCTGGGGTGGACGGGCAGTCCATCGAGGCGTTCGAGAAGGACCTGAAGGACAACCTTTACAGGGTCTGGAACCGGATGTCGTCGGGGACCTACTTCCCGCCTCCGGTGATGGCGGTGGAGATACCCAAGCCGCATGGCGGCGGGACCCGCGTGCTCGGGGTGCCTTGCGTCGCGGACAGGATCGCGCAGACCGTGGCGGCAGCCCGGCTGGAGAGTGTGGTGGAACCGGTGTTCCACCCGGACTCCTACGGGTACCGGCCCCGGCGGGGCGCGCTGGACGCGGTGGCGGCATGCCGGAAGCGCTGCTGGGAGTACAACTGGGCAATCGATCTGGACGTCCGGAAGTTCTTCGACAGCGTGCCATGGGACCTGATCGTCAAGGCGGTGGAACATCACACTGACCATGACACCCGCTGGATAGTGCTGTATGTGAAGCGGTGGCTGGCCGCCCCGCTGCAGCACCCGGACGGGACCCTGCAAGAACGGGACCGCGGGACCCCGCAAGGGTCAGCGATCAGCCCTGTCATCGCCAACCTGTTCATGCACTACGCGTTCGACCTGTGGCTGTCGCGGGAGTTCCCGCTGGCCGCGTTCGAGCGGTACGCCGATGACGCGGTCATCCACTGCGTCTCCGGGCACCAGGCCAGGAAGGTGCTGGCCGCGCTGCATGAGCGGATGGCCGAGGTCGGGCTGGAGTTGCACCCGGACAAGACCAGGATCGTGTACTGCAAGGACAGCAACCGGCGCAGCTCATATGAGCACACGTCGTTCACGTTCCTCGGGTTCACGTTCCGGCCGAGGGGAACACGACGGGAAGACGGGGTGCAGTTCACCTCGTTCCAGCCCGCGATCAGCAAGGACGCCCTGAAGAAGATCAGCGCCGAGGTGCGGTCCTGGCGGCTGCACCGCTGGGTCACATCCGACGGGAGCGAGATTGCCCGCCTGATCAACCCGAAGGTGCGCGGCTGGATGGCCTACTACGGGGCATTCAACCGCGCGGCGCTGTATCCCCTGCTCCGCCGCATCAGCACCTACCTGCTGCGGTGGATCATGAGGAAGTACAAGAAGCACAGCACCTGGAAGAAAGCCATCAAGATGCTGGCTGAAGCGGCCGTCAACCGGCCGCGCTACTTCGCACACTGGGCCTGGGTGAAACCGGCCACCGGATGACCAGGACGGCAAGAGCCGTGTAACGGGAGACTGTTACGCACGGATTCTGTGGGAGCCCGGGGGTGAGATTCCCCCGGGCTACCCGACCCCTGCCGCTTGCGCGCCGGCCAGAATGTCAGTGCCTGGCGTTACAGTCGGAGCGTGCCGGGCCGAGGGCGCCGTCTTGGCCCGGTCTGGCGCGGATCCCGGCGGGGAGGACCCTGTGGTCGAGGCAGCGGGCCTGGCTACTGAGCCGGATGACTCCGGGTGTCACATCCTGCACGTGGACATGGACGCGTTCTACGCCAGCGTGGAGGTGCGCGACCGCCCGGAGCTGGCGGGGCGGCCGGTGATCGTGGGAGCCACCGGCGGCCGCGGGGTGGTGCTGTCGGCGACCTACCCGGCCCGGGCCTATGGGGTACGGTCGGCCATGCCCGTCTCGCAGGCGCGGCGGCTGTGCCCGCACGCCGTGTTCATCGAGCCCACGCACCGGCTCTACGGCGGCGTGTCGCGGGAAGTCATGGGCATCTTCCGGGACATCACGCCGGAGGTGGAGCCGCTCTCGCTGGACGAGGCGTTCCTGGACGTGTCAGGAGCGCTGCGGCGGGTCGGCCGGCCGGCCGAGATCGGCCGGATGATCCGCCGCCAGGTCAGCGAGCAGCAGCGGATCACCTGCTCGGTCGGCATCGCAAGTACCAAGTTCGTGGCCAAGCTCGCCTCGGTGCACTGCAAGCCCGACGGGCTGCTGGTGATCCCGTCGGACGCGGTGCTGGACTTCCTGCACCCGCTGCCGGTGTCCGCGCTGTGGGGAGTCGGTGCCCGCACCGGCCAGGTGCTGGCCCGGCTCGGCCTGCGCACGGTCGGCGACCTGGCCCGGACTCCGGTGTCCACGCTCGACTACGAGCTGGGCCGGGCCACCGCCGCCCACCTGGCCGCGCTGGCCTGGGGCCGCGACCCGCGGAAGGTCACCCCCGGTGCCGTCGAGAAGAGCATCGGGGCCGAGGAGACCTTTGCCACCGACGTCGACGATCCGCAGCTCATCCGTCGCGAGCTGCTGCGGCTGTCCGGCCGGACCGCGCGCGGGCTGCGTTCCGCCGGCTGTGCCGCGCGCACGGTGGTGGTGAAGCTGCGGCTGGCCGATTTCACCACCATCACCCGGTCGCGCACGCTGCCGGAGCCCACCGACGTGGCCCGGCAGATCTACGCCACCGCCTGCGCCCTGTACGCGGCCGCCGGCCTGGACGACCGGGCCCGGCTGCGGCTGGTCGGCGTGCGCGCGTCGGGCCTGATCCCGTCTTCGGCCGCGCAGACCCAGCTCGTGCTGGGCGAGGAGCCGTCGGCCTGGCGCGAGGCCGAGCGCGCGGCGGACCGGATCGACGGGCGGTTCGGCACGGATATGATCCGTCCAGCAGCACTGGTCAAGGGGCGCCGTGGGCAGCAGTAGCGAGCTTGTCACCCCGGGTTGGCGCAGCCATCTCCGGCAGCGGCCCCGGTGCCCTTCCCCACGACGTATGGCGCTCGTATTCTGGGCATAAGCCAGTCGTGGGGCGACCTCAGCTGAGTTCGTCCGTGCGTGGATGTCCTGGGAGGCACGGTGCCGCTCTCTGAGCACGAGCAGCGCCAGCTCGAGCAGATCGAGCAGGCGCTTTATGCCGACTATCCGCGGTTCGCGAATGCGGTGCGCGCGTCCGATCCGCGCGTGCACTACAAGCGGCGCGTTATCGAGGCGGCGCTCGGCTTCCTGATCGGCGTGGGGCTGCTGGTGACCGGGGTCGTCATCAACGTCATCCCGGTCGGCGTCGCCGGGTTCGTGGTCATGCTCGCGTGCAGCATGTGGGCCGTGACGAGCTACCGGCACATGACCGGCATCGCCAGCGGCCGCGCCCCGGCTGCGAACCGGCGGGCGGCCAAGACCGCCGGGCCGGGAATGCGGGCGGCCAAGACCGCCGGGCCGGGAATGATGGAGCGGCTGGAGGAGCGGTGGCGGCGGCGGCAGGAAGGCGGTGCCCGGTAGCTCACCAGGTAACCCGCCTGCCCCGCAACGTGCCCGGGCGGTAAGCGGGTACTGGGCTGCCCGGGCGGTGCTGGGGTGCCCGGGCTTGTTTCCGCTTACTCGCTTCAGTTTGACCCGGTTCGCGTCAGTCGGCCCGCCGCAGGAGCCCGCCGCGGCGCCCGGTGCGCCGCCGGATCCGGATGGCGTCCAGCCAGCCGAACATATCCAGCGACTGGCGCAGGCCCTGGCCGGCCGGGCCGAGCACTGACGCCGGCAGCAGCCGGGCCAGCCAGCGGACGCGGCGCGAGGCATGCTGTGCCAGTGCCCTGCGGACCACTGTCACGTCCGCCCGCAGGCCGGATGCGGGCCCGGGCGCCGCCGCGTACCGGGCGCGCTCCTCGGCGAACGCGATCCGGCGCAGCGCCGCGGTCGCCGCCTTGTCCAGGCCACAGTCCGCCGCCACCCGCGCCGCCAGCGCGCGCGGCGAGTCGCTGACCCGGACAGCGACCCGATAATCGGCCAGGTCGGCCCGCAGTTCCCGCCAGGCGGCGTGAGCCAGCCCCGCGTCCGTCCGGGCAGCGGCCCACCGGCGGCGCCGGCTCATCCAGCGCACCGCCCCGGGCAGCAGGCAGGCCAGCGCCAGCGCGATGACGACCACCAGCGCCACCGGGAAGGACGAGCGTGCCTGGGCCGCGGCCCCGGCGCTGACCGGCCCCGTTATCCGCAGGCCCCGGTGTCCGCCCAGCTTCGTGCCCGTCCCGGACTCGCCCGGATTGCTCTTGGCCGGGCTGGTGTCGGACGGGGCGGTGGCAGGCCCGGTCCCGGCCTGCTGGGCGATGGCCGACCCGCTGGCGTAGGCAGGCGGGGTCGCAGTGCCCTGTCCGGCGGCTCCGCCGGGAGTCGGCTCGAACCGCAGCCAGCCGATTCCATCGAAGTACAGTTCAGGCCACGCGTGCGCGTCCCCGGTGGTCACCAGCCACCGGCCGTCAGGCTGGCGGGTGCCGCCGGTGTAGCCGATGGCGACGCGGGCCGGGATGCCCAGCAGCCGGGCCAGGGTGGCCATCGCGAACGCGAACTGCTGGCAGAACCCGGCGCGCTGCCTGGTCAGGAAATCGACCAGGCCAGCGCTGGAGGACGGCAGGTCCGGGTGCAGGGTGTAGGTGAAGTGGCCCGTGCGCAGGAACCAGTCCTGCAGCGCGAGGGCCTTGGCGTACGGCGTCTGCGCGTGCTTGGTGATCTTGTAGGCGATCTTCAGCAGCTCGGCGCGGTCTGGCCCGTTGTAACTGGTATCGGCACGCAGCTGACCGGCCGGGGCGAGGGCGAGCGCACCGTCCAGGTCCGAGTCCGACGGGCCGGCCACGGCACTGGTAACCGTGTAGCGCAGCCCGCTCAGTGGCTGCTCCGAGTAGACCATCAGGGTCTGCGGGTCCTCCCGCCAGGTCCCGGGGACCTGCAGCCGCTCGGCCGCGTAGGGCAGTGGCAGGAAGCTGGAGGCATAGCCGCTGACCTGCCCCAGGCTGATCTGCAGCCGCACCGTCTGGGTCGGCGTCGGCGGCAGCAGCCCCGGAGCGCTGGCCAGCAGCCGCTGCCCAAAGACCGCCCGGCCGGGGCTGCGCGGGGCCACGAGCACCCAGGACTGGCTGGCGCTGTCGTAGTTCAGCACGTACACCTGCAGATACTGGCCAGTGGCCTGGCTGCCGCGCAGCGGGCGGTAGCGCAGGACTGGCCGCGGCTTGCCCTGCCGCAGCTGGCTGTCCATCCGCACCAGCGGATCGGGCAGCTGCGCGCCCGCCGTACCGGGCCCGGCCGAAGTGTCCCGGTGGAACAGCGAGTGCACGTGCAGCCCCGGCAGCAGCAGCGGCACGAGGACGGCCAGGCCGACCGCTGCGGCGCCGACCCGGCGGCCCGATGCCGACAGCGCCCGGGTGTCCGGTCCCTGCTCATCCTGGCTGACGCCCCTGCCCCAGACGGTGACCAGCCGCCCCCACAGCCGCAGCCGGTCCCGGCTGTCGGCCGCCAGCAGGGCCAGGAAGCCGGTGACGGCTATGCAGAACGCCACCGCCTCGCCCGTCCCCGTCTGCTTCACGCTGGTGGCGATCGGGACGCTGAACAGCACCAGCAGCGGCAGCCCGGCGATGGCCGGGCTGCGCAGCCGCACCGCGATCAGGTCGGCAGCCGCGGCGATCAGCCCGATGCCGCCCGCGGCCACCAGCAGCAGCCCGGGCTCGGCCGGGACCGGCGGCGCGTAATGGCTCTCGGTCATCGCCTGGCCGATCAGGTGTTCCAGGTACCGCATCGAGGCCGGCGTCGGCACCACCCAGGCGGCCGCGTGCGCGCGGGCGAAGACCAGGGTCAAGTAGGCCAGCAGCGCGGTCAGGTACGTCACGCTGGTTGCCACGGCCCGGGCGAGCCGCTGGCCTGTTCCGCTGGCCGCCGTCACCGCGAGCATGACCGCTGCGACAGCGATGCCGTACCAGTGCCCGCTCAGCACCAGCGGAACCGCAGCCAGCAGGGCAAGCACGGTGGCCGCGACCGCGGACGGCACGGGCGCCAGCCGGGTGAGCGTGCCGGCCACGGCCATCGTGGCCGCTGCTCCGATGCCGGCCAGCAGCCAGCCGGCGCCGTTGATCACCGAGAAGAGTGACACCGAGGCCAGCACCACCGAGATGGCGGAGATCACGGTCAGGCGATAGCTCATCGCACTGCCTCGGTCCTGCGCAGCGGGCTGCTGCCCGCCGCCGGCATGCCGGGGAACCGGGGCACCCGCTGCCAGGCGGCGGCCAGCGGCGTGGCCGCGTCCGCTGACGTCACCCGCCATCCGGCGGCCCGCAGGATCGCCGCGGCCTCCGCGGTCTCGGCGTACTGCCCTGGGCTGGGGGCGGCTGCGGGCCCGGCCGGCTGCGTGCTGCCGAGGGCCGGGCCCGCAGCAGGCCCGGCGGGCTGCAGCCAGCTCGACACGGCGAGCAGGACCGCGATCGCCGGCCCGAAGTCGCGCCGGCACGCGGCCAGGCGCCGCGCCTGCGCCGCCGACAGCCGCCCGGCGACCACGATGAGCAGGCCGCCCTCGGCCAGCTGCAACGCCGCGGTGCCGGTATCCAGGCCCCGGCAGCCCGAGGGCTGGATCACGGCCAGCGAATCGAGCAGCAGGTCCTCGAACCGGGCCGGGCTGGTCACCGCGCCGGTGTCGGTGACCAGCTGGCCGTCGAGACCCTCGCGGGCCAGGTGCATCCCGATCGACGCGGCGGCACTGACTGCGTACTCGAAGGAGGAGGCCGCCCCGGCGCCGGCGTGCGCGCTGCGCCGGGTATCGAGCAGCAGCACCGCCTGGTTGCGCCAGCGCTGCTCCTCCCGGCGGACCATCAGCTCCCCGTACCGGGCGGTCGAGCGCCAGTGCACCCGGCGCAGCTCGTCGCCGTTGCGGTAGGCGCGGGGAATCACGTCGTCCTCCCCGGCCGCCGCCGAGGTCCTGGTCCCGCCGTCGCCATCGCCCAGCCAGCTGCCGCTGACCACGGAGCGGTCCAGCGGCACGATCTCGGGGGTGACCAGGAAGGTCGACGTGGCCGAGAACGAGCGGCCCAGCTCCACCAGGCCGAAGGCATCGGCGATCCGCACGTCGAGCGGGCCGATCTCGAACCTTCCGCGCAGGTCGGACCGCAGCGGGTAGCTCAGCGTCCGGGCGCCGCCATGCTCGATCCCGTCCAGCACGTACCGGGGCCGGGCGCCCAGGGTGTAGGGCACGCTGTCCTCGGCGAGCATCAGGCCGCTGGGGAACCGGGACACGTTCTCCAGGTTCAGCGTCACCCGGGCGGTGTGGCCGGGCGGTACCCGCTGCGGGCTGACGGCGCGCGCGCAGCTCAGCCGGTACCGGGCCTGGCTGGCCGACAGCGCCGCCAGCAGCGGCAGGCCGATCAGCAGGATGCCGACGCTGATCAGGATGCGCTCGCCGAGCACCAGCCCGGTGCCGAGCGCGGCCACGCCTGCGGCCAGGAATGAGGTCCCGCGAGTAGTCAGTCCCGCGAACAGTGACCGCATGCCCAGGCCGCCTTTCTGCCGCTGCGTACCAATGTACGGGCGTGACTGCGCCCGCCGCGCGTCCGCGGTGGCCTGCTCGCGCCGCGGCTAGTGATTCGGCAGCGGCTGACTGCTCACGATCTTGGCCAGCACGTCCTCGGGCAGCTCCCGGCCGACGAGTGCCTCGGGCGTGGGCAGCAGCCGGTGCGCGAGTACGGGCCCGGCGAGGGCCTGGATGTCGTCGGGGATCACGAAGTCACGGCCATCCAGCGCCGCCCAGGCGCGGCCGGCCCGCAGCAGGTGCAGCGCCGCCCGCGGCGAGGCGCCCAGCCTGAGCTCCGGTGACGTGCGCGTGGCGTGCACCAGGCTGATTATGTACTGGCGCAGTTGCGGGGCGACGTGGATCTGCTGGACGGCGGCGGCGAGCGCGCGGACATCCTGCGCGTGCGCGGCCGGCTGCAGCGAGTCCAGCGGCGAGGCCGAGCCGTGCGAGTCGAGCATGGCCAGCTCAGCGGCGTGGTCGGGATAGCCGATCGAGATGCGGGCCATGAACCGGTCCCGCTGGGCCTCCGGCAGCGGGTAGGTGCCCTCCATCTCCACCGGGTTCTGGGTGGCGATGACCATGAACGGCCGGTCCAGCATGTAGGTGGCGCCGTCCACGGTCACCTGCCGTTCCTCCATGCACTCAAGCAGGGCCGACTGGGTTTTCGGGGAAGCGCGGTTGACTTCGTCGCCGAGCACGATGTTCGCGAAGATCGGCCCGGGCTTGAACTCGAACTCGCGCAGCTCCTGGTTAAAGGCGCTCACCCCGGTGATGTCGCTGGGCAGCAGGTCAGGGGTGAACTGGACCCGGCGCACCGAGCAGTCGATTGACCGGGCCAGCGCCTTGGCCAGCAGCGTCTTGCCGACCCCGGGCACGTCCTCGATCAGCACGTGGCCCTCGGCCAGCAGTACGGTCAGGGCGAGCCGGATGGCGTGCGGCTTGCCGACGATCACGCTCTCCACGGCCGCGCCGATCCGGTCGGCTGCCGTCACCAGATCCGCCAGCCGCGGCCCGGCTGGCTGCCCCGTGTCCACTGCCACGTGTCCTCCTCGCGTCAGCCGCGGCGCGCTCGCGGCCCCGCCGCCGACGGGGCGCGGCCGCGCAGTTACGGCCGCGTTCAGACAGTACGACGCCGCAGAGCGCGGCGCGATCACGCGCGGGCTCCGGTGACGTAACTGTCTGCCCCTCCATGATGCCGTCCGCTGCGGGCGGTCCGGTCCGGCGGCCTCATCGGACGGGATGCTCGCCGCTGGCGCCTGCCGCCGCCCGGACGGCGCCGGGCCCTCCACTTCGCTCCACCGGGCCCGGCGGGCGGCCCTGTTCTTCCTGCTGGCGAGCCTGTTCCAGGCGTGCGCCGGAGTGCCAGCCGGGGCCTGCAGGCCGGGCCGGGGCTAGTGGCGGTGGAGCGTACTCCACTCCGCTCCACCGCTCTGACCAGCAAATTTCTGCTGGCGATGTCCCGCGCGCCGAGCTGCTGACGTTGACGGTGGAGGATTGTGGAGTACAGTGGAGCACCGTGGGGCGGAGCAGTCCCGCAGGTTGCCTGGGCGGGGGACTGGGAGGTGAGGGCCGATGTTCCTTGGCACTCACACGCCACGTCTCGATGACAAGGGCCGCCTGTTCCTGCCCGCCAAGTACCGCGAGGAGCTCGCGGCTGGCCTGGTGCTGACGAAGGGGCAGGAGCGCTGTCTCTACGTCTTTCCCGAGCCCGAGTTCGGGCGCATTACCGAAGCGCTGCGGGCAGCGCCGGTCACCGCCAAGGCGGTGCGGGATTACAGCCGGGTCTTCTTCGCCAGCGCCTCGGACGAACTGCCGGACAAGCAGGGCCGGATCACGATCCCCCCGGCACTGCGTGAATACGCAGGGCTGCAGCGTGACTGCGTCGTGATCGGGGCCAGCACCCGGCTGGAGATATGGGACGCACAGGCCTGGGCCAGCTACCTGGCCCAGCAGGAAGACGCGTTCTCGGACGCGTCGCAGGAGGTACTGCCAGGAGTGCTGTAGGCGGGCGCCACTGACGGCGCCCGGTGCCCGGCGAGGTCTCCACCCGCGCTGGACGCCAGCTGGCTGACGCCACTTCCCCGGCGCCAGGCGGCTGGCCGCCGATCGCTGACATCTCAGCGCGGCTGCGGTTGGGGACCTGGCCGGGCACCGCGCCTGGCGGGCACCGCGCCTGGCGGGCACCGCGCCTGGCGCGCAACCGCGCCCGCGGGCGCGACCGGCACAGGCAGTAGCCGCCCGGGCTCCGCCGGGCGGCTAGCACGGACAGGGAAGGGGGCGGCCGTGACGGCCATGGAGCACCTGCCCGTCATGACCGACCGGGTGCTGGCGCTGCTCGGCCCCGCCCTCGAATCTCCCGGTGCGCTGCTGGTGGACGCCACCCTTGGCCGGGCCGGCCATGCCGGTGCCCTGCTGCGGGCGCACGCCGGCCTGCGGCTGATCGGCGTCGACGCCGACGACGAGGCCATCGCGCGGTCCCGCGAGATCCTGGCAGGCTTCGCCGACCGGATCACCCTGGTGCACTCCGGCTACGCCGAGATCACCGACATCCTGGCCGGCCTGGGATGCGACAGCGTGCAGGGATTCCTGTTCGACCTGGGGGTGTCCTCACCCCAGATCGACGATCCCGGTCGCGGCTTCAGCTACTCGGCGGACGCCCCGCTGGACATGCGGATGGACACCGCCGGGCCGCTGACCGCGGCGCAGGTGCTCAACACCTATCCGGCCGCCCGGCTGGCAGCCGTGCTGCGCGACTACGGCGAGGAACGGTTCGCCCGGCGGATCGCCGACGCGGTAGTCCGCGAGCGGTCCGCGGCGCCGCTGACCTCGACCCGGCGGCTGGCCGAGATCGTGCGCGACGCCGTCCCGGCCGCCGCCCGCCGCACTGGCGGTAACCCGGCCAAGCGCACCTTCCAGGCGCTGCGCATCGAGGTCAACGGCGAGCTCGACGCGCTGCGCCGGGCGCTCCCCGCAGCGCTGGACGCCCTCGCAGTGCGCGGCCGGATTGTCGTGCTGGCCTACCACTCGCTGGAAGACCGGATCGTCAAGACGGCCCTGGCCGCCCAGGCGGCTGACACCACGCCCCCGGGGCTGCCGGTGTCGCTGCCCGGCCACCGGCCCCGATTCCGGCTGCTCACCCGGGGGGCAGAGCGGCCCGCTGAGCGGGAGGTGGCCGCGAACCCGCGGGCCGCATCCGCTCGGCTGCGGGCGGCTGAGCGGATCGAGGCGGCGGCATGACGGCGCGGCGCGGTGTCGCCCGCGGGGGTGGCTGGCGCTGCCGCGAGGGCTGGCTGCAGGCCCCAGGGAACGGGTGGCGCAGCGACAAGCGGGCCGCGGTACGCAGCCCGGCAGCATGGCGCGGAACTGGGAGGACACGCCCATGTCAGTGAATACCGAGGCGAAGACCCGAGCCAGGGCAGCGGGGGCGGCAGCGCGGCAAGCAGCCGGAGCGCGGCCGGCCGCCCGGGGCAGGGGCGCCCGCCAGGCCGACGGTGCACCCGGGCGGGACGGCCCTGGCCAGGCCGGCCAGGCCGCCCCGCCGGCCGGACAGG
>JBKQSL010000348.1:0-3737 GCA_052143655.1 Streptosporangiaceae bacterium | reverse complement strand
CGGCGACGTAGCAGTACTGGCCGCGGTGGCGGATGAGGGGCTCGCCGAGGCGGGGCCAGCCGGCCGTGACGTGGGCGGTGATCCGCCGGGTGACGGCGTTCCGGGTTTGCTGGTCAGGTGCGTGCGGCACGCTGTCCATGATGGCCGGCGGGCGGCTGCCGCCGGCCGTGCCCCGATGCCGCTGACGAAACGGGTTCACGCTGATGCTCCCGGATGCCGCGCTGCCGGTTCCGGCGTCGCTGATGACGCTGCTGGCCGTGTTCGCGCCGTTGTTCACTGCCCCGTCGTTCCGCACGTTCACGATGCTGGCCTGCGGTTTCCTCGCGCAACCGGGGAAGCGGACCGTCTGCGGGATGCTCACGGGCGCGGGCCTGTCCCGGCTGTGGCCGCATGACCGGGCGCACCTGTTCTTCTCCCGTGCCCGCTGGAACCCCGATGACCTGGGGATATGCGCGGTGAGGCTGGTGATCTCCCTGCTGGTCCCGGACAGGGGGCCCGTGGAGGTCCTGATCGATGACACGCTGTTCCGCAGGCGGGGGAAACGGGTCTGGGCAGCGTCGTGGTTTCATGACGGCTCAGTGGCCGGACCTGCGAAAACAGGCTACGGGAACAACTGGGTGGTGCTCGCCGTCCGGGTTCGCCTGCCCATGATCTCCCGTCCCGTGGCGGTTCCCGTGATGGCGAAGCTGGTGATCAAGGGCACGGCCTCGGCGTCGCGGCTGTGGCTGGCCCGCCGCATGGTCACCCGGCTGGCCGCGGGGCTGCCCGGCCGGAAAGTCCATGTCACGGCCGATTCCGCCTACGCCGGCGAGGAACTGAAAGAACTGCCGGACGGCGTGACCTGGACCACCAGGCTCCGCAGTAACGCAGCGCTCTATGACCTGCCGCCGGAGCGGACCGGGAAGCGGGGACGGCCCCGCGCGAGGGGAGACCGGCTCCCCTCCCTGGCGAAGATCGCCGCCACGGCGGCGTTCTCGCAGGTCACCGTCACCCGCTACGGCAAGGCCGAGACCATCGCCGTGCACGCCTTCACCTGCCTGTGGTACTACGTCACCGGCGCGAAGCCGGTCACCGTCGTCCTCATCCGCGACAAATCGAAAACCGGGTACGACCTCGCCCTCGTCACCACGGAACAGAGCCCGGGCATCGCCGCGGTGATCGAAAGATACGCTGCAAGATGGGCAATTGAGGTCGCGATCGAGGACGCGAAGCAGCTCTTCGGCGCCGGGCAGGCCCGTAACCGCACCGCCCGCGCGGTCGAGCGCACCATCCCGTTCATGCTCGCCTGCCAGGCCATCGCCGTCACCTGGTACGCCACCGCCGGCCACAGCCCCGCCGACACCCAGGCCCGCCGCGCGAACGCGCCCTGGTACACCGCGAAGACCGAGCCGTCCACCGCCGACATGACCGCCAAGCTCCGCCGCGTCATCATCGCCGCCAAATTTAAGCGAGTTCACGCTGACCGAGGCTGTCGCGTAACTGCTGAGTGGGGATGCCCGTCGGAAATCTGGATCCACCGGCCGTTTCTGGATGCCTCTTTCCTCTACGAGGAGTTTCCGCAGGTGGATCTGGGTGAGCGCGTCTCGCTGCGTGTCTTTATGTGGCTGAGCAGGGTATTGCCGGGCTGCTGGCTGCGGCGTCGTTCTGATGCTGGATCTGGGCGGCGCTTGCCTGGCTGCCTGCGGTGCCGGCGGGCCTCTGGCTGCGGCTTCGGTGGTCGTCATTGGTTTCGTCTGGCAGTGCCTTGCTGATCCTTCCTGTGCAGGGCGG
The DNA here is from genome assembly GCA_052143655.1 of Streptosporangiaceae bacterium. GTDB lineage: Bacteria > Actinomycetota > Actinomycetes > Streptosporangiales > Streptosporangiaceae > CAVSUR01. Next base: position 1,967 of record JBKQSL010000348.1, on the reverse strand, counting down.
GCGGGGATGTCGTCCTGGCAGGGCCAGTCAGGCGGCGCTCGGGGCAGTTTCCCGGCCGACGGGCCTGACCTGGGAGCGTTGCCTGCTGCGGAAGCATTTCAGCAGGTTGTGGGTAGTGCCCCACAGGTGAAGCTCGGTATGGGCCATCTCGCCGCGGTAGTTCAGGTTCCGGCCCATGCGCTCGAACAGCTGCCCGAAAATGGGCTCGATGATGGCCTGGCGCTTCTTGTATGCCTCTTTGGCCTCGGGCGTGCTCATCGTGCCGGCCATGCCTTCCCAGGCGGCGGGAACGGTCTTGCCGCTGGCCTGGTCCCGGCCGCAGGTCGCGGCTTCCTTGTGGATGGCGACCAGCAGGCGGGCCTCGCAGCCGGCGGTGAAGTTGGCCTCGGACGCGTAGCCGGCGTCGAACAGCGCCGTTCCGATCGGCCTGGTGACGCCGATGGCGTCCAGGCTGGCGCGGCCGGCTTTCAGCAGCGGGTGCAGCGCGCCGACGTCGATCGGGTTGTCGTGCAGCAGCAGCGCCAGGATGACCTGCTGGTCGTTGGCCAGGGCCTGCAGGTTGCGGGCGCACATGTAGCCGCCGGTCTTGGCCGGCATGATCCGGCAGTGCGGGTCGGTGGTGTTCCCCTTGGGGACGTTGCCCTTGTTCGGTTCGGCGAGCGCGCGCTGCAGTGCCGCGGCGGCGCGTTCCTGCTCGGCGCGGGCGGCGCAGACCTTCGCCGCCTGATCTATCGGCTTGGGCGGCCGGCCCGCCCGGCCGCCGCCCCCGTCGGCCTTGGCCTGCTGCGATGCCTGGTGGCGGTCGAGTTTCTCCTGGTGAGCGACGGTTTCCTCGGCCAGCCGCTGCGCGGCCTTCGCCGCGCGCTGCCGGGCCTGCTCCAGCGCGGTCACCGCGCCGGAGGTGTCGCCGTGCCGTCCGGCGAGCATCTCCCGGGCCTGCTGCGCCCGGGCCAGCCGGTCCGCCGTCCGCTTGCGCGTCCCCGCGGCTGCCTGGACGCCGCTGGCCGCGTTAGCGGCCAGTTCGCCTTCTTCCTGGTCATCGAGCAGGTCTGCCTGGCGCCACCAGGCGCCGACCTCGGCTTCCAGCGCCTTCTGCAGTTCCTCGATGCTCACGTCGAGTTCCTCCAGCGTGCGGCTGGAGGCCTTGGACGCGCTCGCCTTCACTTTCGTGCCGTCGCCGGCCACCAGGTCGACGGTTACCAGGCCTTCCCGGGCGCATACTGCCAGGACCTGCACGAACAGGCCGGTGAGCGCGTCCCGGTGCCGGCGCACGAAACGGGCGACGGTCGCGTGGTCAACAGGCTGGTTCCCGGTGATCACCCGGCAGCCGACGTCGTCGAGGCAGGCCATCTCCACCGCCCTTGACGAGCGGATCCCCTTGCAGTAGCAGTACAGCGCCAGCGACGTCATCATCTTCGGGTGGTACGCCGGGCGGCCCTTCCCGTCGCTGCGGTAATACGCCAGGAACGCGCTCAGATCCAGCTCGCCGACGGCATCGATGACGGCCCGCGAGAGGTGCCCGGCCGGGAGCCAGTCCCGCGCGTCGGGAGGGAGGAGAAAGTCCTGGTCACAGCCGTAGGGGAGGAAGTTGTAGCCCACGATTAATGATCTCATTCGAGTGCTTCACTAGCAGGCAATCGAATAACGATCTCTTATCCGATCAGCATCTTCCCTTGACACGCAGAGATCAAGATTTATGCGACAGCCTCGAGCTGGTCGGGTGCCGGAAAATCGGGCCGCGATCAGGGTCCGCCGGAGTTTGATGAGCATGTCCTCGAAGGCCGGCTCGGTCTTGGACCGGTACCAGGGCTGGCTGGCGCGGCGGCCGTCGATATCGGACGGGTCGTGCCCGTGGCGGGAGTACCAGATGATGATGAGGGTGTGCACCAGGAGCGCGAACGGGACGGTGCGCTCCACTGCGAGCCGGACCCGGTTGCGTGCCTCGCCGGCGCCCAGGACGTTGCGGG
>JBKQSL010000347.1:0-5557 GCA_052143655.1 Streptosporangiaceae bacterium | reverse complement strand
CCCGTCCGCCGCGATGGTGATCCCCTCGAAGCCAAGTGTCTGCAGGCGTCCGAACATCGAGGCCGGGTCGAGCGGGTTGTAGGTGTCGTCAGCATGGAAGTGGTGCAGGTCACTGCTGGGCAGGCTGTCCGAGCCGATGAGCACGCCGCCCGGCCGCAGCACCCTGAACGCCTCGGCCAGGATCTTGTTCTGAAGGGCCAGCGTGGGGACGTGGTGCAGCATGGTGAAGGAGCCGACCGAGTCGAAAGACTCGTCCGGGTAGCTCAGCTGGGACGCGCTGCCGACCTCGACGTCGACATTGCAGTCCGCGTACCTGCCGGCCAGCGTCCCCGCCGCGACAGCGTCGAGTTCCAGCGCGGTCAGCCGCCGCACCTTGTGCCGCAGCCACTCGGTGGCGGCACCCGGCCCCGGGCCGATCTCGAGCATGTCCTCGCCGAGGTCTGCATGCCGCGCCAGCCACGGCAGGACCTCGTCCTGGATGTGCGCCGCCCACTCGGGGCTCGGGCACAATCTCGCATGGTTCTCGTTCATGACCGTGACGCTACGGACGGACCTGGCCGAGCCCAAGGGCGTAGCCTGTCATCCTGTGTCGCGCGACGGACAATGCGCAGCCGGTGAGCCCGACCCCGCTGCCGCCGTCATAGCCGTGACCTTTCCCATGCCCGCAGGCCTGGTCTTTGACTGGCACACCCACACCGATCACCAGCTCGCCTGGGCAGCCAGCGGCGTGCTGACAGTCCGCACCCGCGAGGCCGCCTGGGTGCTGCCGCCGACCCGGGCGCTGTGGATCCCGGCCGGATTGCGGCACGAGACCCTGTCGGCGGGCGCCGCCACCATGCGGACGCTGTACATCAGGCCCGGCCTGTGCCCGGTCAGCTGGCCAGACTGCACGCCGGTAGCGGCCACGCCCCTGCTGGCCGAGCTCATCGGCTACCTGGAAGATCCCGGCCTCGACCGGGGCAGGCGCGCGCATGCCGAGACCCTGCTGGTCGACCTGCTCAAGCCCGTGACGATGACGACCATCGAGGTGCGGATGCCCGAGGAGGAACGGGCCAGGCAGGTGGCCCAGGCGCTCACCGACGACCCGGCCGACAGCCGGACGCTGGCGGAGTGGGGCCGTCAGGTCGGCGCCAGCAGCCGGACCCTGGCCCGTGCCTTCGTCGCCGGCACCGGGCTTCCGTTCGGGCGCTGGCGGGCGCTGCTGCGGCTGCAGGCCGCCATGCCCGCGCTCGCCGTCGGCGAGCCGGTGGGCAACGTGGCGCGGCATGTGGGCTATGAGTCAGTCAGCGCGTTCGTTGCAGCGTTCCGTCGCGAGACCGGCCTGACTCCGGCAGCGTATTTCCGCAGTCCGCCGGAGCAGCGCGGCGGCCCCGGAGAGCGGGGCTGGGGCGTCCGTGGCCGCATGCCAGGACATCAGGCCTGAGCCCGATGAGCGGTGCCGTTACTTTCGGTCCGCGGCGGCGGGCAGGTCAGCTTGCGCCGGCCCGGGGATGCCCGGCGCGGTCTGCGCGGCCGGCCCGGCGTCCTCCCGGTAGTGGTACTTGCCACCGCGCAGCCAGGACATGCCCGCGGCCAGCAGGCAGGCGCCGATGGCGAAGTCGAACGCCGCGTGCAGCCCGCTGGCAAAGGGAGCCGAGATCAGCGCGGGGAAGAACCCGCGGCCGGTCAGGATGGCCGCCTGGTGTGCGGGCAGGCTGGCGAGGACCGCCGTGCCGACCAGATGCTGGACGGGGCTGTAGCCCAGGAACGCGGCGAACAGGGTGGAGACCGGGGGCAGGTGGGCCGCCCTGGCCGCGACCGACACGGGAACGCCGTGGGCCACCAGCCCGTGATAGAGCGTTGCCGGCAGCGCAGCGGACAGGCCGACGATCATGAGGGTGAAGAAGACGCCGATGGACAGCACCTGCGCGGTGTTCTGGAATGTCGTGTTCATGCCCGACCCGACGCCGCGGTGCTGCGGCGGCAGGCTGTTCATCACTCCTGCCCGGTTGGGGGCCGCGAAGGCGCCCATGGCCAGGCCGTTCAGCAGCAGGATCAGGCCGAAGAGCCAGTACTGGAAGTCGACCGGCAGCAGTTCCAGGAGCAGGAACGAGCCGGCAGCGGCGATCATCCCGCCCGAGGCGAACGGCCGGGACCCGAAGCGGTCCGACAAGATTCCCGAGACCGGCCCGGCCAGCAGGAACCCGGCCGTGAGCGGCAGCATGTAGATCCCGGCCCACAGCGGAGTCTGGCTGAAGCTGTAGCCGTGGCGTGGCAGCCAGATCCCCTGCAGCCAGATAATGAGCATGAACATGAGGCCGCCCCGGCCGATGCTGGCAAGGAACGACGACAGGCTGCCGGCCGTGAAGGCGCGGATCCTGAACAGCACCAGGCGGAACATCGGATCGGCGACCCGGCGCTCGATGAGGGCGAATGCCGCCAGCAGGGCGACGCCGCCGCCCAGGCAGCTGAGCACGAACGGGCTCGTCCAGCCCATGGTGGAATGCCCATAGGGCTGGATGCCGTAGGTGATGCCGACCATGATGCCCACCAGGCCGACAGCGAAGGTCACGTTCCCCGGCCAGTCCAGGCGCGCTGTTCCCCGCCGGGGTACCTCCCGGAGCCGACGGTAAGCCCACACCGTGCCGAACAGGCCGATCGGCACCGACACCAGGAAGATAAGCCGCCACTGGATCGGGGCGAGCACACCGCCGAGGATCAGGCCGATGAACGAGCCGCTGATCCCGGCCACCTGGTTGATGCCCAGCGCCATGCCCCGCTGGTCCTCGGGGAAAGCGTCGGTCAGGATGGCGGCGGAGTTGGCCATGAGCATCGCCGCTCCCACGCCCTGGAACACCCGCATGACGACCAGCCACAGCGCTGCCGCCGTTCCGCTCATCCAGGTGATCGTGAGCAGCAAGGAGAAGAACGTGTAGACCACGAAGCCGAGGTTGTACATCCGCACTCGGCCGTACATGTCGCCGAGCCGCCCCAGGCTCACCACCAGCACGCTCGTGACGACCATGAAGCTCAAGATCATCCACAGCAGGTAGAAGCTGTTGCCCGGGGCCAGCGGGTCGATGTGGATGCCCCGGAAGATGTCCGGCAGGGCGATCAGCATGATCGAAAGATCGATCGTCGCCATCAGCACGCCGAGCGTGGTGTTCGACAGGACCACCCATTTGTAGCGGTCCGGGCGGGCGCTTCCTGGCCCGGTGCCCGTCCCGGCCCGCCCGCTCATCGCGGAGCCGCCGGCTCGGCGGCCAGGCCCGGCGACACGCCCGCGCCCGCCGGCGACCCGGGTGAGGCAGCGCTCAGCTTCCCGGAACGCCCGCCGTCCGCAAGCTCGCCCGAAGTCGGCACAATCGTCAGGCTACCGTCGCCGGGCGTGCTCGATCACAGCACGCCCGGCGCCGTGCTCGCGGCGGCGGGCCACGGCCAGCCGCTCACCTCGAAGTCCCGGCGCCCTCAGCACCCGGGAGGGCTCACCGATCGTGAGGCTGAGGTACTGCGCCTGACCGCGCGGGGTCTCACGACGCGGGAGATCGCCGACCGCCTGTACATCTCGCCGAAGACCGCCGACCACCACATCCAGCACGTCTACACCAAGATCGGGGTATCGACCCGGGCCGCATCCGCCCTGTGGGCGATGCAGCACGGCGTCGTCGGCTGAGCCCGGCGAAGGCACAGCCCTGCTGGCTGCGCCTTCGTCGTTGCCTCGGTTAGCGGCGGTCCATCGAGAACTCGAGCACCTCGGTGAGGCGGATGTTGTTCCCGGAGGGATCCCGGAACGACGTGTCAATGCCGTAGGGCTGGGCCGTCGGCGGGTCGTTGAAGATGACGCCGCGTGCGGAAAGCTCGTCGTAGGAGGCCTGGCAGTCGTCGGTTTCGAGGAACAGCGTGCCGCCGGCCCCCTTGGCGACCAGCCCGGCGAGCTGGCTGCTGCCCTCGGCGTCGAGCATCGGCTGCCCCGGAACGGGCATGAGCACGAGCCCGGCGCTGTCCCGCCCGGCCGGGCCGACGACCAGCCAGCGGAAGTTCCACTCCTGCATCGTCACGTCGGCCCGGACTTCCCAGCCGAGCTTGCGCGTGTAGAACGCGAGTGCCTCGTCCTGGTCGTGCACCCAGAACTGCGCGTTGGCGATCTTGATCATGAGGCCTCCCGCGGGTCGTCCGCCGACAACGCTACGGCGCTCGGAGAGACCTGGGCTTCTCGAAACGTGCGGTTCTGCGGCCGGCCGTAGGCCCGGGCAACGCAATCGGGAACGCGGATGTGCCGCCGAGCTGGCGGGAAGCACGCCCGGTAAGCACTGGGGGCTGTGCCATAGACGCGCCGGAAGCTGGTAATGAACGAGCCGACGCTGGTGAGCCCCACGGCGAGGCAGATGTCGGTCACCGTGTGATCGGTATTCCGCAGCAGGGCGGCGGCGCGCTCAAGCCGGCGCGTCAGCAGGTACTGATGGGGCGCCTCGCCGAAAGCACGCCGGAACTCGCGGCTGAAGTGCGCGGGCGACAGTCCCGCCGCGCAGGCCAGGTCCCCCACCGTGAGCGGTTCGAAGTACCGGGCATCAGCGAGGTCTTTCGCGCGCAGCAGATGGCGAGCCGACGGCATCACAAAGCCGAGTATCGCCGGCTCGCGATCGCATCACACGCGGCGCCTGGCCTGCCGGCGTACTGCGCGGCTGACGGCCTCGGGCCCTGCCGCCTGTCACGCTCGGGACGCCGACCAGGCAAGATACCCGCCGCTCAGTTAGCCGACCGCGTCGGGCTCGCCCGGCCGCACGATTCCAGCCTCGTAGGCCAGGATCAGCAACGGGGGCGGCCCAGCGGGCAGTCGCCGCATGTGCGGCCCCCGGGCAGCCGGTAGTACAGGCAGCAGCTGCGGCGGACGAAGACAGGACCGGATTCCCGCAGGCTGCCACAGCCGCGCAGTTCCGGCCGGGAGAGAGCGTGCGCGGCGAGCGCGCGCCAGCCCGGCCCGAGCTGCCCGCTCAGCAGCGCCAGGCCGCTGATCAGCGCGGAGGCGACGTTGTCCCGCAGCACGTCCCCGGCTATCGGCGTGCGGGCACGCACCGAGTCCGCGAGCGGCAGCAGGTGCTCGCCGAACGCGATCGCGACCATCCGCTCGATCAGCACGTCAGCCGGTGCCCGCCAGCCCGGCCCCGGTGTCATGCCCAGCTGCATCATCTCGCTGTCCGCGCTCCTCCAGCGCAGCCGGGCGGCGGGCACGCCGGGGACGCAGCCGCCCATGGCGATGCAGCCCAGCTGCGGCGACAGCAGCCGGGCGGCGTATCCCTGGAAGAACAGCGATGCCGCGACCCTGGACTCGCATCCGGCCAGCCTGCCCCGCGTCGACTCCAGGACCAGGCCGAGCGGGCCGCCGCCAGCGGCATACAGCGCGCTGGCCGGCTGCCAGCCGGCGGGGTCCCGGGCCGGGTCAGCCAGCGCGAAGAACATGCCCAGGCCAGCCGACGCGGCCAGGGCGGCCCGGACCCGGCCTGCCGCTACCGGCTGCAGTGCCCGGTCAGGAACGTGACCGTCCAACGCACCTGATCCCTCCGGCCGGCGGCGCGGCTCT
>JBKQSL010000346.1:0-3158 GCA_052143655.1 Streptosporangiaceae bacterium | reverse complement strand
CCCGCGCGGTGCTGGTCGAGAACATCGAGCATTTCCGCGGCGTAACGCTGCTTCCAGCGGTGCGGATAGCAGCCGACCAGGGCGCGGCACAGCCGGTCGGCCAGGGCGGGCTTCATCGGGGCTCAGCCGGTGGCGATGCGCTGGCGGCCGGTGCGCACGACCTGCTGCATAGACTGCAGCTGCTCGGCCAGGACCTGCTGGCCGGCGGCGGTGATCTCGTACGGGCGGCGGCGCTCGTCGGCGGCCAGCGGCCGGATCCAGCCCCGGCGCTCCAGCCGGGACAGCGCCCCGTACAAAGTGCCCGGCTCCATGCCGACCCCGCTGAAAGCGGAGATGTCGGTCATGATGGCGTAACCGTGCTTGGGACCGTCGGCCAGGCTGGTCAAGATCAGCGCCGACGGGTCGGCGAACCGGCCGAGATCATCGAACTTGCCGTGCACCCGGCACCTCGCTTATTCAGTACCAATTACTAAGCTGAATTAGTAGCGCGCCACCCCGGAGCCTGTCAAGCCCGCCGCTCGCATCAGAGAGGCTGCCGCTGAACCGGTCGCACGGGGACTGTCGGGTTCGCGATGTCGCCGCCCTGCTCGGCAAACCCTGGCCAGCGATGGGTCGGCAGATTCCCAAGCTGATAGTGCGAGTTCGGTTCTCGTCACCCGCTCCGAGCATTCAGGCCCAGGTGAGGATGCAAGTCCCAAGCCTGGGCCTTGCTGGTTCACGGTCGTTGCCGCCTCTCGCCGCAGGTCGTGAACATCTAGGCCAGCGGGCCGATCGATTCCACCGCATGCGGCCAGCCCGACATCTGACCGGAAACATCCACCGCATGGGGTGCAGCGGCGAGCCACCCCGGGCGGCCTGGTCGCTGGGGTAGTCGCTGGCCTGGGGGAATTACGGTGAGTGCTGGTGACAGCTCCGGGAGTGGCGGGTGGCGGGCTGGTTACGTTCCGCGACGTAGGTCAGGCGGCCGTGGCGGCGGGCTCGACGGGGGTGAGGGTGACTTTCATGCCGGGGTTGAGCCGTTCGATCTCGCGGATCCTGGAGCGGGTCTGGCGTGCGGGGTTTGCCCGGCTGTAGTAATCGGCGCCGGGGTCGGTGAAGCGGGCGGCGGGGTCGGCGATGAGGATGGCGGAGATCTCGCAGATGACCCGGGACACCGCGACGATGGCTTTCTGCTTGCCGCGGCGCCTGGCTATCCGGCGGTACTGCTCGCCGAGGCGGGTATCGGTCCTTGCGGCGGCCATGACGCTCTGGCCCAGCGCGCCGCGCAGGTACGGGTTGCCCTTGCCGGTGCGGCCGGGCCGGGCGGTGCTCCCGGACTGGCCGGTGCGGGAGGTCAGCCGGGCCCACGCGGCGGCGTGCCCGGGGGCAGGGAACACCGACATGTCGGTGCCGAGCTCGGCGATGACGACCTGGGCGTTGCGGACGCCGACCCCGGTGATCTCATCGAGGCGTTCCACCAGGCCAGGGACGGGCGTGCCGTCGCTGGCGCAGCCGGGTGAGTGCCCGCCGCCGATCAGCCCGCAGCTGGCGCAGGCCGGCGCCACGCCAGGGATGGACGTCAGCTGCTGCTCGATCCGGGCATCCAGGCGGGTGATCTCGTCGTTGATCGCATCGATGAGCCGCAGGTGCGCGGCGATCTCGAAGGCGTGGACCTCGCGGAACCGGCCGGTCAGCGCGTCAGCCAGCTGCTGGCGGGTGGCCTTCAGCCGGGCGTCGCCGAGCGCGGCCAGCGCCGCCGGGCTGCGCTCGCCGGCGACCAGGGCATCCAGGAACCGCCGCCCGCTGGCCCCGAACAGGTCGGAGATCACCACCGAGATCTTCAGCAGCGCGTCCTCGAGGATCTTCTCGACCCGGTTCTGGTGCCGGGCCTGGTCCTGGGCCAGCCGGGACCGGGTCCGGGTCAGCGACCGCAGGTCCCGGATTCCCTCCGGCGGCACGAACGAGCGGCGCAGCATCCCCCGCTCGTTCAGCTTGCACAGCCACACGCTGTCTTCCCGGTCGCTCTTGCCCCGTCCGGGCAGGTGCTTCACGTCTTTAGCGTTGACCAGCCACACCTCCAGGCCAGCCGCCTCCGCCAGGTAATAACACCGGTAGGCCGCCGGCGAGGTACCTGTGGTTCAGGCCCTTTTCCGGCGGCCCCCGGTCCGAACCGGACGGGCACCTTTCAGTGCATCCGGCTCTCCGGCAATGCTGACGTGCGGGTCGCGGCTGGCTTCCCGTGGATGGCCTGGTGGCAGGGTGCGCAGACGATGAGCGTCTTGCGCCGCATTTTCGCCATCAGGACCGCCCATCCGGGTGGCTGCCGCCCCGGTGCGGTGAGGTCGGCCAGCTTGCGGACCTGGTGGGTTTCCACCATGGCCCGCTGGCCGCACCATTCGCACTCGCCCTTCAGGAGCCGGGTGACCAGCTCCCTGCGGCGGATGGGCGGGGCGGGCAGGCGGTCGTCGATGACCGCCTTGCGCTGCCGTTTCAGCGGGATACCGCCGAACCGTGCGACCAGTGGTTTCCTGCCCGGCCGCTCCTTGCGGGCCTCGTAACAGACGCGAGGCCCGTGCTCGGTGGCGATCGTGGCCATGTACTTGCGGGCCATCTTCGTCACCGTCGAGCGGTGCTTGCAGGCCAGGGTCTTCAGCATCGACACCTGAGCCGTGCGGTGCAGCCGGTCCAGTTCATGGACGTTCCCGGCGAGCAGGTAGTACTGGACGAGCCCCCGGTATTCCTGGCCGTAGGTGCTGATGACCTGGAGGTCGTCCAGGTTCAGCAGGCCGGGCCGGTACCACGGTGTGCCGTGGGCCCGGTAGGGAGCTTGCCTGGCCTTAATCACATCCCTGGGCACCCGCAGCCCGATCACGCCGTTGACGGCGGTCCGGGTCGCGCTGTGCTGGGCGATGATGTCGTAGCCGAGGAAACGCGCCTTCTGAGTACGGGCGTGGGTAATCAGCGTCTTGTCCGCCGATAGTTCCAGCTTGAGCTCGTCGCGCAGGAACCGGGCGAGACGCTGCTTGATTTCCCCGGCCTCGGCCTTGGAACCGGTGTTAGCGGCCACGATGTTTGCACATGAGTCGGCAGCGTTCGATGTGCATGTTGTGGCAGGTCTGGGTGGTGACTTCCTGCCGGGGGCTGCTGGGCCCTGGCCGGGTGGTTGCCGGCGGGTCAGC
>JBKQSL010000345.1:0-12859 GCA_052143655.1 Streptosporangiaceae bacterium | reverse complement strand
GGAGGTGATATTCGACCGTCTTCGGGCTGAGGAACAGCGCGGCCGCCGTCTCCCGTGTCGTTCTTCCCGCGGTGAGCAGGAGCGAGATCTGCAGTTCCTGCGGCGTCAGCTCGTCGATCGATCCCGGCTCGCGTCGCTGTCGCTTCTCGCCGGTGGCCGCAAGCTCGGCACGAGCCCGGTCAGCCCAGGGACCGGCGTCCAGGCGTTCGAAGACATCCGCGGCGGCGCGGAGCTGCTCGCGGGCCAGGATCCGGTTCCGGGCGCGCCGCAGCCGTTCCCCGTACGCCAGCCGGGTGCGCGCGGCCTCGAAGCCGTCGGGTGTCTGTTCATGAAGGGTCAGCGCGAGATCGAAGTGCGCGGAGAACCCGGCATCTGCTGCCAGCAGCCCCTGACAGCGCATGGCGCGGGCGAGTGACCATGGCTGTCCCTTGGCGCTCGCGGCGGCTGTAAACCAGGCCGTGAGCTGCTGCGCCTCGGCGATGCGGCCAAGCCGGGCGTATGCATCGACGAGCTCTGCTGCGGGCGACAGATCGGTGTCAGTGATCGCAAGGTCGCGCAGAAGGTGCTGGACGTGCTCGAAGTGCCCCGCGGCGCCGCCCGTATCGCCGAGGCCGAGCTCGAGTTCACCGAGCGCCGCTGTCGCCCAGATTTCGTAGAGCTGCGTCCCTAGCGCATGACAGAGGGCGAGCGCCTCGGTGGCGCAGGACCGGCATTCCTGTTCTCGTCCGCGGCGGGCCTGCAGCCAGGCAAGCCCGGCCAGGCCAGACGTCAGCTCGGTCTGCTGCCCGCTCTCGCGGGCTAGGTCAATTGCTTCCTGGTAAGTGGCCCGCGCGATAGACCAGCGGTCCGTGGTGGCCTGATCGCGAGCGATCAGGTTGAGCACGAAGGGCAGTGCGCCGACAGCTGCACGCTCACGGGCGGTCCTGAGGGCATCCTCGAGCAGCGGGCGGCCGGTACTGGTCTCGCGCAGGAATAGCGGCCCGACGGCAAGCCACGGGATCAGCTGAATATCGCCGCGCAGGTCGGCAGAGCTCTCGGCGAGCACGACCGCTTCGTGGACTGCTTGTGCGCCGGCTGCGGCGTCCCCGCCCAGTATCCGGGCCATCCCGATGGCGATCGCGGCCAGGAAGCGGGCGCGTACCGACGGGTTCTCCGGCAGCTTCGCTCGCGCCCGCTCAGCCGCCGACAGCATCTCGGCCGCGTTCCCCGCGAAGAAACAAGCGCTGGCCGCCTCGGCGAGCATCGCAACGGCTCGTTCGGGATCGGCTCGGTCGGCTGCCGCGGTAAGAATCGCGTGCCCGCGCATCACAGGACCGCAGCGGGCCGCGATGTGACCTGCGAGCTGATCGATCTCGACCAGCCGCAGGAGGTCACTGGTCAACGCCCGGGCCTGGTCGAGCAGCGTGACGGCACGGTCAGTAAGGCCGCCGAGCCACGCGGCCCCAGCCGCCTCCTGCAGCAGCCGCGCGTGCCGGTCGCCGTCGGTCGTGAGCCGGGCAGCACGCTCGAACGCCGCGGACGCGGTCGAGTACGCACTCCGGCCCCGGCTGCGGGCGCCCGCCTGCTCCAGGGCAGCCGACGCTGATTCGTCGGTCCCGACCGCCGCGGCACCCAGGTGCCAGGCACGCCGGTCGACATCCCGGTCGGGCAGGGCAGCCGCGAGCGCCCGGTGGGCCGCGCGCCGCTGACTAGCGGCTGCGCCGGCGTAGATCGCTGACCGGGCCAGGGGATGGCGGAACACGACCGCTCCTGGCTGCAAGGTGACCAGCCCGGCGCTCTCCGCCGCGGCCAGCCTCGCCAGGTCGATACCGAGCTGGGCGGCGGCGCGGCCGAGCGTGGCCAGGTCGCCGGTGTCGCTAGTCGCGGCCAGGATCAGGGCCTGCCGGGTGTCCTGGCCGAGCAGGCTCGTTCGCTGCGAGAACATGCGCGAGATCCTGGCCGAGACGAGGATGGGGGCGCCTTCGGGAGCGAGCGCCAGGTCGGGCGCGCCTGACGCCAGCTCCAGCAGCGCTAGCGGATTGCCGGCCGTGGCGCTGTGCAGCCGCCGAGCCGCCCCGGCTGCCAGGCCCGGAACGAGCAGGGCCGCCTCGTCAAAGGTCAGGCCGCGGACCTGCAGCCCCGCCAGGTCAGCGCCGGTCAGCAAGGACGGCTCACCCTCACGAGCTGCGATAAGGACCGCGATCGGGTCGGCCACCAGCCGGCGGAAGGCAAACAGCAGCGCCTGCGCGCTGGAGCTGTCGAGCCACTGGGCATCGTCGACGAGCACCGCCACGGGTGCCTGTTCGGCATAGGCCGCGAGCAGGCCGAGCGTCGCAGCGCCCACCGCGAACCGCTCCTGCGCCGCCGCGGGGCGCAGGGCCAGCGCGGCCGCCAGCGCGGCCGCCTGGGGCTCGGGGATCTTTTCGAGCATGGGCAGAGCGGGGCGGACCAGCTCCAGCAGGGAGCCGAACGGGATCTGCGCCTCCGACTCGACGCCGCGCGCCCGCAGCAGCCGCATCCCGGTCGCGCGTTCCGCGGCGTAGTCGAGCAGCGCTGTCTTGCCGATTCCCGGCTCCCCGACCAGGGTGAGCGTCGCGCTGGCGCCCGACCGGGCCTGCGCGAGAGCGTGCTCGATCTCGCGCCGTTCATGATCACGGCCCACCAGCATGGGCGCGATTCTAGGCACCCGATGCGATGTGCAACAGGGATGCCCAGGACTAGGTGCCTCCCCGGAAGCGACTTCGGCCGCTCCGGGCCTACGCTCGGCCGAAACCCGGAGCAGGGAGGGATGTCATGAGCACCATCGAGCATGCAGCCGAGGTCGACGGCGACAGGCTCCAGCAGTTCGTCTTCCGTGCCGTCGGCGAAGTCGGCGCCACCTTGAACGCGGCGCTGGTCGTGATGGGCGACAGGCTGGGCCTCTACCAGGCGCTGGCCGGCGCAGGACCGCTCTCGCCGGCTGAGCTGGCGGCGCGGACCGGCACTGCCGAGCGTTACGTGCGCGAGTGGCTGAACGCCCAGGCTGCGGGCGGCTACGTCGACTACGACCCGGACAGCGGCCGGTACCTGCTGCCTCCAGAGCAGGCCGTGGCGCTCACCGACCCGGACAGCCCGGCGTTCCTGCCCGGATTCTTCGAGATCGCCCTGGGCTCGGTGCTCGACTCGCCCGCAATCACCGAGGCGGCCCGCAGCGGCGCAGGCTTCGGCTGGCATGAGCATGTGCCCGAGGTCCACGAGGGCTGCGAGCGCTTCTTCCGGCCCAGCTACAACGCCAACCTCACGTCCTCGTGGCTGCCCGCGCTCGACGACGTCGTGGGCAGGCTGGAGCGCGGGGCGCTCGTCGCCGACGTCGGCTGCGGTCACGGCGCATCGACGATCTTGATGGCCGATGCCTTCCCGAACTCGGCCTTCGTCGGCTCCGACTACCACGGCGGCTCGGTCGAGACAGCACGCCGCCGGGCACAGGAGGCCGGCGTAGCCGCAAGGGTACGCTTCGAGACGGCGTCAGCTGCCGCCTACGCTGGTGACGGGTACGACCTCGTCACGATGTTCGACTGCCTGCACGACATGGGCGATCCGGTCGGGGCCGCGCGGCACGTGCACGAGACGCTCAAGCCCGACGGCACCTGGATGATCGTGGAGCCCTACGCCGGCGACAGGGTCGAGTACAACCTCAACCCCGTGGGGCGTGCCTACTACGCGTTCTCCACGCTGCTGTGCACGCCTGCCTCGCTCTCGCAGCCGGTCGGGCTGGCACTAGGCGCACAAGCTGGGGAGGCGAGGATCGCGGACATTGTCGGGGCGGCTGGCTTCACCCGTTTCCGCCGAGTCGCTGAGACGCCGTTCAACCTCGTGTTCGAAGCACGGCCATGACCACGACCGCACCGCACGGCGCCCGCCGGCATGAGCGCGGCGGCTATACCGACGCGGCGGACCGCACCGCCCACAGCACCTGCGGGTGCTGGATGTCGCTGTGCGCCCCGCTGAACGGCGACAGGTCAGCGCAGATGACCGCGTTGGCGTCCAGCAGGTAGACGCCGCCCGTGACGAACGGGTAGGGCTGGCCCTGGGCCTGCAGCGGCATCGTGGTCCCAGCCGGTGACTGCTGGAAGCCGTCGTGGCCCATGCCGCCCCACTGGTAGACCAGATCGGTCAGCGATTCGGCGTCCTGGTGCGCCAGCATGCTGGCGGCCGGATACCACCAGCCCACTGCGCGATCGGCCGCGCTGAATGTCGACAGCAGCGGGCCGTCGACCCGGTTGAGCACGCCCGCGAGCGCGCCGGAGGGAACTGCCTGGCACGGTGACGGGTTCGCGAAGGAGAAATGCGAGAAGGCGCCCTGGATCAGGGTGAGGCTCTTGACCGGGCTTGCCGCGCCGATCGCCGTCGCTGGCAGCCCGGTCAGCGAGAACGAGACCAGGCGCGCGCCGAAGCTGTGTCCCATCAGGTGAATGCGCAGCGGTGACCCGGCCGGCGCCAGCCTGCCCAGCAGCGGCCCGAGGCCATTCTGGCCGATCACGCCAGCGCGGTTTTTCATCTCGTAATAGGACATCGTTCGCAGCACCTCGCGGGCACCCGACCACAGCGCCTGGAACGGGTTGGGCAGGCCCTCTGCGCTCGGCCCGGACGTCTGGGCCATCGCAGCGGCATGCCCGAACACCGCGCTGGTGTCGCCGGTGATGGCCGCCTGCGGTCCGGCGTCCTCGGGTGCCAGCGGCAGCGAGGTGACCAGCCCGGAGGCCAGCTGGTGGAACTGCTCCAGCTGCCCGGAATCCTGCGGCTGCTGGTCCAGCATCGTGCCCATCGTGGTCAGGTTCTGCTGCTGGCCAGGGAACGCGGGCGCCAGCGCCGCGGCAAGCTGCGCGCCCGTCGAGGGCGTCGCCGGCCCGCTCGGGTCATCCTCGGGGAACAGCAGGGACGGCCAGAAGACGCCGACAGCGGCGGACGCCGGCAGGCCGGCGCCGAGCATCCCGGCGAGCAGCGTGAACATCGCCTGGTACAGGCTGCGCGCGCTGTCCACGCTGTTGTTCCAGCCGTGTGACAGGACGAACACGTCGGTGATGCCCCCGGCGCTGACCGCCGCGGGAAAGCCGCCATCGTCGAGCACCGTGCCGTCGGCGGCGAAGCTCAGCTCGTAATACTGCAGCCCGTCGATGTCCGCCATCTCTGCTCATTTCGGCTAGACGCTGGAGAGCACGCGCATCAGGTCGAGCATGCCCCCGCCCTGGTAGAACTCGTGCCGGCCGAGCGACGTGGCGTTCTGGCAGAACAGCCGCTTCACCTCGTCCGGCTGACCGATGAACTCCGACCGGACCGACAGGAACGCCGCGATCGCGCCGGAGACGTGCGGCGCCGCCATCGACGTGCCGCTGTCCTCCACGTATGCCGCGATCCCCGGATCGCCGGCGAGCGGGCCGATGCCGGCCCGCATCGCGCCGGCCGCCGCCGACGTGATCCGCTCGCCGGGCGCGACCAGATCGGGCTTGAGCCGCCCGTCCAGCGTCGGCCCCTTCGAGGAGGTATAGCTGATGCCGTAAGTGTGCGGCGCGAAGCGATGCGTCGAGCCGACGGTGATCGCCTTCGCGGCGTTACCCGGGTCGGTGATCGTCGACAGCTGCCCGCTGACATCGCCGCTCCCGCCCGTCAGCGTGCCGCCTGCGCCGCTGTTGCCCGCGGACACGACCACCACGACGCCGCTGCTGACCAGCTCGTTGACAGCGCGGCACAACGGGCTCTGGCCCGCCGCGTACTCGTCCGGGTACCAGTCGCAGCCGATCGACAGGTTGACCCCGTGAATCACCTGACGGCCGTCAGCGTTGACGGTGCGGACGTAGTCCAGGGCGGCGATGACCACGCTCGATGAGGTGTCGCCGTCATCGTCGAGCACCTTGAGGCTGAGCAGCCGGGTCTTGGGCGCCATGCCCGTCAGGGCGGAGCCCGGCTCGAGCGTGCGCTCGACCCAGGCCGGCATGTCGTCGCTCGTCGGCTGGTTCGCGGCGATCTTGACCACGGCGGGCGGCGGGGGCATCGACCCGGCGATGATGCCGGCAATGTGCGTGCCGTGGCCGAAGTTGTCCTGCAGGGCCGGCTTCGGGTCGTCGCCGGGGGCAGTGCCCAAGCCCAGCAGCGGGGTGAAGTCACGGTGCGCCCCGGCAACTCGCTCGTCGGCGAGGTTCGGCCCGATGCCCGGGCAGGAGAAGTGCGGGTGACTCTGGTCGATGCCGGAGTCGATGACCGCCCACACGATGCCGCCACCGGTCGTGCCGTAGCTGCGCGCCGCAGCGTCGGCCTTCACCGTCGACACCGAGCGGTCGGTGTGCGCGATCAGCCGGTAGTCCGGCCAGATCCTGAAGATCGAGTGCGGCCCGCTGCGGTCGGCATCGCCAAGCTGCTTGACCTGATCCTGAGTGAGCAGGCAGCGCAGGTACTGCCGGGCGATCGGAATGGGCTCGGGCGCGCTGACGCCGGCGAACGTGGCAGTGAACAGGCTGAGGAAGCTCTGCCGTGCCGCCGCGATCCCGTGCGTGACGTTCAGCTCGACGAGCACCGCGACCCGGTCACCGGCTGAGTAGACCAGCCTCTCGCGGTCGGCCTGCGAAGCGCCGCTGTCGGCCCGCAGCAGCGGGCTGATGAGCGGCTTGGCCGATAGCCTCGCACGCGCGAGACTGTGCGCGGCACCGCCTGCGGCAGTAGCCGGCACGTCTTGCGGTGCGTCACCGGTCATCCGCTCCCCCAAACCGTCACGGCTCCAGCCAGCTGAAACGATTCGGCGGTCCAACAGTACGGCGGCGCGGCCGATCACGGGAAGAGCCAGTTGGCCGATCTTGGCCTTTTGGCCACCGCCAGGACACCAGGCAGCCCGGTGAAGTCGCCGTCCCTGGCGGCGGCCAGGAACGGCCGCCACGGCCCTGTGCTGCGCCAGCGGATCGGCGTCCGGCTGCGGCGCGTCCTGCACCCGGCGGCGGGCCTGGCTGGTCGGCTGCTGTGCCGCTTCCGTGGTGCGGTCCAGGGCTCGCGATTCACCGCGAACCTGTCCGGCGGCGACACGGCGTCGCGGCCGGCGGCGTCGCTCCTGAGCGCCCGGTTCCCGGCTCAGGCCGGCGACCACGCTTACCAGTCGCGGAGAAAGTTGACTACCCGGTTACGTACTTCAGCTACTGTCTGGGGGCGAGCACGGCCTAGCTGCCTGATCACCCGCTGCACTGAGATCGCCCGGACCGATTCGGACTGAACCCAGCTTGGCGCGCGCAGCCCGGAATCGGCGCCCACGGGGATGTGGAAGGGCAGCCCGCGCTGGCGGCTGGTAATCGCGGCCACGATGAGCTGCTCGTTGCGCAGCTCGTTATAGGAGGGGCCGGACAGTACCAGGACGGGACGTCGGCCTCCCTGCTCGTGGCCCGCTACCGGATCCAGGTCGGCCAGCAGCACGTCACCGGCCTGGTAGGGCACCCGTCACGCTTCCGGCGTCGTTGTACTCCGGCCAGTCGGCTGCCGCCTCCGTCAGCCCGTCGCGGGCCGTGCCGGCTTCGAATGCGCGCAGCTCGGACACGTACTCCTGCCATGCCGCAGGATCCTCGCGCTGCATCCGGTCCATGACTTCGTTGGCACGCCGCATGTCACGCTGGTACTGCTCGCGTTCCGCCAGCCGGCTGAGCAGATCCCCGAGCGTGACATGGTCCTCGTCGGCAAGTGCGCGGAGCTTATCGCGCACCGCGCTGTCCAGCCGGATGGTCGTTTCGCGCATACAATAAGTATACCTTCTTGTATGCGCGGTCACCTGGTGCGACGGTATCGGCACCATGGAACTGGCCGGTTCCGCCGGGCTGCTCGTCGGCCCGGCGATCGCGCCGCTCGGCATCGCCAAGGCAGGCCCGGCTCCCCCGCTGCTCCGCGCCAGCACTCACCCGACGCGCTGGCGGGACCCCCGCTACCTCATGGGGCCCGCCCGTTCTCAGGGGGAAGACCCGGCCATCGGCGAACTGGACGCTGTCGGCCGGGTCGTCAGGTCCGGCCGGTGCGAGCACGGGGCGTTGACCGGCCAGCAGAGCCCGTTCCGCGATCCGGGTGCTGCGCGCCGATGCCTGCACCGAGACGAACGTGGCGCCGGCCAGGGCGAGGGTGCTGGGTGGCAGACTGCCGCGCCATCGCCAGGGGCTCGCGCAGCTCCACGAGGTTCTGGCCGTTGCGCTCGCGCAGCCTGTCCAGCTGCCCGGCGGCACTGTGCTGAAGTACTCCAGCTCCCAGCCGGCCTGCCGGAGCAGGCGGCCCGCAGCCGCAGCATGCGGCGTCGCGCGTTCCGCAGGGATGCCCTGTCTCGCCAGTAAGATCGGCTCGTTGTCATTCGCCGCTCGGCCTGCGTTCATGCGCTGGCTGACATGGCCAGGGGCGGATGCGCGCAGGCCTGCCGAGGAGAGGCGAAGAGCGGATGGCGTCCCCAGCCCCGCATGACGGCCAGGCAGTTCCGCTGCTGTCGCGGCGGCATGCGGCAGGCGCGGCGAGCGCGCGCGGGCTGCTGTTCACCGTTCTGGGCGAGTTCGTGCTGCCGACGGGCGGCTCGGCCTGGACGTCAGCGTTCATCGAGACCTTCGCCCGGCTGGGGGTCGAGGAGAAGGCCATCCGCCAGGCGCTGGCCCGGACGGCCGCGGACGGCTGGATCAGGCCCGAGCGCCTCGGGCGGCGAACCCGGTGGTGGCTCACCCCCAGCGGCGACAGGCTGCTGACCGAGGGGACGGAGCGGATCTTCGCGTTCGCCGGCTCGCAGCGCGACTGGGACGGCAGCTGGCTGCTGGTGCTGGCCCGGGTCCCCGAGAGCGACCGGTCCGCCCGCCATGTCGTCCGCACCCGGCTCGGCTGGGCCGGCCTGGGCAGCCCGGCTCCCGGCATATGGGTCACCACCCACACCGAGCGCCGGGCAGAGGTGGAGCAGGCACTGCGGCAGGCCGCCGTGGCCGGCGGGCAGATCTTCGTCGCCGAGCACCGCGGCGGCGGCGACCTGTCGGACCTGGTGGCGCAGTCCTGGGACCTGCCCGCGATCGGGCGGCAGTACGAGGAGTTCCTCGCCGAGTTCGCGTCCGCCGCCGCGCCCGACCCGCTGGTACGGCTGACCGGGCTGGTGCACGCCTGGCGCCGCTTCCCGTCGGTCGATCCCGGCCTGCCGCCTGCCCTGCTGCCGGCCGGGTGGAGCGGCGCGCGTGCCGCGCGCCTGTTCGCCAGGCGGCACGCGAAGTGGTCGGCCGACGCCATCCGGCAGTGGGAGGACATCAATGACGGGCGAGCAGATGCACGTTCCCGACCCTGAGCGAGCGCGCCTGTACGCAGCCGAGGCCGAGCGCTACGACCAGACCAGGCCCGGCTACCCCGGCGAGCTCATCGACGAGGTTCTCGGCCCGGCGGCGCAGATAAACGGACCGATCCGGAGCCAGACTGGTCGGCTGTTACGGATGGGATAAGTCACTGCGGCGAGTTCGGGAAGCTGGAAGTGCGGCGATTCCGGTGGAGCCGTACCTGCGCCACCGAGCTGTGGCTCAGCGAGCTGCTTGCCCACAGCGACCACGCCGCGCTTGCGGCCAGCGTGCGGGCGCGCTTGCGGGGCGGGGTCGCAGACGCCATCAACCGCTTCGGCGGGAGCTTCACGAGGAGCTTCACCACCGTCCTGTTCGCCGCGGAACGCCGCTGAAATCCCGGCGGCCCGTGGCGCTGCGAGGAATCAGGCGAGGTGGACGTAGTCGTAGTCGAACGGCTGGCCGTTGATCCCGGACCGGGGCGGCGCGAGCCACGCCGCGATCTTGCCCCGCTGGTAGACCGGCCGCATCAGCGACCGAACGTAAGTCTTGTCGACATCGGTCGGCAGCCACTCGCCCTTGCGCCGTTCCCATTCGCCGGCTGGCAGCAGCTCGCCGTCCGGCGTGGCCTCGATACCGGCGAACGCCCCTACCCTCCGGTTGAACGCCACGTGCGGCAGCTGGAGCCGGGTCCGCAGCCCGGCTTCCGCGAGGATCCGGTTCCATCGCTTGACGCCGTTCTGGCAGTCGGAAATGTACTCACCGCGCAGGTCGGTGTTGAGGCCGACGAGCGCGGCCACCTCGGTCTGGCCGATCTGGCCGTCGCTGACCGAGTCGACCATGATCGAGTCGCTGGTGAGCTTGTGGCCGTCCTTACGGCGCTCCTCGGACCACCGGCCCTTGAGGCCCGCGGTGTAATAGTTCGCCACGTTGGTCGAGGTGTCCGAGCCGAACAGGTCCAGCGAGACCGAGTAGTGGAAGTTCAGGTACTTCTGGATCACGCTCAGCGGGATCGCCCCGTGCGCCACCACGTCATCGGTGCTGTTCTCGAGCATCACCGCCGCGGTGCGCTCGACGACCCGGTCCACCCCGGTCGTGCCCACGAACATGTGGTGCGCCTCTTCCTTGAGCATGAACTCACAGGTGCGCGACAGCGGGTCGAACGCCGACTCCTTCAGCGTGCCGAGCTGGTACTTGCCGTCCCGGTCGGTGAAGTAGGTGAACATGAAGAACGACAGCCAGTCCGGGGTCTCCTCGTTGAAGGCGCCCAGGATCCGCGGGCTGTCCTCGCTGCCCGAGTTTCGGTGCAGCAACTCCTCGGCCTCCTCGCGTCCCTCCCGGCCGAAGTAGGCGTGCAGCAGGTACACCATCGCCCACAGATGGCGGCCTTCTTCCACGTTGACCTGGAACAGGTTGCGCAGGTCGTACAGGCTCGGCGCGGTGGCGCCCAGGTTGCGCTGCTGCTCCACTGAGGCCGGCTCGGTGTCGCCCTGGATCACGATCAGCCGCCGCAGCTCCGACCGGTATTCCCCCGGCACCTTCTGCCAGGCTGGCTCGCCCTTGTGCTCGCCGAAGGCGATGCGCCGGTCGAGGTCACGCTCGGCCAGGAAGATGCCCCACCGGTAGTCCTTCATGACGACGTGGCCGAAATGGGCCCAGCCCTGGCGGCCGACATTCACCGCCGTGCGCAGGTAAACGTCCTCGGTCGGCAGGGTCGGCCCCATGGCCTGCCACCAGGAAAGGAAATTGGGCTGCCAGGACTCCAGCGCCCGCTGCAGCCGCCGGTCCTCGTGCAAGCTGACGTTGTTGGGAATCTTCTCGGTGTAGTCGGCGGTCGTCACGTCAGACTCGCTTCCAGTCGAAGTCAGCACGCTGCCCGGTGCCGAACCTGCGCAGTGCGCCGTCCGGCCCGGACGCGTTGGGACGGTAGAAGATCCAGTTCTGCCAGGCCGACAAGCGGCCGAAGATCTTGGTCTCGAGCGTTTCCGGGCCGGCGAACCGGTAGCTGGCCTCCAGTCCGGTCAGCGCGTCCGGGCTGAAGCTGGAGCGCTCCTCGATCGCGATCCGGACTTCCTCATCCCAGTCGATGTCGTCGGGCGCGAAGGTCACGAGGCCCAGCCGCTCGGCGTCCTCGGCCGCCAGCGGCCGGCCGGCCTGCTGCGCGGCCGCGGCATGGGCCGCATCGTCGCCGAGGAAGCGCGTCTGCAGCCGGGTCAGCCCGTTGCCCATGGGCAGCGGGCCGAAGCTGGCCGGGCCGGGAATGATCACGGCGGGCGCCGCGTCCGGATCAACGTCCTCGAAGACGCCGAGCAGATGGAAGGACCGGTCCGCGGCGAGAGCCAGCTCGAGCAGCGAGCCGGCGAAGCAGCTGCCCGGCTCGATCAGCGCGATCAGGCTGCGGCTGGTGACGTCGAGTCGCTTGAGCGTGCGCTTGAGGTAGCCGATGATCTCAGCGGCCAGCCAGTCGCCGGAGTTGTCGAGCAGCAGCTGGTCATGCGCGAGCACCCGGCCCGGATCGCCCTTCGTGCGGAACACCCAGGTCCCCAGGTCGCTCTCGTTGGTGCGCAGGTCGAGGATCAGGTCATCGAGCTCGCGGGTCAGGCGCAGGGTATAGAAGCTGTCGCCCTGCGCGTGCACCGCGGCCAAGTCGGCCGGCGCGTCGCTGTCCGGGCCGAGGATCGTGATGCTGGCCGTCCGGGCGGCTCGGTCGAGCGCGGCCGAGACGTAGCGGTACTCGATCGCGTCGTCGGTCCGCTGCTTGTCCAGCGGCGTCAGCGCGACGCCGACCGCCTCAGCCGGCCGCCTCGATCCGGAAGCCAGCTCGGCGGCGCGGGCAGCTACCGTCTCGTCCCATTTCGGCCGCGGCACCGCCTCGTCGATCAGCCGCCAGGCCACCGCCTTCCGGCCGCCGACGCCCTCGGGCCTGGTCGAGAAGTAGTCGGCGATGTCACGGCGCACATGCCGCTTGTCGACGACCCGCGTCAGTCCGCCGGTGCCGGGCAGGACGCCGAGCAGCGGCAGCTCGGGAAGCGAGACCACCGAGGACCGGTCGTCCACGAGCATGATGTGCTCGCAGGCGAGGGCGAGCTCGTACCCGCCGCCCGACGCCGTGCCGTTGAGCGCCGCCAGGTATGTCTGGCCGGAGTTCGCGCTGGCGTCCTCGATCCCGTTACGCGTCTCGTTGGTGAACTTGCAGAAGTTCACCTTCCAGGCGTGCGGCGATGCGGCCAGCATGCGGATGTTCGCGCCGGCGCAGAAGATCTTCTCCTTGCCGCTGGTGACGACCACGCTGCGCACCCCGGGGTGCTCGAAGCGCAGGCGCTGGACCGCGTCGCAGAGCTCGATGTCGACGCCGAGGTCGTAGGAGTTCAGCTTGAGCTCGTACCCGGGCACGATTCCGCCGTCCTCGGCGACGTCCATCGTCAGCGTGGCGACCGCCCCGTCGACAGCCAGGCGCCAGTGCCGGTATCGCTCCGGCGCGACCCGGAACTCCACCCTGGGCCGGGTCTCTCCCGCGCCGGCAGTTGCTGCCGCGGCACCGGGGCCGGCTTCGCGCGCGAACACGCTCGTCATGAAATGGGGCCCCTTCGAGAGCTGCC
>JBKQSL010000344.1:0-5804 GCA_052143655.1 Streptosporangiaceae bacterium | reverse complement strand
GCCTGCCGCCCGGCGTCGATAGCCGCGTCCAGGTCCGCTGCATCACCCGCCCGCTCAAACCGGGCGTGCTGGAAGTTGCCGAGGTTCCCCAGGCGTCCGGCGAGGTCCGGGGCGCGGGGCGGGGTGAGGTCCACGGCCCGCCGCCCGGCGTCGATGGCCGCGTCCAGGTCCGCTGCATCACCCGCCCGCTCAAACCGGATGCGCAGGGAGCTCCCCAGGTCCGCCAGGCGCGCGGCGAGGCTCGGAGCGCCGGGCGGGGTGAGGTCCACGGCCCGCCGCTCGGCGTCGATGGCCGCGTCCAGGTCCGCGGCATCATCAGCCCGCCCAAACCGGATGAACAGGGAGGCACCGACGTTCGCCAGGTACCCGGCGAGGCCCGGGTGGACCGGCGGGGTGAGGTCCACGGCCCGCCGCCCGGCGTCGATGGCCGCGTCCAGGTCCGCGGCATCACCCGCCCGTTAGAACCGGGTGCGCAGGGAGCTCCCGAGGACCGACAGGCGCGCGGCGAGGCCCGGGGCGCCAGGGAGCGTGGCGGTAACCGCGTCTTGGAGCGCTGTCACCGCGGTGTCCAGCTCCCCTGGGCGCCCGGTTCGCTCGTACTCCGTGAAAGCTCTGGCGCCCTCCGTTGCGAGCTGGTACGCGTCGGCATCGGAAAGGACGACCCGAACCTGATCAGGTACCCGTTCAGGCGCCCGGTCCGCGAGCACGCCGAACAGGGCGCGCGCTTTTCTCAGATCATCTTGGTCCTGTCCCCTGGGCAGCGCCTGGTAACGGGACAGGTGCAGGTGCGCCAGCGTCGTCAGCACATCCACGGGAACTGCCTCCAGATCACCGTCTGCGGGGTGGACAGCCCTGCACAGTCGGCTGGCCTCGTCCAAGGCCACCGGATCCAGCACGCCTGACGGATCCCCATAGCCCGCGCACCGCTGGATCCTGACGTCTAGCGCGGACTTCAGGTGATTGACGGTATTCCTGCTTTTGCGGCCCAATCGAGTTTCCCCGTTCCGGTGTTTGCTGCCTTTACGGTAGGCGCGGTTACTAACCTGGTCGCGTGAATCCGCCTAACGGATGACATCGGGCCTGGAACGGGAGATGAGAACATGACCGACGCAGCCGCGCCACCGGACGAGCCATATCACGAGTCGGCGGACTACTCATGGACCGAGACGGCCTTCAACATGCTGGAGAGTAACGACCTCCACGGCGAGGTCGTCTCCCGCGACGAGATCGTCCGCTCCCGCGTGTGGGGCCCGTGCCCCCGGTGCGGGCACGACCTGGACGACCAGCAGACCCACACTGCGGTCATGGGCCTCATGGGCGGGCAATCGCGCGGACCAGGCAGAACCGATGCCGGCCAGCCTGATGCCACCGACACCGGCGTGCCCTTCTTCCCTGTTGACGTGTCATGCGGCTGCGGTGACAACCACCCCGGCGCACCCGCAGGTCAGAGTGGATGCGGAGTTAGCTTCCGCGTGGAGCTGCCGCTGCGGTCAGTCGACAGCAGCGGCCAGCCATGACCACGAGCCCAGCACCACGAGCCCGCAAGCCTACGCAGGCCCCTAGCAAGAGCGACCTCGACGAGCGAGACCGCTACGCCAGGCTGACGGCCGGTTCCATGGACACCGTCCGGGCCAGTGCAAAGGCCTGGCGCAACGGCCTCACCGCGTTCATCACCCTGGTCAGCACCGCCGTGATCATCCAAGGACGCGACACCACCGCTGGACTCACCACCGGCTGGCGAGCACTCATCACAGTCCTAGTCGGCGGCGGCCTCCTGCTGGCCGTCCTCGGCCTCTGGCAGGCGCTCGCCGCCGAAGCCGGCACCGATCCCGAGATGCAGACCCTCCACGGCATCCGTGCCGTCCATGGCACCCTGGCCGCCTACGAGGTCCACTTGGCCGCCAGCGCGGCCCGGCGGCTCCAATGGGGCAGGCGTGCCGTCGCCGGAGCCATCACGGCGCTCCTGACCGGAATCGCCCTAACCTGGTGGGCACCAGCCGACCCGTCCCCGCCACCCTCATACGTCACCGTCACCCGCGGGCACGCTGTCACTTGCGGTATCCTGCGGCCAGCGAGCACCGGCAGCCTGCGCCTCACCGTCCAGGGCAGTCCCGATCCAGTCACCATCCCCCTCTCCCAGATCGCCAGCCTCGCCCCAGCGGCCAGCTGCCCCTAAACAACCCGCTCCGCAGCACCCACCAGGTGCTTAGCCTCCGGACCGCATAATGCCCGTATCTGCGCAGCGGTCACCATCAATCGATCACCACCGCTCACAGCGCATATCGAAGCCTCTTTGTGTCAAGGGCCTTTCCGGGTTTTCTTCGGAGCTGGTGCCGGACGGCTTTGCGAGCGTCCGCTCGGGGGTCGCAGGGTGGTGGCGGGCTCGGGAGTGGCTTGGCCGAAGAGCCGGTTTCCGGGGTGTGAGCCGGCCGCGCTGGCGACAGAGTCGTTCCCCGGCTGCCCTCCCGGGCCCCTGGCACTGGCTGCTGCGGCGGCCTGGCGGGCGTCGGCCTGGAGGCGGGCGAAGATGGCGTCGCTGACCCGCCGCTTGAGGCAGCGAAGCGCCTCTTTGTGCGTCTTGCCCTCGGCGAGCTTGCGGTCGTAATAAGCCCGGCCGTCGCTGTGGCGGTGCCGGATCTGGGTGACCGCGGCCATGTGGACGGCGTGGTTGATGCGCCGGTTCCCGCGTCTGGACAGCCGGTAGATTTTGCGGTTCCCCGAGGACACCTCGATCGGCGCGGTGCCGTTATAGGCGGCGAAGTGATCCCGGCCCGGGAAACGCCGGCGACGTCGCCGATCACGGTGGCAGCGACGACCGGGCCCACGCCGAAGATCTCGGTGAGCGTCGTCCCGGCTGCTTTGACCACCACGGCCAGCTTCTTCTTCGTCTGGCGCATCTGGACGTCGAAGCGGCGGAGGTCTCCCGGGAGCTCGGCAGCGAGCTCGCAGCGAGCCACCTCAACGGCCCCGGACGGCTCAGCCTGCTCGAGCACTGCAGCGGCCTTAGCTGCAGTTATCTCTTTGGAGATGCCGCCGGGAACGAGTTCGCAGAGCACGGCGTGCAGGCGGCAGGCGACCTGGTTGCGTGCCCGGCCCAGGTCACGGTGGCGCTTGGCCCACACCTTCAGGACCGCGGCGTGGTCATCAGCGGTCACCTTCCGGGGGGTAGCTGAGCGCAGCGCCGCGATCGCGACCGACCGGGCGTCGTTCGGGTCATTCTTGTTCGTCGCCCCGGCCGCCAGCAGCCGGACCCGGGCACCGAGCCTTGGGCTGAACATCGAGCACCCGCTCGCCCGTCGCCACCAGCTGCTGGGCGAGCAAGTGGCCCAGGCCCCCGGCGCCCTCGACCGCCCAGGTCCGCTCCGGCCAGCCCGCCGCCCACGCCACGAGCCGCTCCGCCTGGGAGGCTGACGAACGGACCCGCAGTTCTCCCAGCGGCTCCTCGGCCAAGCTGATCGCCACCGCCGTGTGCGAGCCCTTGTGCGGATCAACACCTATCATCACTGCCGCCATCAACCGCTCCTTCGTCATCCAGGGGGGAGGACCGTGGCGGGCATGCCTAATTCCGGATCTGCTGGCGTCGCGCCTCTTACGAGCCACACCACGGGAGACCCGACAGGCCGGCACCTCGATATAAAGCCAGACCGCACGCGGCCGGCAGGCGGTTCGGGAGCCAGCCCATCGGGACCTCTGAACGCTACGACCAGGCCGCAACGCCTACCTCCATTCTCAATTAGATGACATGCATCGGCTGGCCGGGCATAAGCGTCTGAGCTGGCGGGGTGGCCGGTGCCTGAGTCGCAAGGAACCTCCCCAGCTCAGTCGCGTCACGATTGGGTTCGTAAGCAATTCGCGTGCGGGCGCTTGGGCGCCCTCGGGAGCTTGAGGAGGTCCCGATGTCCATCGTAGGCGGGCTGGATATCCACCGGAAGCAGCTGACCTTCGACTATCTCGACACGGTGAGCGGGGAGGTGCGGCGCGGCCAGGTCGCGCCGGCCGACCGGGAGCACCTGCGCGCCTGGCTGGCGCGGTTCGCTGGCCGCGGCGAGGTCGCGTTCGCGGTGGAGGGGTGCACTGGGTGGCGGTATGTCGCCGAGGAGCTGGCCGCTGCTGGCGTTGTAACGCATCTGGCCGAGCCGGCCGACACGGCCCTCGCTCGTGGCCGCAAGCGGCATGCCAAGACCGACAAGACCGACTCCCGGCACCTCAGGACGCTGCTGGCTGAGGGCCGGCTGCCGGAATGCTGGATCCCGCCGGCGCAGATCCTGGAGTATCGGGCGCTGCTGGAGACCTACCACGATCTGCGCCGTGAGCACACTGCCTGGGTGCAGCGCATCCACGCGGTGTTCTTCCATCAGGGCGCCCCGCCGCTGAGCGAGGGCGCTTTGCGCACCGAGCAGGGCCTGGCCGCGCTGCAGGCGGCTGCGGCCGCCCACCTGTCACCGGCTGGGCAGCTGCAGGTCGCCACCGCCCTGGAGATGATCGCCGCCCTGGAAGCCCGGCTGCACACGCTGCGCCGCCAGCTGCGAGAGGCCGCAGCTCATCTGACCGGCGCGAAAGTGCTGGCCGCACGGCTTTATGGGGTCGGGCCGGTCACCGCCCTGGCAATGACGTGCTGGCTGGCCGGGGCGGGCCGGTTCTCCTCTTCCCGCAAGGCGGTCCGGTTCACCGGGCTGGACATCACCGTCTGGTCCTCCGACCGTAAAGGCCCGCCCGGGCGGCTGTCCCGGCAAGGACCACCGGTGCTGCGCTGGGCGGTATATGAAGCCGGCAAGACCCACGCCCGCGCCGCCGCCCCCGACCACGCCTACTACGCCGCCGTCAAAGACCGCAAGAACAGTAAGCGCGCCGCCCTGTCAGAGGCCCGCAAGATCGTCCGGCAGGCGTGCCACATCCTGACCGAGCTCGGCGACGACGCGCTCACCGCCGCCTAGCGACCCCCGGCCCTTGCCATGGCTGACCCAGCCCGTGACGCGCCGGCCCGGACAGGCACGCCGCAGCCACACTCACCCGATGGGGACCACCGCGGCCAGCTCCCGACGAACCGCTGTCAGCCCGCTGCCGGCCTTGCCACGCACGGCCAGGCGGACGGCCTGATTAGACTGAGCGGCCGCATCCCCGCAGGCGGGGACACCCAATCAATCATCATGTCGCCGGGGCAGCGCCCACGCCCCGTGGACCTAGGTAAGGCTGGCTGCTCCCGCCACGTCCGCCGGCTGCCACGGCAGGTCACCCCGCACAGGAAGGCCAGCATGCCCAGCAGCTAACCCCCCCATCAGCCCCCCGCCCTCCCTGCCCTGCCGCCTGGCATGATCCGCTCGCAGGCGGCCGCGTCAAGGGCGCCTGCGGCGCCGCTGCGCGGGCGCTGCGCGCCCCCTGACCCGCCCGCCCACTCGCAGAACCCGGCAGCTACCAGGGACAGGGAGCAGACTCAGGCACGCCAAAACAAGGCAACTCACGGTCGCATAAGCCCCCTGCCGACCAACTTGCATCATCGGGCCGATACAGGTAAGGCGGCTCAGTGCGCGCCCCAGCTGGCATACACCGTCGTGTAACGGCCTGGCAGTCCTCCGTATCGACATGACGATCATGCCGGCCGACGTGCATAACTATGCATGCCGGCCGAGACCGAAGGTTTCCGCTTCTGCCGCGAGTGGCACGGTCGTACGCTGCTAGCTGAGGCGGAGCCGTCCGAAGCCGCGGCACCCGGGGACCGCGCGCGCCGCGGCGGTCGCGGCCATGGTCAGGAGATGGCGGCCTTCACCAGCTCGATGACCCTTCTCTGCACCGCGGGGCTCCACTGC
>JBKQSL010000343.1:0-5080 GCA_052143655.1 Streptosporangiaceae bacterium | reverse complement strand
GCGATTACGCGCAGCCGCGATAGCCGGGTGGCGAGCAGGCTGACCGCGCCGTCCAGCCGCTCGACCCGGCCGTGCACCACCAGCGCGCTGGCATCGACACCGATCTTGCGGTAGCGCTCCCAGACCGGGGGCGGGCAGATGATGTTGGCCATCCCGCTCTCGTCTTCCAGCGACAGGAATACCGTCCCGCGGGCCGTCCCCGGCTGCTGACGGTGAGTAACCAGGCCGCCCACCGCAACCGCAGCCCCGGTCGGCGCGGCCTGCAGGTCCGCGGCTGGCCGCACCCCGCGGGCCGTCAGCAGGACCCGGATGTGCTCTACCGGGTGCGTGCCGTAGGTTCCGGTGGCCCACAGGTCGGCGAACGTCTCCTCGGCGGCGGTCATGGGCGGCAGCGGCGGGGCCGCCAGCCCCAGCGTGGTGCCGGGCAGCTGCCCGGCCCGGATGGTGGCGGCCGCCCCGGCCGCCCACAGTGCCTCGCGCCGGCTCAGCCCGAAGCACCCGAACGCGCCGGCCAGCGCCAGCGCCTCCAGGGCCGGCGCCGGGACGGCCGTGCGGCGGGCGAAGTCCTCCAGGCTGGCGTACGGCTGGCCGGCCACGATCGCGGCCGCGGCCGCGGATCCGAGGTTGCGCACCTCGGACAGGCCGAGCCGGATCGCGGGCTGGCCGGGGACGGGCACGCCGCCGCACGGCAGATCCTGCGCCGAGGCCTGACTGGCCCCTGACTGGCTCGCCCTGGACTGGCTCGCCCTGGACTGGCGGGCCTCGGGCTGACGTGCCCTGGGCGGACTCACCCGGGAGTGACGGACGGAGCCGGCCGGACTGGCGGGCGGCTGCCCGTTATGCCGGAAGGTCTTCGGGGTTTCTCCGGGTTCCAGGGTGGCCAGTTCCGCGCTGGCGTTGACGTCGACGCCACGGACTTGCACGCCGTGCCGGCGCGCGTCGCCGATCAGGCTGGCCGGGGCGTAGAAGCCCATTGGCTGGCTGCGCAGCAGGGCGGCGGTGAACGCGGCCGGGTAGTAACACTTGAGCCAGGCGCTGGCGTAGACCAGGTAGGCGAAGCTGATCGCGTGCGACTCCGGGAAGCCGTAGCTGGAGAACGCCAGGATCTTGGCGTAGATGTCCTCGGCGACACCGGGCGGGATGTCCCGTTCGGCCATGCCCGTCAGCAGCCGGGCGCGCAGTTCCTCGATCCGCTCCGGGGCGCGCTTGGAGCTCATCGCCTGGCGCAGCTTGTCCGCCTCGGTCGCGCTGAACCCGGCGCAGTCGATCGCGATCTGCATCATCTGCTCCTGGAACAGCGGCACGCCGAGGGTCTTGCCCAGCGCCCGGTGCATCGAGGGGTGCGGCAGGGTCGTCTGCTCGTCACCGCGTTTGCGGCGCAGGTAGGGGTGCACCGAGCCGCCCTGGATCGGGCCCGGCCGGATCAGCGCCACCTCGACGACGAGGTCGTAGAACTTGCTCGGCCGCAGCCGCGGCAGCGTGGCCATCTGCGCGCGCGACTCGACCTGGAACACCCCGACGGTGTCGGCGGCGCAGAGCATCGCATAGACGCCGGGATCCTCCTGCGGCAGCGTGTGCAGGGACCAGCGGCGGCCGTGGCAGCTCTCGACCAGGTCGAAGCAGTCCCGCAGCGCCGTTAGCATGCCCAGCCCGAGCAGGTCGAACTTGACCAGGCCCGCGTAGGCGCAGTCGTCCTTGTCCCACTGGAGCACGGTCCGGCCCGGCATCCGGGCCCATTCCACCGGGCACACCTCCCCTACCGGCCGGTCGCAGATCACCATCCCGCCGGAGTGAATGCCCAGATGCCGCGGCAGCCGCTGCATCCGCTCGGCCAGCGCCAGGACCGGCCCCGGAACCCCGGCGTCCGGCGGCACCGGCTGGCCGGGCCCGTACTGGCGCGGGCCCGCCTGCCGGGCCCATGCGTCCTGCTGCTGCGGGGGGTAGCCGAGGGCCCGGCCCGCGTCCCGCAGCGCCATCCGCGGCCGGTACGAGATCACGTTCGCGACCTGCGCGGCCTTCTGGCGGCCGTACCGGCCGTAGACGTACTGGATCACTTCCTCGCGGCGCTTGTGCTCGATGTCCAGGTCGATGTCCGGCGGGCCGTCCCGGCCCTGCGACAGGAACCGCTCGAACAGCAGGCCATGCTGAACGGGATCCACGCTGGTGATTCCCAGCGCATAGCAGACGGCGGAGTTGGCGGCCGACCCCCGGCCCTGGCACAGGATGCTTTCCCGCTCGCAGAACGCGACGATGTCGTGCACGATCAGGAAGTAGCCAGGGAAGTCGAGCTCGATGATGACCTCGAGCTCGCGGGCGATCTGGGCATGGGCGCCGGGGATCCGCTCGGCTTCCCGCGGCCCGTAGCGCTCGACCACCTTACCGGCGACCAGCTCGCGCAGCCAGTCCGCCTCCGACTGCCCGCCCGGGGTCGGGAAGTCCGGCAGCCGTGGCGCGATGACGTGGAAGTCGAAGGCGCACGCGGCGGCGAGTTCTGCGGTCCGCTCCAGCACGCCGGGGTAGCGGCGGAGCCGGGCGGCCATTTCGGCACCGGACCGGATATAAGCGCCGCCGGAGGCAGCCAGCCAGCCGTCCATCTCGTCCAGGCTGCTGCGGGCCCGGATGGCGGCGAGCGCCTGCGCCAGCCGCGCGTCCGCCGGGCGGGCGTAATGCACGTTGCCGGTGGCCACCAGCTCGATCCCGGCCGCGGCGGCCAGCCCGGCGAGCGCGTCGTTGCGCTCGTCGTCGTCCGGAAGGCCGTGACCGGACAGCTCGACCCGGACGTTCTCCGGGCCGAACATCCCGGCCAGCCGGCGCAGCTCGGCCGCAGCCGCCGCCGGGCCGCGCCCGGCAAGGGCCGCGGGCACAGCGCCCTTGCGGCAGCCGGTCAGGATCACCCAGTGCCCGTCATGCGCGCCCGCCAGCGCGGCCTCGTCATAGACAGGGCGGCCCTTCTCCCCGCCTGCCAGGTGCGCGGCGCTGATCACCCGGCACAGCCGCGCGTACCCCTCGGGGTCGCGGGCCAGGACGAGCAGGTGCCGCCCGCCCGGGTCGGGAACGCCCGCGCGCTGGCCGGGCAGGTCCAGGCTGAGCTCAGCGCCGAAGATCGTGCCGAGGCTCATGCCCTGCTGGCGGAATCTCGCTGCGGCCTGGGCGAACTGGGCTACCCCGTACATGCCGTCGTGGTCGGTGATGGCCAGGGCGGAAAGACCGCGTTCTGCCGCCTCAGCGACCAGCTCCTCGGGGCTGGATGCCCCGTCCAGGAAGCTGAACGAGGAATGGCAGTGCATCTCGGCCCACGGCGGCCCGGAGTCCGGGCAGCTGGCCGCACGGGACGGTCCGACCGCACGGGACGGGCTGGCCGCACGGACCGGGCCGGATCCGGCGGGGTCGGCAGTCCAGGTGCGGTGGGCGGGTCCGGCAGGGTCGGCGGGATCGGCGGGATCGGCCGGGTCGGCAGGTCCAGAGGGGGCG
This sequence comes from Streptosporangiaceae bacterium, assembly GCA_052143655.1. Taxonomy (GTDB): domain Bacteria; phylum Actinomycetota; class Actinomycetes; order Streptosporangiales; family Streptosporangiaceae; genus CAVSUR01. Next base: position 1,609 of record JBKQSL010000343.1, on the reverse strand, counting down.
GCGGCGGGGTCGGTGCCCCGAAGCGGGACGACTGAGCCATCGTCATGCTGACCGCCGGCGCGCCAGGAAAGACGCCGCTCGAATTCCCGCCACGGCACCGGCGGGTTATCCCAGCCCATGTGTCCCGTCCTGTCTCCGGCTCGGTCGCCTGGCCGCCATGACCCGTCAGACCGTCCATGTGCTTGACAATCATCCCCCGCCGTGCAAGTCATAACCACACAGGTCGGCCACCCAGCTCCTGGTTGAAAGGGCAGCTTGATGGACATTTTGGCGCCTCGGGGGCGTCACGCGGTTTCGGGGCGTGCTCAGGTCAGCTGGTCGACCTGTACGGATGGATAGCGGCCCTTCAGCTTGGTGTCGAGTGTCGCCAGCGATGCGCCGCTGGCCTGAGCAAATGCTGCGAGGTAGTCATCGGTCCACAGTTTGTGGCTGTTGTCGTTCTGGGCTGAGATGGCGCGGAAGACGGCCTCCAGATGGTCAGGCTCCTCTGCCCACAAGACGCGGTTATCTGACCAGAACTGATCGATGATCCGCCAGGCTTCGCTTCGCGTGACGGCGTCTTCTCCCATGATGGCGAGGTTGGATATCAGGCGCAGCAGGCTCATCTGGGTGACACGGCACAAGAGAAGGTCGTCGGACTGCTCGTCGAACCAGTGCCTGGCGATGCGGTGCTGGGCGTGCCTGCCCCAGGTCGCGGCGAGCCAGACGCCGACGTCCACCAGGATCACTGGCCGTGCCGTTCTATGTCCTCGGCCTCGAAAGCGGCTTCGATGTCGGCATTGGTGACCTCAACCCTAGGCCCATCGTCCCGGCCGACCAGCGGGAAGGTGAGCCGGCCCGCCGGGCGGCCTCGCCCAGGATTGCTTACCTCATGCGCGATCGCGCGCGTAAAAAGGTCCTTGAGGGACTCGCCGCGTTGCGCGGCTCGCACCTTGGCGGCGCGCATCAGGTCAGCGGGCAGGTCAAGTGTAGTGCGCATATTCGCATATTAGCATCATGAGGGCTCCGGTCCTGCAGTGGTGAAGGCCGCGTACCAGCTGCCGGAGCGATGCGGCGGTGCGGGCAGGCCGCCTGGGGTGTGCCCGCGCCCTGCCCGGACACCGCGGTCCCGACGACCCTGATGTGGGTCTTTCGGCCCTGCCCTGGGTGCGAAGCTGGGGAGACCCTGGACTTGGCGGCATGGGAGCAGGAGGTGCTGTCATGCGAGCAGTCATCGTCTGCGAATCGATGTTCGGGAGCACCAGGAAGGTGGCGGAGGCCATCGCTGAGGGGCTGGCCGATTGCGCAGAGGTCTCGGTGGTACCGGTCACTTCGGCCGGTGCGCACATCCTCGACGGCGCGGATCTCGTGGTGGTGGGCGGTCCCACCCACACCCACGGGATGTCCAGGCCGGGTACCCGGAAGATGGCCGGGAAGCTGGCGAGGAAGCCGGGGAGCGAGGTTGAGCTGGTACCGGGCGCTGTCAGCGGCCCGGGAGTGCGTGAATGGCTCGCATCGCTCGGCCGGCTGGAGGTCGCCGGCGCCGCTTTCGATACCCGGCTCCAGGGACTGCCGGCGTTCACTGGCCGGGCGTCGAAGTCCATCCGCCGGCTCCTCGCGCACCACGGGG
>JBKQSL010000342.1:0-7197 GCA_052143655.1 Streptosporangiaceae bacterium | reverse complement strand
CGAACTCGGTCTTCAGCCCGTAGCCGTGCATCGGCCCAGCGGACAGCAGCGCCAGAAGGCTGTGACGAACCGACATCAGCACTCCCATACCAAGTATGCATACCGAGTATGCCATCATGGCGCGTCCCGGTCAACGGCCCCAAGACCAGAGGATGCGTGACCGTCGGCGCGCAGGCAGCCCACCATGAGGTCATCGCGGCGACACCGCTACGCTCCACTCGGCCGCCCATAGCAGCGGGTCGGCCAGCGAATCTCACGGACAGCCACTCGCGAAGATCGCGCCGACGCGATCAGGGAAGTTTCGCATACTTATGCGCTCCCGTTCGCGTAGCGAACACGCGGATCTGCCGCGTTGAGGTACGTCGCGCCACAGGCGCTGCGGGGGCAGTCCGTAGCTACAAAGCCCACGCAGCTAGTCTCGCGATCACCTGCTGTGGCTTCAGGCGTCTGTGCTCCCGCCCGAGCCGATCGCGGTGCGTGATGGCGGTGCCGATGCCAGAGGCGGCCACTGGCTGGTCGATCTGAGCGGTGCCGCCGGGCGCAGGTGGCAGTGCCGGGCGCGGCCGCAGCGCGCGGCGCGGGCCGGCTCAAAGGCCGGGGCGGCGGGCGCGTGACGCCTGGTCCGTGATGGCTGGCCCTTGGCGGGCTCGCATCCGCGGACGGCTTCGCGGAGTGCTGCTGCTGCCTCCGGCTCGACTCCGCCGTGCAATGCCGCGGCTGCCAGCACCGCGTACTGGAGCTTGCGCCGGTCCCGGCCCCTCGCGGGGAACTCGGGCAGGAACCGCTCCCGCATCCCTTCCAGGGACAGCGGATCAGCCGGGCTGGCCGCGGACCAGGCCAGGCGGAGGAAGACCTACGCAGTGCTGCCGTCGTGGGGCATGCACCGGATGGGAGCCATGCCCGCGAAGGTCACCGAATTCAGCCAGCTGGCCGCCTCGCTAAGATCAGCGACACCCGCCATCGAGGAACTGTGGCCGCTGAACATCACCCGCCTGGACCCGGCCCGCGTAGCGGAAATCAGCCAGAAGACATGGCAGTGCGAACGGATCACTTTCAAGTTCGCTGGGGAGCTGGACCTGCTCTTGGAGAGGGCCACGCAGATCGACCCCGCTGGCCGGGCAACAATGGCAGAAATGGCGCGCGAGCTTCGTGCGTGCACTGCGTCACCCGCGGAGTCACGTCGGTCGGCCAGCCTGGACGCCGCCCTTCACCCCCTACCAGGCGGACAGTTCAGGGTGTCTCTTGTCCCCGCCTGGCCAGCCGTATCCAGAGGTCGAAGTCGTCGTTGCCGGCGCGGTCCGGGTGCTGCGCGAGCGCGGCCCGGCTGACATTACCGCCCTGCTGAGAGTCAACCGCATCATCGATGCGTGGCCAGCATGAAGTCCACGAGATCTCGAAGCAGATTCACCGCGACATCCCAGTCGGCCAGCGCGGTGAGGCGGCGTGATGCGTGGGTAGGGTACGGCCGGGCTAGGACAGCGGCTGGTGGCTCAGGTTGCGGGCCTGGGCGATGGCAGCGGTGAGTGCGGCAGTGATCTTGGATCCTCTGCGGGCGAATCCGAGGGTGCGCATTGTCTCGGCGAGCAGTTCGTCCTCGGTGCGCAGCAGTGTGTCTGACTCGATCCAGCGGACGACTGCGGCCAGCTCGCCGGGGCTGTATTCGTCGATACTGCCGCGGTGCGTGGGGACAGGGCATGGGCCGGCCCGTCTGGCCGTGGCGGTCTGGTCAGGGTTGGCGGCAGCGACCTGGTCCGGGGGCGGGCCGGTGGGTGCCGGGCGGCTTTGGCGGTGGTCGGCGGCAGCTACTGCCGCCCGGTAAGCGGTGAGGGCGCGCTCGGTTTCGGCTTCGCGGCGATAGAACCAGTCCTGGCTCCAGATGCGGTGGAACGTCCAGCCGAGACGCTCGAGGTGCTCCTGGCGGAGCCGGTCCCGGTCCCGGGCGGTGGCCGATGAGTGGTAGGTGGCCCCGTCGCATTCGATGGCGAGGACCATCTGGCCTGGACGGGCCGGGTGCTGGGCGGCGTAGTCGATCCAGTAGCCCGAGCATCCGTACTGGGCGATCAGCGGGATCCCGGCGGCGCGCAGCCAGGTTTCGACGTCACGCTCGAAGGGATTGAGGTCCGGCTTGTCCCTGGCGACGTGGCCCAGGTCGGATCCGCCGGATTCGGCGTAGGCGAGGTAGCGGCCCAGCATCTTGGCGCCCTCGGAGCGCAGCTTGGCAGGGTCCATGTCGGTGGCCGAGAACGACGAGACGACGGTCATGCGGGCGCGGGCCCGGGTGATCGCGACGTTCAGCCTCCGCTCGCCCCCTTCGTTGTTGACCGGCCCGAAGCGGTACAGCATCCGCCCGTCGGCGCTCTTGCCGTAGCCGATGGTCAGGATGATGGCATCCCGCTCGTCGCCTTGGACCCGTTCGAGGTTCTTGACGAAGAACGGCTCGCGGCGGGCCTGCGCGGAAGCGGTGCCGTCGAGGAAGGCGTCAAGGTCTTCGTCGGCAACCCGGGCCTGCCGCAATGCCTCCTGGATGCGGTTAGCATGCTTGATCCCCATGGCGATGACGCCCAGCGACGTCTCCGGCCGTGTCCGGGCATGGTCAGCGACGAGCTCGACGACCTGCCGGACCTCGTCGGTGACGGAGTTCTCCTGGCCGATGCGGCCGGGCTGGAATGGCACCAGGACGTGGGAGAGGCAGTCGGAGCCTGCGATGCCCGGGAATGTGGTCAGGGCCCAGTCGTAGAGGTTGGGCTGGGCGTTGGAGAACGCGATGAGCCGCTCGTCCTCTGACCGGTAGTGCCAGTTCAGCGTGCGGGTGCCTATCGGCGGCGGGAGCAGGGCGCTCATCACGTCGAGGACTGATTCCATGTTGCGCGTTCCGGCCGGCGCGCCGAGCGCCTCGGCTTCGGCTTCCTCGTCGTCCTCCCCGCCGCCGGAGGCCATGAAGAAGCTGGTCGGTGGCAGCTGGCGGGGATCCCCGGCCACGACCGCCCGGTCAGCGCGCATGAGCGCTCCGACCGCATCCGCCGGGGTGACCTGGGACGCCTCGTCGAAGATGACGACGTCGAAGCACCGCTCGGCGGGCAGCAGCTGGGAGACCAGCAGCGGCGACATCGCCCAGCATGGCCTGAGCGCGCCCAGCACATGGGGCGCGGCCTGGAACAGCTGACGGACCGGCAGGTGGCCGCGCTTGAGGCGGGCCTGGTGCTCGATGACCTCGGATTCTTTCGGGTGGGCGTCCCGGGTGCGGGTGGCGTTCTCGGCCACTGCTCGCCGGACCCGGATCGCGGTGGTGCGGATGTGGGCACGGTCCGCGGTACCGAACTGAGCGACGGTACGCAGATGGGCCCGACCGTCAAAGGCGCCGACGCGCGGGTCTGCGACCGACACTGTGTCGAGAATCGACCACAGCCATACGTGCTCGGCGCAGGCAAGGGCCTGGTCAACGCTGAGATGACGGTGGGTGATTTCCTCGGTCAGCGGCCCGAGTCCTGCGCCGCGCAAGGCGGTGCGGAGCCGTGCGAGCTCGGGCAGCTTGTACAGCGTCTGGGCGTCGGCGAGCAGTGCCCGCAGGCGGGCCTCAAGCTCGGGGATCGACAGCTGATCCAGGCTGGCGGTGCCTGCCCACCCGGCCAGGGCCTGCATCTCAGCGCAGAGCTGCCCGAAGGCACCCTCGATTCCGGCCAGGTCAGGCGGCAGATGCGGCCGCGCGCCCACCACTGAGGCGTGGCGCCAGGCCGCAGTCTGGCCGGCGGCAGCCGCTACTGCGGCGTGGAGGGCAGCCGGTTTGGGCTTGCCTGCCCGGCACATGTCCAGCGCCGTCTTGCGGGCACGGCGGTAGCCGCCGTCGCTGATCCGGGCGCGCAGGCGGCCGAATACGCCCGCGCTGGCTGGGGCCAGGGCCGCGGCGAGCTCGTCCAGCTGTGCTTCGAACACGGAGGGCTCGAAGACAGCCAGACTGGCCGTGACACCGTCGAGGAGGCCGAGCGCGTGCATCCAATCCTGGACGGTCCGGGGCTCGGACAGGCCGCAGTCGAGGAGGACCGGCCGGAGGCGGGCGGTGGTCTCGGGCAGGGTGCGGCCGGCCAGGGTGCGGGCCGCGTCGAGGGCCGCGCGGGCGGCATCCGGAGTGGTGATCGTGCCCGCTGCGAACGCGCCCGCCCACGGGCTCGTCGCCGCGGAGATGACAAGGCCCCCCAGCCCGATGAAGGATTCCAGATCCGCCCGGGCCTGACGGAACGCCAGGCCGTCCAGACGGGTCAGGGCTTCGGCCGGCAGCCGTTGCGCGGACGTGGCAGTAGCCGGGATCCCGGACAAGCGGGCATGCGCCTCATAGACGCTGATGCCCCACGGCTCGCGAGGCGCATGGAGCGCTTCGACCCGGCCGACGAGGACCTGACGGTGACGTACCAGAGCCTCCTGCCCGGCGGTCATGTCGGGCCTGGGGATGCTGGCCGCGATCGCCAGCGTGCGGGCCAGATCGGCGGCCAGCTTGCGCTTCGATCCCGCGCCTTCGTGCAGGTCGAGGACAAGGTCAGCCAGTCCGACGCGGTTGAGCCTGTCCAGGACGGCGTCGATGGCGGCGCGTTTCTCGGCGACGAACAAGATGCGCTGGCCGCGCGCCGACAAGGTGGCGATCAGGTTGGCGATCGTCTGCGACTTGCCGGTGCCCGGCGGCCCATCGACGACCAGATCGGCGCCGCCCACAGCGCAGTTGATGGCATAGGACTGGCTGGCGTCGGCATCCAGGACGAGGAACTCATCCGCCGGCGGGACGGTGTCCGGCTGGCTGGGGCTCACGTTCGGGTGCCGGGCCCGCACCGCGGCACGGGCGTCCTCGTCGCCAGCGATCGCGCAGATCAGCTCGGAGGCCAGCAGGGTGTCGGTCGCAGTCTGCAGATCCAGCACCATGGGCAGCTTGGCGTAGGAGAAGTTGCCCAGAACAATTCTCGGAGCCACCGAGAAGCCCGCGACGGCCGCGGCCGCCTTGGCGAGCCGCTCGAAAAGCAGTCTCGGGTCCGGCGGCTCGCCTTCCTGGTCGAGAAGCTCCAGCAGCTCGGCCGCATCGGCCTCGGCCTGATGCTCGGTCTTGAGCAGGTACAGCAGGGTGGGGTTGATCTCCCACTCGCCTGGCGGGCTGACGTCGAAATCCTCGCCAGCGCCGCCCCGGGCAGTCAGCGCAGCCTGGCGCAGCAGCACCGGCGCCGCCGGGACAGCCGTACCCCGCAGATTGCTCCAGGTCGCCATGCCCCAGGCCAGGAACAGCGTCTGCAAGCCCCGTTCCTCGAAATTCTCAACCGCCTTGGCCTTGACGGTGCGTGCCCGCCGCGCCGCCGTTCCGATCTCCATGTCACCGAACAGCATGGACAGCCGCACTGGCCGGGAGGACATCAGCGCGTCGGCGGCTAAGGCGCTGGCGCCGGAGCCAGGACCGATATCGAGGGTGCCCTGCTTGAGATCCCGGTAATACAGCAGCGTGTTCCGCCCGCCCAGGTCGACCAGCTCGCCCGTCCAGGTCCGGACGGCACGACCGACAAGACCCACCCGACCAGCGCCGACCGGGAACAACATTCCGCCAGCCTCAGTCACCGGGGCACCCGCCAGCCCCAGACAGACCCGAACTCCCCGGGTCGGCAAGGCACACGTCAGCCTCGATAGCCTGCACTCGACCCACCCCTAATGCCCGCGTATGAGACTTGGGCGTCATCGTAGCCATGCCTGATCAGGCTCAAGCCCGGCCATTAAGCGTCTCAACCGTCATGCTGCAGCGCAACCGGGGCGACCGTGGCATTGACAGACCCGCTCGGCCGCGAGATCCAGGATGGCGTGCCGCAGGGCTACGCCCGAAGCGTTCCTGGGCAGCACTCGGGCTGGACCTGCCGGAAGCGCATCGCCACTTGCGCCAGGAAGGGCTATGTGGTTCCAAGCCTGATTGGCCGCAGTGCAGGCTGCCGTCGGGCGACGCCGGGCCGCCGCCGGATCTGGGTGTGGGGATCTCAAGCGGTGTCCTGACGCTGGCTACAGACCAGCAGATTGCAAACGATCTAGCCGCATGGTTTCGGAGATCAGGACGGCAATCCGTCGTCTTTGCAGGTCAGCGCCGACCAGAGCCCCGATCTCCCGGGTCCGCCCGAAGACGGTTCCCTCCGTCGGCGTCAGGGCATCGGCGTCCACGAAAGTGAAGGAGAAGCTGGCGTTCCACTCGTTCCGGTAGCCATCAAGATCAACCAGTGGTCTGCCGTTCAGGCCGGTAAGACCTCCGAGAGATCGGGCAATGTCCTCCGGCACCACCACGACGCGGTAACCGTCGTCCCGCGCGTACCGCAGCTGAGCGGTATCCGCGGCCATCTGCCAGGCGGTCACGAAGAGGACCTTCTCGTTGGTCTGCAGCATCCGGCACGCGTGCAGGGCTACGTCGCGCCATGCGAGTTCGTCGTAGAGGCGTCCTGTCGTGTACGCGTCCAGGCCCTCGGCGAGCGGGCCGGCCACGTCGGTAGATGCGCAAGCCGTGAGGATGGCCTTGACCCGATCGGAGTAGGCGCTGCGGCCCACGTTGCTACGCTCGCGGTTCAGTGCCCGGCGCAGGGGTGCGGACAGCTTGGTGATGTTATAGGAGAACGGGAAGTTCGGTTCTTCGGCGACGAACAGGCCTTGACGTAGACGCGGGCTGGCGGCGCTGGCTTGCGCGGGCTAGGACCGCTCCATACTCGGTGGACTCCAGCATGCGCTCGCCGCTGTAGCGGAGGAAGAAGCCCTTCGCCTGCTCAACCTGCTCGTCCTTGGCGCCCGTCAAGAAGATGTCGGTCCCGGCCCGGCCGGGGTCTGATGGCCGGGATACCAGAGCGTGCAGCGTCACCACATCGGGGAAGCCTTCCTTCGGCCTGCGGCCGGTCGTGATGTCGGCGTGCGCTGAACGGATCACGACACCTACTCCGCGCCGGTCGAATAACGAACTGACCACGTTGGTCAGCGACGAGCAGGCTCATCCCGGCCGGGTCAGTTCTTCGCGCGGCTTGAGGTCTGGTCCGGGCCCCTGCCGCGGAACCCGGAGGAGCTCGGCCTTGGAGGCGCCCCGCGTAGCCGCCGTGCTGGCAGCCCACCTGGCGCAGAGCCGGTCGACCGCGGGGCGGACCGCGGCAGACAGGTGCCTGGCCTCCTGGGCGGAGCCGCCGACCGCGGTCATGCCGAACCTGCCGTCGATGG
>JBKQSL010000341.1:0-8720 GCA_052143655.1 Streptosporangiaceae bacterium | reverse complement strand
CCTGGTGGAGCTAAGGGGACTCGAACCCCTGACCCCCTGCTTGCAAAGCAGGTGCTCTTCCAGCTGAGCTATAGCCCCGAGAATTACGGCCCACTCAGGGTACCCGGGGACGAGGACCGGCGCCCGCCGCAGCGGCCGAACGGCGAACCCGCCGGCGCTCCGGTCAACGGACCCGGCGGGGACTGTGCACCTCGCCCGGAACGCGATCCGCGCCGATCACGCCGCCCACCCCAGCGATGCTGTCGACAACATGCGAGGCGCCGTCGCGGCTGAGGCGCTCCCGGCTGTGCGGCCCCGTCAGGACTCCGACGGCCAGGCTCGCGCCGGCCCGGCGGCCGGCCAGGACGCCGTCGCCAGTGCAGTCGACCATGACGGCCTCGCGCACGTCGGCGACTCCCAGGCGCAGCATGGCGGCCAAGAGCAGATCCGGGAACGGCCAGCCGCGCGGCGCGTCGTCGCCACTGAGCACCAGGTCAGCCAGGTCCGGGCCGCCGATGTCGGCCAGCACTAGCGAGAGCAGCCGGGCGGACAGCCCGGTCAGCAGGCAGACCCGCAGGCCCGCAGCGGCCAGCTGCTCTAGGACCTCGCGGGCTCCCGGGACAGGCGAAACGCCCATCCGGTCCACCGCTGAGCCCAGCGACCGGTCGAACGCCAGGTGCGCAGCCTGCGCCCGGACCTGATTCTCGGGGAACAGGGCGCTCATCACCGCGCCAGTGGCCTGGCCCCGCGTGCGGTGCACGATCGCCATGCTGCGCGCGTAAGCGCTGGTCCCCGGGACGACGCCCTGGGTGGCGATGGCCTCGGTGAACGCCTGCTCGACCAGCCCGGTGTCGGCGACCACGGTCCCGATCAGGCCGCAGCAGACCAGCGTGGCCGCCGGCGCCTCGCCCGGCTGCTCCGCTCCCGCGGGCGGAATGGAGCCCGTCATGCGGCTCTATTCGTCGGCGGTCGTCGCCTCGGTCCACAGGTCAAGCTCGGCGCGGTCCGCCTGCACCTTGCGCCAGACGGCGAACGCCCCAGCACCGACGATCGCCAGCACGATCAGCTTCTTCAGGTGAGCCACTAGGATAACCTCCGGACTGCGCAGAGCCCGGCCATCGAGATCGACCGGTGCTTCGGATGTGCCTTCAGGAACCCCTCAGCCTAGCAAGGCTGCCCGGCTCACCGCGGGCGTGCTACCCGGCCCTCGTCCCAGACCGGCGCGTCCGCCTCATACACGCCGCCATCCGCCCCGAACACCAGAAAACGGTCAAAAGACCGCGCGAACCAGCGGTCGTGGGTCACGGCGAGCACCGTGCCCGAGTAGGACTCCAGCCCTTCCTGCAGGGCCTCGGCGCTGGCCAGGTCGAGGTTGTCGGTCGGCTCGTCCAGCAGCAGCAGCGTCGAGCCGGCCAGTTCCAGCAGCAGGATCTGCAGCCGGGCCTGCTGCCCGCCGGACAGGCTGCCGAACGGCTGCCGCGCGCCCGCCTGCAGCTCGTACCGGGCCATGGCCGCCATAGCCTCGTTGACCAGCAGCGCGTGCTCGGTCATCAGGATCTCCAGCGGCGTCCGGCCGTCCAGGTCGGGACGCGCGTGAGTCTGCGCGAACAGGCCGGGCACCACCCGGGCGCCGAGCCGGGCGACGCCGTTGTGCGCCACCGGCTGGCCGGCCAGCAGCCGCAGGAAATGCGACTTGCCGGACCCGTTCGACCCCAGCACCGCCACCCGCTCGCCGTACCAGACCTCCAGGCCGAACGGCTGCATCAGCCCGGTCAGTTCCAGGTCCTCGCAGATCACCGCGCGCTTGCCGGTGCGCCCGCCGCGCAGCCGCATGCGCACGTCCTGCTCTCGCGGCGCGAGCTCGGGCGGCCCGGCCTGCTCGAACTTGCGCAGCCGGGTCTCGGCTGCCTGCAGCCGGGAGGCCATCGCGTCGTTGTAGGAGGCCTTCTGGCGGTACATGCGGACCAGCTGCTTCAGCTTCTCGTGCTCCTCGTCCCACCGGCGGCGCAGCTCGTCCAGCCGGTCGTTGCGGTCCCGGCGCGCCTGCGGGTAGCTGGCGAACCCGCCGCCGTGCACCCAGACGCTGCCCTCCTCGACCGTGATGATCCGCCCGGCCACCGCGGCCAGCAGCTCCCGGTCGTGGCTGACCAGCAGGACCGTCTTGGCAGTGGCGCGCAGCTGCTGTTCCAGCCAGATCTTGCCGGGAACATCGAGGTAGTTGTCCGGCTCGTCGAGGAGCAGTACCTCGTCCCGGCCGCGCAGCAGCGATTCCAGCGCGAGGCGCTTCTGCTCGCCGCCGGACAGCGTGCGCACCTCGCGCCAGCGGCACTGGTCGAACGGGATGCCGAGCGCGGCGACCGTGCACGCGTCCCAGTGCACCTCGGCGTCGTAGCCTCCGGCGTCGCCCCACTCGGCCAGCGCGGCCGCATACCGCAGCTGGGCCGGCTCGTCGTCGCGCTCCATCATCGCCAGCTCGGCCGCGTCCAGCCGGGCCGCCGCCTCCCGGACCCGCGGTGCGGCGAGCGACAGCAGCAGGTCACGCACGCTCGACTCGTCCCGGATCCCGCCAATGCTCTGCTGGCCCGGGGGGACGACCCCCCGGAAACCGCCGATGCTCTGCTCGCCCGGGGGGACGACCCCCCGGAAACCCCCGATGAACTGGCGCATGACCCCGACGCCGCCGCTGGAGCCCACCGAGCCGGACTGCGGAGTGAGATCGCCGCCGACCATCCGCATCAGGGTGGTCTTGCCCGCCCCGTTGGGCCCGGTCAGGGCGGCCTTGGCCCCCTCACCCACGCGGAACGAGGCGTCCCGCAGCAGCATCCGGCCATCGGGAAGGGTATGGCTCAGATGCGCCACCTCGACATGGCCCATCTCATTCCCCGTTTCCCTTGGCCGCCGGCATGGCCGACAATAGCCGGGTGGACCCGGATGGCATCAACTCAAATTCCCGGCTGCGCGCTTCCGACCGGGATCGTGACCAGGCCGCGTCAGTTGTCAACGAGGCCCTGGCCCAGGGGATGCTGACGCCCGAGGAGCATTCCGATCGGCTGGACGCCATTTATGCCGCCAGGACGCAGGCCGATATCGTCCCGCTGCTCGATGACCTGCCGCAGCAGCCGGCGGCAGCGCCGGCGGTCCGGGCGGGCGAGGTCGTGCCGGGCAGGCGGACCAGCAAGATCATCGCCGTCCTGGCCGGCGCGAGCCGCAAGGGCGCCTGGCGGGCCGAGCCGACCATCAGTGTGGTCACCGTGCTGGGCGGGGCGGAGCTGGACTTCCGGGAAGCCATCCTGCCCGGCCGGGAGGTGCGGATCCGGGCGCTCACGCTGCTCGGCGGCCTGCAGGTGACTGTCCCGCCGGAGATGCACGTGGTCGACTCGGCTGTCGCGATCCTCGGTGGCACCGACACCGACGGTGACACCGAGGAGTCGCTGGCGCCGGACGCGCCCGTGCTCTACATCAGCGGGGCGTGCATCCTCGGCGGCATCGAGGTCCGGCGCAAGGCGCGCAAGCAGCGCAAGGGCCTGGACGGCAGGCGCCGCCCGGAGCTGGAGCCCTAGCCCGGCGACGGCCCGGAACCTGACCGGGAACAGGCACCCGGGTCAGGCGGACCCGGCAGCGAGGACGGCCTACCGGCGTGCTGGAATGCGGTGCCCGGGGCTGACCGGCGCCCGGCGGCGGACCGGATCGGCCAGCGCGGCGGTCAGCTGGTCGATCGCATGCAGGGTGTGCGCGCTGAGCACGGCGTCGCAGTGCGGCCAGGCGGCCGCCATTCCGCCGGCCAGCGGCTGATAGGCCGCGCTCTTGGTGCGCGGGTTCACCCACACGATGCGGTAGGCGACCAGCGACAGCCGTTCCATCTCGCGGCGCACCACCTCGGGCGGGCCGGTGTCCCAGCCATCAGAGATGATCATGATGACGGCGCCGCGGGCCATCCCGCGACGGCCGTAGCTGTCGTTGAACTCTTTCAGCGCCGCGCCGATCCTGGTACCGCCGTGCCAGTCCGGCGCCGCCTGCGCGGCGCGGCGCAGCACCAGGTCCGGCCGGGAGCGGGCCAGGGCCGGGGTCAGCCGGGTCAGCCTGGTGGCGAAGCTGAAAACCTCGGCCTGCGTGCCGTCGGCCGCGCAGTACAGCAGCTGGATCATCGCCCGCGCGTACGGCTCCATCGACCCGGAGATGTCGCAGAGCACCACCAGCCGGCGCGGCCGAGGCGCCGGCGCCCGGGATATCAGCCGGAACGCATGGCCGCCGGTCCGCCGGGCCTGCCGCAGCGTGGCCCGCATGTCGGTGCGCGGGCCGCCGGGACGGCGGCGCTGGCGCCGGGACCGCCGGGCCGGGACGGCCAGCGTGAGCTGGCGCATCATCCCGGCCAGCAGCGCCAGCTCGGCATCGGTGAGGTCGGCGAAGTCGGTGCCGGCCAGCCGCTCGGCGGCACTGCCGAGATAGCGGTCCTCGACCTGGCGGGCGGGATCGGGGGCGTCCGGGTCGCCGTCGTCGGGCTGCACGGTGCCCTGCGGGCCGGCCGCGTGCTGCCGGGCCGCCTGAACCGCCCGCGCCAGCAGGTCCGCGGCCGGCTGCGGGCCGTCCGGGACAGGCGCGGCGGCCAGGTCGCCGGGGCCATCGGGGTCCCCGAGGCTGCCGAACATCTCGCCGAACACCGCCGCCAGCACCCCGATGTGCTCGCGGTCAGACACCAGCGTGGCCAGTGCGCACTGATAGAGAGCGTGCACGGTGGCCGGCCGGGCCAGCAGCACCGCGGCGGCGAACCGCTCGCACCGGCCCGGTCCGGCAGGCAGCCCGGCCGCCCGCAGCGCGGCGCCGAGCCGGGCGGCCACGTCGGCCAGGTCCCCGGCCGCTCTGGCCAAGGTCTGCCCCCGGTCTTTCGCGGTCCCGGTCACCAGCCGCCGCCGTCACCAGGTGGCAGTATCTCAGCCCGGATAGTCATCAGCCCTCGCTGACCAGCGCGGCGAACCCGGCCTCGCGGACCGTCCGCAGGTCCTCGGCGTACTTCAGCACCGCGCCCGCGGTTCGCTCCGCCGCGGCCGCGTCCAGCTCGCCCGCGCCCAGCACGGCCAGCGCCGACGCCCAGCTGATCGCCTCGGCCACGCCCGGCTGCTTGGCCAGGTCCAGCTCGCGCAGCCGGGCCACGGCCCGCGCCACCTGCTCGGCCAGCGGCACCGCGGCGCCGGGCACCCGGCGGCGGATGATCGCCGCGACCCGGCCGGGCTCGGGGTAGTCGATCCAGTGGTACAGGCACCGGCGCTTGAGCGCGTCATGCAGGTCCCGGGTCCGGTTGGACGTCAGCACCACCACCGGCGGGAACAGCGCCCGCCGGGTACCCAGCTCAGGGATCGTCACCGCCGACTCTGCCAGCAACTCGAACAGGAACGCCTCGAACTCGTCGTCGCCGCGGTCCACCTCGTCGATCAGCAGCACCGCCGGGCGCGGGCCGGGATGGTCCAGTGCGGCGAGCAGCGGCCGTTCCAGCAGGTAGTCGGAGCTGAACAGATCCGCCTCGCGCGGCGTCTCGCCGCGTGCCTCGGCCAGCCGGATAGCCAGCAGCTGACGCGGGTAATTCCACTCGTACAGCGCCTCGGCCGAAGTCAGGCCCTCGTAGCACTGCAGCCGGATCAGCGGCGTGGCGAGGATCCCGGCGAGCGCCTTGGCCGCCTCGGTCTTGCCGACGCCCGGCTCGCCCTCCAGCAGGATCGGCTGGCCCATCCGGACCGCCAGGAACAGGGCGGTGCCCATCGGCTCATCGGCCAGGTAGCCGGCCTGGTCCAGGGCGGTCAGCAGGGCAGTCACGTCCGGCAGCCGCTCCGCCACCGGGTCCGGGCCGGCGGCCCCGCTCCCGGCGCCGCCTCCTGCCGCAGGCCCGGAGCCGCCGCCGGCCGCCTGTCCCGCGCCGGTCACCCGGTCACCAGGTCGGTGCGGACCGGGCGGCCCTGGATCGCCGACCAGACGTTCGCCGGGGTCAGCGGCATGTCCGCGTGCCGGACCCCGAACGGGGCGAGCGCGTCGAGCACCGAGTTGACCATCGCGGGCGGCGAGCCGACGGTGGCCGACTCGCCGACCCCCTTGGCTAGCACTTGCATGAGGGCCATTCCAACACCGTCGGCCAGCCCGCCGTGCACCTGCCCCGCCACGATGACCGGGTTGATCCGCACTCCGCAGTCGTCGACGGCGATGAACCGGCGGACGGTGACCTCGCCGGTTGGTCCAGCGCCGTCTGCAGCGCCCGCGGGTAGTCACCGGAGTCGGACTGCCAGCCGGTGGGGCAGGTGCAGGGGAACTGCTCGGGCCGCAGCAGGTTGCGCATCCGCAGCTCAGCCGGGTCGGTGCCAAGCTCGCGGGCCAGCAGGTCGACCATCCGCTCGACCAGGTACACCGCCTCGGTGACCCGGAACGAGCAGGAGTAGGCCACCCCGCCGGGCGCCTTGTTGGTGTCCACGCCGGTCACGCTGCAGTGCGCGGCCGCCAGGTCATAGGAACCGGTGAAGATGTGGAAGAACCCGGCAGTGACACCGGCCAGCTGCTCGCCGCGCTGGCGCCCGAGGCGATGCAGCTGATGCGATCCCCGGCCGCCGGGGTACCCCGTCTCGCCTCCGCCCGCCCGTGTATGTCACCATATGGAGCTGAGTCACCACGGTTAAGCAACAGCTTATTCGGCTATTGCGGTCCCGCCCGGGGACGGCAATCATGTGGCTCACGTCAAAGGTACGGCAGGCCGGGGGGGGATCACAGGCAGGAGCGTGCGTCATGCGGATGGAGTCCGACGGTCACAGCCACGGCAACCCGCGCCTGTACGAGCTGGTGGAGCACGCGCCGAAGACCGGCAAGTCGCCCACCGTGTGGGCCTGGCCGCAGCTGATGGACTACCTGAAGGTCGCCGCCCAGCCGGTCGCCGGCCCGTGGCCGCCGCATCAGCAGCCGCGGCCGGACCCGGAGGAAGACTCGCTGCCGGTGGCCGTGGCCGACCCGGGGCCCGGCCCCGATCCCGCGGACATCGCCGAAACCACAACGCAGGCCGGGCCGGGCCTGCCCGGCGGCCCGGCGCGCCGCCCGCCAGACCGCGACCCCCGCTGACGGCGGCGGACCGCTCCGGCACCGGACACTGGAGGATCCCGATGTACCCGTCTCGGTTCCGCTACGAGGCTCCCCGCTCGCTGGACGAGGCGATCGGGCTGCTGGCGAACGGCGGCGACTACGCCAAGGTGCTGGCCGGCGGCCAGAGCCTGGTGCCGCTGATGAAGCTCCGCTTCGCCGCCCCTGACCTGGTCGTCGACATCAACAACGTGCCCGGCCTTGACTACCAGCGGGCGGACGCGGACGGCACGCTGCGCGTCGGCGCGCTGTGCCGGCACGTGAAGCTGGAGCGCTCGGAGCTGCTGGCATCCAGCCAGCCGACGATGGCCGCCGCCGCGCCGCTGATCGCCGACCCGATCGTCCGCACCCGCGGCACCCTGGTGGGCTCGCTGTGCCACGCCGACCCGCAGGGCGACTGGGCCGCGGTGGTGCTGGCCCTGGGCGGCTCGGTGCTGGCGCAGGGCCCCCGGGGGCGGCGCCAGATCGCGATGGCCGATTTCGTCACCGGGCCGTTCGAGAACGTGCTGGCGCCGGACGAGATCGCGGTCGAGGCCGTCATCCCGCCCGCCCGCGGCACCCGGCACGGCGGCTACCTCAAGCTCGAGCGCCGGGTCGGCGACTTCGCGACCGTGGGCGCCGCCGTCGCGGTGGAAACCTCCGGGGGCACCGTGAACCGGGCCGGGATCGCGCTGACCGGCGTGGGCGCCAGGACGATCGCGGCCACCGCGGCCGCCCGGGCGCTGACCGGGCAGGCGCTCACCGCTGAGGTCATCGGGCAGGCCGCGAGCCTGGCGGCGGAAGCCGCCCAGCCGCGCAGCGACCACCGCGGCAGCGCCGAGTACAAGCGGCACATGGTCGCCACCTTCGTCGAGCGCCTGCTGGCCCGCATCGGGCCCAGCGAGGAAAGGGCAGCCTGAGATGACCATCGTCTACGACGACCGCGATGAGCAGCCCGCTGAGCAGGTCCCGGTCCGGCGGATCCGGTTCACCATCAACGGCAAGCGCAAAGTCGCCGAGGTGGAGACGCGGCTGCTGCTCGCCCACCTGATCCGCCGCGGCCTGGGGCTGACCGGCACGCACCTGGGCTGCGACACGACTAACTGCGGCGCCTGCACGGTGCTGGTCGACGGCCAGCCCGTGAAGTCCTGCACGATGCTCGCCGTTCAGGCCGACGGGCACGAGATCAGCACGGTGGAGGGCCTGGCCGGGGCCGCCGGGCTGCACCCGCTGCAGGAGGGCTTCAAGGAGGAGCACGGCCTGCAGTGCGGGTTCTGCACGCCCGGCATGCTGATGGCCGCCAAGGCCCTGCTGGACCGCAACCCCGACCCGTCCGAGGAGGACGTGCGCTGGGCGCTGTCGGGCAACCTGTGCCGCTGCACCGGCTACCAGAACATCGTCAAGTCGGTGCTGTGGGCCGCCGGCAAGCTCCGATCGGAGGGCTGACACCGTGTCGCAGGCGCTGGACGAGATCAAGATCGGCGGGCTGGGCGCTAGCCGGAAGCGGGTCGAGGACAACCGCTTCATCCGCGGCAAGGGCAACTACACCGACGACATCACCCTGCCCGGCATGCTGCACATGGAGATCCTGCGCAGCCCGCTGGCGCACGCGCGGATCAGGTCGATCGACGCCAGCAAGGCGTGGGAGATCCCCGGCG
>JBKQSL010000340.1:0-6781 GCA_052143655.1 Streptosporangiaceae bacterium | reverse complement strand
GGGCCGCGGCAGCAGCCGCCGATGCACTTATCTTCAACTCTTCGACCTCAGTCTCGTACCGGTAGTCAGGCCTGGCCTGATGACGTGAGCAAGGCAATCTCCCTGCCCCGGGGGCAGCGTGGTTACTCGGCGCGCGAGAAAAACTCGGGACGCTGGGCTGACTACGGTCAAGGTGACAGGCGGGGCGCGATGAGACGGTCACGCAACGCCGGCTTCGTTGGAGAATCACCCTCTGGGGCAGTGCAAATCGGTCGTCAGCGCCAATCGGCGAGAGCACCCCGGCCCGGCTGGCCAGGCCCGGCAGCGGGAGCGACATCCGCGGCGGGGATCAGGATGCCGCGACCGCGGCGGCGACGCGGACGGCGGCCTCGCGCAGTTGCCCAGCCGACTGCGCCGCATAGCCGAGGACCAGGCCAGGCGGGCCAGGGCGCAGCCGGTGCCAGGACAGCGGGTGCACGAGCACGCCCGCGGCCTGCAGCCGCGCGCTCAAGACGGCGTCATCGAGGGCACCAGCATGGGCGGGGAAGGTGAGCAGCAGGTGCAGGCCGGCCGGGATGCCCTGCACCCGGGCGCTGGGCAGGTGCTCGCGCAGCGCGCCGAGCAGCGCGTCGCGGCGGCGGCGCTGGCGCAGCCGGACCTGGCGGATGTGGCGGGCCAGCTCGCCGGAGCGGATCAGCCGGGCCAGCACCAGCTGCTGCAGCACCGGGCAGCCGAGGTCACTGGCGTGCTTGGCTGCGGCCAGCTCTGCGTGCAGCCAGGCCGGCGGGATCAGCCAGCCCAGCCGCATGCCGGGGGCGAGCGTCTTGGAGATGCTGCCCGCGTAGGCAACCCGGCCGGATGCCGACGCTTGCAGCGCGGGCACCGGGGCCCGGTCGTAGCGGTACTCCGCGTCGTAGTCGTCCTCGATGACCAGGCCGCCGGCCCGGGCCCAGTCCAGCAGGCCGCGACGACGCTGCGGGGCCAGCACGACCCCGGTCGGGAACTGGTGGGCGGGAGTGAGCAGCACTGCGCCCGCGGCGCTGGCGGCCAGCCCGGCGATCTGCATCCCGAGCTCGTCGACTGGCACGCCCGCCGGCCGCAGGCCCCAGTGGGCCAGCTCGTCACGGGCCCCGCGCGATCCCGGGTCCTCGACCGCGATCGCGGCGGCGCCGCGGGCCGCCAGCGACTGGGCGAGCAGGGCGAGGGCCTGGGCAACCCCGGAGACGACGATGATCGCGTCCGGGCCGGCCCGGGTGCCGCGGGTGCGGGCGAGCCAGCCTGCCAGCTCGGCCCGCAGCTGCCGGCTGCCGCGCGGGTCCCCGTAGCCCAGGTCGGCCGCGCTGGCCTCGGCCAGCACCGCCCGCTCGGCCCGCAGCCAGGCCGCGCGGGGGAACGCCGACAGGTCAGGCACACCGGGCGACAGGTCAATCTCCGCCGCGGCTCCCCAGCGGCGCGGCAGCACCGGGACCGGCCCCGACGGCCCGCAGGGCCATGGTTCCACGGCGGCGGGCGGGAGCGGCTGGCCTGGAGCCTGCTCCTGACCTGGCGGCCCGCTGGCCGGCCCGGGCCCGTCAGGGCTGGCCGGGGCCAGCACGGCCGTCCCCGAGCCGCGCCGCGCGCTGATCAGCCCCTCATCGCCCAGCCGCTGGTAGGCCTCCACCACGACGCCGCGGGAGACGCACAGCTCGGCGGCGAGCATCCGGGTCGGGGGCAGCACCGTGCCGGTGGCCAGCCGGCCGTCGGCTATGGCTGCCCGCAGCGCGGCGGCCAGCCAGGTGGCCAGGCCGCGCACAGGCGCCGCCGCCCGGTTCAGCTGGAGGAAGTCCGAGCCGCCGGGGCCGGGCGCCGCCGGATCGGCCAGGCCAGACATTGGTCCAGGATAAGAGCCACCTGTTGGTCCTTTTTGACGGACCCATATGTTCGTAGCGTGGCTGCCATGGCTGACCGTGGCACCAGCGCTGCCCCCGCAGCACCACTGCGCCCGGCGCGGCCGACCCGCACACCCGGCCGGCCCGCGGGCACCGGGGCCGGGGCCGCGGCCGGCGCGGCCGCCATGGTCTGCGTCGGCGGCAGCGTCGCGGTCTCCGGGGTGCTCGCCGGTGCCCCGTTCCTCACCGCCGAGGCGGTGCGGTACGCCGCCGCGTGCCTGCTGCTGGTCACCTTGGCCCGGATCACGGGCCGGCCTTTGCCGTGGCCGCGGGGCCGGGAGTGGCTGTGGCTGGGCGGGGTGGCCCTGACCGGCCTGGTGGTCTTCAACATCGCACTGGTCCAGGGGTCACGGCACGCCGAGCCGGCGGTGCTGGGAGTGGCGGTGGCCTGCGTCCCGTCGCTGCTGGCGGTACTCGGGCCGCTGCTGGAGCGCTCTCGCCCGGCGCCGGCGCTCGTGCTGGCCGCGATGGTGGTGACCAGCGGCGCCGCGCTGGTGCAGGGCATGGGCCGCAGCGACGGCACCGGGCTGGCCTGGGCGGCCGTGGTGCTCGGCTGCGAGGCCGGGTTCACCCTGCTCGCCGTGCCCGTGCTGGGGCGGCACGGGCCGTGGGGGGTCTCGGTGCACACCACCTGGCTGGCTGCGATCATGTTCGGCGTGCTCGGGGTGGTACACGAGGGGCCGGTGGCGGTGGCGCGGCTCGGCCCGCGGGACTGGCTGGCGGTCGGCTACCTGGCGGTGGCCGTGACAGCCGTGGCGTTCCTCTTGTGGTACACCAGCGTGCGCCGGCTCGGCCCCGGCCGGGCTGGCCTGCTCACCGGCGTCGCCCCGGCCGCCGCCGCGGTCACCGGGGTGCTGCTCGGCGGCCGGGCCCCAGGGCCGCCGGTCTGGGCTGGCATCGCGGTGCTCGCGGCCGGACTGTTCCTCGGCCTGCGCCTGCCCGGTCCTGGGCTGGCAGGCCGGGCGGCCCCGGGAAACCCGGGCCCGGAGGCGGCCCAGGCCGGGCCGGCTAACTGCGCAACTGCTCCAGGATCACCGGGTCCTTGATGTCCTCGTAGCGCGGGTCACCGAAGTCGGCGAGCAGCTCGCGCACCACCGGCTCGGCCCGGCCGCAATAAGGGCATCCGAAGTCGCCGTACTCCACCAGCGTGACCGGGGCGCGACCAGGTCCGCGCACGTGGTCGTGCGGAGGCGCCGGGCTCGCTATCGGTCATCGCAGCATTGTCCGGCTCCGCCGCCCGCTGGCGATGTCCGACGGCCGGCCCTGCAGCCACGCTGCAGGGCCCGCCGCGGCATCTGGCGAGGGGCTGGGCTCAGGGGCTGATCCCCGGCCCGGGGACCAGGGCCCGCTGCAAGATCACGCCCTCTTCCCTGACCGTCCGGGACTTGCCCCCGCCGAGCCAGACTGACTCGGTCCCGAGCAGGCGGTAGTCAACCCGGCTGACGATGATCTCATCCAAGTACCGCCAGCCCTCAGGCATGGCGAAGGCCGCTCCCGGCCGGCCCGCCAGGTCCACCACATGACGGTCCACCGTGATCCCCGGCAGGTCGCCGAGCGCCAGGTACAGCTCCGCGGTCAGCCGCGGTGGCAAGACGTAGGCGGTGAGCAGTCCCTCGATCCGCGCATAGGCCCGCTGCGAGGTGGTCATGGGGCCGCGGCCCCACAGGGCGGGCAGCCTGATGAGGTAACGATCCAGTGCCTGCGGGCTGCGGGGCAGGCGGCGCAGCGCCGTGTATCCGACGCCTCCCGGTGGGCCCGTTGAGCCATCGCTGGCAGCTTCCACGGCCGGCTGGCCGTGGTACACGGAGATAGTTGGCGGCATAGCGAACAGGCGGAAGCATCCCCGGCGCGGGGTCGGGATGCAGGTTCGCAGCGGCTGCATGTGCACGAGCTTGCCGTGGAAGAGGTAGGCCGCCCTGGTGGCGTCGGCCGTCATCCACACGGGCAGATCCGGCTGCCTGCGGGGCAGCTCGCCGGTCGCTTCGTACTCCTGCCGCCAGTACACCCACTGGCCGGGCCGGACCTGCGGCCCGGCCGCCGCGGCGGCCGCGGTCCGGTAGGCCAGTTCGCGCACGGTCAGGCCTCCGTCGTGGCGGACCGCGCCAGGACTGGCGACCTGGGCCGCGATCACTGCGGCCGCGGCGGCCGCCGCGAGCCCACCCGTCAGCGCGGCCAGCCAGGAGCGCCGCGGCAGGACCGGGCGGCCCAGACGGGCCCGGGCGCCCCGGCCGGGCGCCGTGCCGTGCTGTTCCCGGCTGATCTCGGCCTGCAGGGTGGCGGCCGCCCGCGGCGACGGCACGTTCTGTGGCACGCCGTCGCGCAGCCTGGTGAGCAGTTCCATCTCGTTCATGACCGGCTTCCTCGTTTTCATGACTGGCTCCCTCGTTGTCCTGCTTAGTCCTGGTCGCCGGGCTCGATCCCGGCCTGGTCCAGTGCGGCCCGCAGCCGTGCCCGGGCCCGGCTCACCCGGGACCTGACGGTCCCTGCCGGGACGCCGAGGGCCTGTGCGGCCTGCTCGTAGCTGAGCCCGGCCCAGGCCACGAGCAGTAGCACGTCCCGGTGCGCGGCCGGCAAGCGGCTCAGCGCGGCGGCCAGCGGCCTGCCTGCCGCGCCGGCGCTGACCCGTTCCTCCACCTGCTCGGCGAACGGCTCGGCGACCGGATCGATCCCGGTCCTGGCCAGCGCCCGGAACAGGCGGACCTCGGCCCGCCGGTGCCGCCTGATCAGGTTCGTCGCGATCCCGTACAGCCACGGCCGGGCGTCCGCCTGGCCCTGCTGGTAACCGGAGCGCTGCCGGAACGCAGCCAGGAACACCTCGGCGGTGATGTCCTCGGCCGCGTCCGGGCCAAGTCGGCGCGCGGCGAACCTGGTGATGACCGCCGCGTGCCGGCGATACAGCTCCGCGAAGCGTTCGGATTCGGCCAGCGACGCGCGGATGATCGCCGCATCGTCGGCGGCGCAGGCCGCTTCGCCCAGGGACTCGCCGTCGCCGCCGGGCGCTGCGCCTGCCGGGTCCTGGCGGCTGGCCGGTACCTGTGTTCTCATCGGCTTCCATTCGCACGGGGTCGGGTCACCTGGTATTGCCCGGTGCGCCACGTCCGGTTCCCGCCCAGCCCGGTTCACCGTAAATCGGCCATCCGCAGCGGAATGATGCGCGAGAACAGTAACCGGGCTCATCCGGCACTGCGCGGCGACGGCAGGCGGCCAGGCAGCCCTGGTGAATGCCGGGCCGGCGCGGCTGGACCTGCGCAGGAGCCTGGTGGCTGGTCTTCATGCTCACCCGCGGCGCGAAGAGCGGCCAGGCACTATGACCGGCAATCCTGCTCGGCGCCGGCCGGGCTAGCTGGCTGGCGAGTAGGTAATGAGCGTCTGATCCGGGTGGTCGGCGACCAGCAGCACTACGTGCGAGTAGTCCACCACCCCGAGCCGGGGATGGCGCAGCTTCTTCGACCCGCTGCCCACCGCCGTGACATCGTGGCGCGGCCACCAGTCCCGCGCATGCTCGCTGTCGCGCTGCAGCCCGGCGATCAGTGCCAAGAAGTCCGGGTCGTCGGGGTACCGGGCCGCGGCCAGCCGGAACCGGCCCAGCATGGCCCGCGCCTCGGGCTCCCACTCGGCGTACACCGCACGGGCCCGGTCGGTGGTGAACATCCACCGCACCAGGTTGCGCTCACCCGGCGGCAGGGCCAGCCAGTCGGTGAACAGCTCGCAGGCGGCGGGGTTGGCCGCCAGCACGTCCCAGCGCCGGCCCTTGACCAGCGCCGGGCACGGCTCCAGCCGCTGGACCAGGCCGGCCACAGCCGGGTCGAGCCGCTCGGGTGGCGCTGCCGCGGGATCAGCCGCACCGCCCGCGGTGCCGCCTGCCTCTGGCCCGTAGGCGAGCACCTGCATGTAACGGCGTTCGGCGGCCGACATCCGCAACGCGGACGCCAGCGCGTCGAGCACTTGCTCCGACGGCCGCACCGGGCGGCCCTGCTCCAGGAACGTGTAGTAGGTCGCGGACAGGCTGGCCAGCTGGGCGACTTCCTCCCGGCGCAGCCCGGCGGTGCGGCGGCGCGCCCCGGCCGGCAGCCCGACGTCGGCGGGCACCAGCCGTTCCCGCCGGGACCAGAGCAGCTGGCCCAGGGCCCGCGGATCTCCGGTCGCAGTCACGACGACCAGCCTACCTATGCCAGTACCAGTATTAAGCTGCTCTGGTTACCAGTCTTAGCCGCGACCAGGATGAGGGGCATGACGACAACCAGTACCCGGATCGAGATTCCCGTCTCCGACGGAACGACGCTGCCGGCCCTCCTGGCCCGGCCAGGCACCCCGCCCGCGGGCACCGGGGTGATCGTGGCGCACGAACTGTTCGGGGTGAACCCGGACATCCGCCGCGTGGCCGGTGACCTGGCCCGGGCGGGCTACCTCACCGTCGCGCCGGAGTTCTATCACCGCGCGGCGCCGCTCGGCCGGTGGCTGGCGCGCGACGACGCCGGCCGCGCCGAGGGCTTCGGCTACCTGCACCAGCTCACCCGGGACCAGGCGCTGGCCGACACGGCCGCGGCCATCGGCTGGCTGCAGGCCCAGCCGGGCATCGGGCGGGTCGCCATGATCGGCTTCAGCGCCGGCGGGCACCTGGCCTACCTGGCTGCCTGTCGGCTGCGGCTGGCCAGCACGGCGGTGCTGTACGGCGGGTGGCTGCCCGGCAGCGACATCGCGCTGAGCCAGCCCGAGCCCACGCTTGACCTGACCCCGGGCATCCGCGGCCGGCTCCTCTACCTGGTCGGCGCGGACGACACGCTGATCGACGCAGCTCAGCGCGAGCAGATCGGGGCCGCGCTGCGCAGCGCCGGCGTCGAGCACGAACTGGTGACCTACCCGGGCGCCGGGCA
>JBKQSL010000339.1:0-4361 GCA_052143655.1 Streptosporangiaceae bacterium | reverse complement strand
TCCTGGCGAGCAGCACAGCCGCCTCGCGGGGAACGACCAGAGCATCATCACCCGCCAGCTCACCTTGGATGCTGACCGGATCAGCACCAGGATGAGTGGTCAGGTACGCGCCGATGCGCCTGGCGGCGCGCAAGGCCAGTTCCGCGTCGGCACCACCGCGCCTTACAGCGCTGTCAGCCTGACCGGACATGCCCGCACCTCCGCCAGCACCGGCGGCTCAAGCAGCTGGCCCGCCACAGCAAACGCCATCCCGGATTCCGCTCACGCCCGCGGGCCTTCAGCGACCGGAACCCGCGTTCGGCGGCCAGCCGGCGGACGGCCGCGAGCAGGCCGGTCTTGCCAATGCCGGCCGGTCCCTCGATCGCGACCGCCGCGCCCTGCCCGTCTCGTGCCCGGTCGAGCAGGACGCTCAGCCGGCCAAGCTCGGCGTCCCGCTCAAGCAGGAAGCGGTCTAGGCTGCGGGCGGCATCGTAGCTGATCTTGACGATCCGGGGCTTACCGCCCCTGCCGCGGACGGTGATCTCCCGGTGCCACAGGTCGACGTCGCTGCGCTGCGCGTTGCCGGGGTCGTAACGGACCCCGGCTGGCTCAGATAGCCGGATTCCGCTCGCCTTGCGCACCGCGACGATCGCGGTGTCACGGCGCTGCGCGAAGCTGCGCCCTGCGCAGGCCCGTGCCGGCCGCGACAGCACTAACGAGGCAGGATATGATCCGCGAGACAGCACGGGTACCTGCTACACGCTGGAACGGCCGACGTTGCCGCGCACACCAGCGGCCGCATCTTGGCCAGGCTCCGCGCTTGCCCGCTGCCGGGACGAAGACCCGATGACGGCAATACGCGGTTGCATCACGCGGTTGCATCGCACGGGTGCATTCCCTCGCACGTCCGGCGGAACCCTGACTCGCGCGCGGCAATGCGATCATGGTCACGGTCAAAGACCATTGCCCAGGGACCATGAAGTGGTGCGTGCATGTTGTTCTCCCGGCTTTCCGATGCGTGCCTGCTCACTCATCGCAGCGGAGATGCCCATTCCCATCCGTCGCACCGGGCAGGAACGGCCCCTTCGCGAGCTCCTCGCCACCAGGGTCTCTGGCTTTGGCCGCTAGGCTGGCTGGCGCCTTGATCTGCGTACCTTCGCCGCGCGTTCAACGAACTCATCAACAGCAGCGCCGAGGACGGGCGGCAGGTCCGTGTCCGCGTCGCAGCCGATGGTCACCGCGGTGGAGGACCGGCCCGGCACCAACCCCGACCGGGCCAGCTTCACCACCGCCCTGGAAGCAGCACGTGACCAGCTCACCGCAGCCCGGGGCATCTGCCCCGACGGGCTCCCGCTGACCTTCCTGGCGTCATCGGGCGGGCCGTCCTGGCCACTCTGCTCCCCGCCCGCCGGCCCCGTTTCAGCACCCGCGAGGTCAAGTGCGCCACCTCCCGCTACCTCAGCCGTGACGACGGCCGACCCCGCGCCGTCACCACCATCGCCGCGATCAGCGTCACCATCACCGCCCCGCCCCTCGACCCGGCAGGAGGCAGACCACGCCGCCACCGCAAGACGCCAGCCCGCACGGGCCCGCGCCCCTCAACACGCCGCCATAGATGCCGGGCACCCAGCCACACCACCTAATCCGCGGCAGCGCCCATGGGGTCTGAGGGCGATGGCGCCACGCGCCAGCCTTGAATGATCTTCCACGGGACCATCCCGGCGCCTGCCAGGAAGACGGGGGCGGAGCTGAGCTGCCCCGCAACGCATCGACACTGCCGAAAAATCATGGCTTGCGGCGTGCCCGCCCATCAGTTAACGTTCATCGTTAAGAACGATAATCGATAAGGCGGCCGCCATGCGCAAGACCCGTCCTCCGCGAAACCCGCTTGAACCCATTGCCACCACGGTCGGCTGCGCGACAACCCTCTTCGTGGCCCTGCTTCTGCTGAGCCTGCTTGTCCACCAGGCATCATGGGGCAATGGCCCCGTGTGCACCTCCGTGTCGCAGAACGACGCCACCATATTCAGCGGGCCGGTGTCCGTCCCAGGACTAGCTGCAGGAAGCCACGCATCCCTCGGCAGCGTGAGCATCTGCACGAACAGCCCGGCGTCAGCGCTTCGGCTGGCTGGCCTTCTGGCTGTATGGCCGTACACGCTCTTGTGGCTGGCCTTCTTGCTCCGGCTCCGGGGCCTGCTGAAGGCCGCGTCGCTGCCCGGCGGCCTGTACTCCCCCATCACCGCAGCACGGCTGCGCGCACTCGGCTGGCTCCTGACCGGCGGGGGGATAGCCGCGAGCATCATCGAGTCCGCGGCAAATATCACCATCTTCACCAGCCTGGTCCGCTACCCAGGGCTTGGCTGGTTCGAGCCGGGCCAGATCAACTTCTCGTTCGTCACCCTGATACTCGGCCTGACGCTGATGACCATCGCGCGAGTCATGCGCCTGGGCGCGATGATGCGCGAAGAACTCGATGTCACCGTCTGATCGACAGCCGACCCCGGAGGACCGGCACTCCATCGAGATCCACCTAGACCAGCTCCTCCAGGACCGCGCGATGACCCTGACGGAACTGGCCGAACAGGCCGGCATATCGATCGTGAACCTGTCGATCTTGAAGAATGGCCACGCCAGGGCAATCCGTTTCACCAGCCTGACAAGAATCTGCGAGGCGCTCAGCTGCCAGCCGGGAGACCTGATGACCTGCACAACTTCCCGCAGACCCTCCGAGGAAGGCCAAGCATGAGTCCGGAGATGCCAGCGGCTACGCGTGGACTCGCCCCGGACTCCTCACCCGGACAGACCTCGGAACCTACGCACTCAACACGCCGCCCGTAGAACCTGGACAAGCCAGCCAGACCCTTAACTTCGCGGCCTTGCCATCGCGTGCGACGCGCGTAGCGCGCTCTTGACGGTGATCTTGCGCGGTTGGCGCTGGTGGTGCTTAACCCGAGCGTCACGCGACCTGGAGGAGACTGATGTTCGGTCTGTTCGTCCGCTTCACGTGCAAGGACGAGGCAAGTGCCGAGGCTTACGACCGGCTGGTAGCCGAGACCATCGAAGCGCCATCAAGGCCGGCGAACCGGGAACGCTCGTGTACGCCTCCCACCTGGTGGAGAGCGAGCCGCTGCAGCGGATCTTCTACGAGCTGTACCGGGACCGGCGGCGTTCGAGGCGCACGAGGCCGCCCACCTCGCCTCCTGGGCCGGCCGCACCCCGCTGGACCACCAGTCCGGCAAGCGGAAAGGCAGATCCAGGTCCAAGAAAGGCAACCGGTACCTGGCCGCCGTCACCGGCGAGACCGCCGCCGCGGCCGGCAAAACCCAGACCCGCGAGGGCGCCCGCGTCTGGCCCGGCGCCGCGGCAACCCAAGGCCCAGGTCGCCCTCGGCAACACCCAGATGCGCGTCTACCACAAGCTGCTGTCCAGCCCCGGCATGCGGTATACCGACCTCGGCCCCGACTACTACGAATGCCAGGCCAGCACCCGCCGCCAGATCGCCCGCCACGTGGGCAAGCTCGGCGCCCTCGGCTTCGAGGTCACCCTCTGCCGCCTCCCCGAACCCGGACCAGGCGAAGCGGGCACCAAGACTGGCGCTGGCTGGAGTTCCGGGTTCGGATCTGTTCTACACCGTGCTCTGGACGGCGATCTGGCACAGTTCGGGCAGCCTGCCCTCGGCTTCGCGGGCCGCGATCTGCACGCCGGCCCAGGCCAGCGCGAGGCCGTAGGCGGCAGAGCAGATAATGAGCGCCGGTGCCCGGACCGCGGCCGGGGCTGTGCTGGTGAACGCGGCCGCCAGTAGGACCGGGGTGACCGCGACGCCGACGCCGGCCAGGCTGGCGAGCACGCCGCCGAAGGTGTAGGACCCGTATCCGGGGGCGGCCTGGCGCATGGGGCTGCCGGTTCGCCTGGCCATCGGGTAGGCAAGCGCGACGGTGAGGATGTTGCTCAGGCCAAGGGCTGCGCCGAGGCCGGCCAGGGCCACCGCGATGGCCGGTACCGCCTGCGCCGGATGCCTGACCGCGAACCCGAGGCCCAAGCTGATCGCGGTGAGCAGCGGCACCGCGATCACGCCGAGCGCGATGTTCTGGCCGGAGAAGTAGGCCCGCAGGGCGCGGCGTCCGGCCAGCGCCATCGCCTCGAAGCCAAAGCTCGGTCCGCTCATCCCGATCGAATTGGAGTGGAGGACGGCGATGAGCGCGGCCCCGAGGGCTGCGCTGCCGAGCAATCCGCTGAGATACTTCGGGGTCAGGATGGTGCTGACGGAGACGGCGATCATGACGACCCCGGTGATGCACCAGGAGATAATCGAGTTGGGGTCGCGGCGCTGGTAGATCCAGAACCGGGCGGCTACCGTGCCGCTCAGGCCGTACCGGCCGAAC
>JBKQSL010000338.1:0-15448 GCA_052143655.1 Streptosporangiaceae bacterium | reverse complement strand
CCCCTGGCTAGCGCGCGGCCTCGGCGATCAGGTCGCGCAGCAGCTGGCGGGTGCGCTGCTGGTCCGGTCCGGTCGCGAACTCGGCGGCCGCGAAGTCGGTCACCCCGGCTGCCGCCAGCGCCCGGATCTCGCCCGCGACCTTGTCCTCGCCGCCGACGATGGCGACGTCGGCGGGACCGGCCGCGCCCTCGCGGTCCAGCATGGCCCGGTAGGATGGCAGCTGGCCGTAGATCTCGAACACCCGGCTGGCCCGCTCCCGGGCGCCCGCCGGGTCGTCCGTCACGCATACCGGCAGGATGCAGACCACCCGCGGCGCGGGCCGCCCGGCCGCGGCTGCGGCCTGCGTGATCGACGGGACTATGTAGTCGCGCACTGTCGCGGGCCCGGTCATCCACAGCACCGTCCCGCTGGCGCGCTCGCCGGCCAGCTTCAGCATCTGCGGGCCGAGGGCGGCCAGCAGCACCGGGATCCGGCCGGCCCGCGGCGTGGACAGCTGGATCGAGGCGCGCATGGTCTCGCCCCGGAAGTTGCACGGCTCGCCGTCCAGCAGCGGCAGCAGGATGGACAGGTACTCGCGCATGTGCCGGGCAGGCCGGTCGAAGCTGTAGCCGAGCATGTCCTCGATGACGATCTTGTGAGACAGCCCGATGCCCAGCGCCAGCCGCGGCCCGGTCGCAGCGGCGACGGTCAGGGCCTGCTGCGCCAGCACCGCCGGGTGGCGCGGGTAGCTGGGCACGACCGCCGTGCCCAGCTCGATGCCCGGGACACCGCTGCCGGCCACCGCCAGCGCGGTCAGTGCGTCAACGCCGAAGATGTTGGACATCCACGCCGAGGCGAGCCCGTCCCCGGCCGCGCGCTCCAGTTGATCGCGCAGGTCGGCCAGGGCGGTGGGGCCGGCCGGGTCTGCCAGGGATGTGCCGATGCGCATGCGGCCGCTCCGTTCGCTCGGATTCTCGGGTGCCGCTGGCCGCCATGGCCGGCCCGGCGTCCGATGATGCCCGTGCTGCTTGCCCTGGCGCAACAGCCCGGTGCCGGACCAGGGCACCAGGCGCCGTCCGCCGTGACGCTCCGTGCCGCCGCGGGTACCGGCCGGCGCCGCCATCGCGCCAGGTCCCATCGGCGCAGGTACATGCCGCAATCGATTCGGATGAGTGGGCGCCTCGCAGTATTCAGGAGCGGTAACACTGGGGACAATTGGCCACATGGCCTCCGGTCAGGCCAGCTCAAGGCGGGGATTTCGAGGAGAGGACGCGCCAGCATGCCCAATCGGGACCAGCCGGAACCGTCGGCGGCCCAGCCAGCGCAGCCACAGAACGCTGCCCAGGCAGCAGATATGGCGCAGGCATCGGGCAACGGCCAGCGGACGGCTCAGCCAATCCGCGAGCCGGCCGCCCCGGACAGCCGGGCCGCCGGGGGACGGCGCGGCGGCCGCGCCGAGCGCGACGCCGAGCAGGAGGCGACGAGGCGGCGGGCCGTCGCGCACCAGCGGGCTGCCGAGCGCGCCCGGGCCCGGGCCGCGGACCGGGAACTGCGCGCCTCGCGCGAACTGCAGCCGGCCGGGGCCGTCCTGCGCGGCGGCGCGGGCGATCAGCGGCCGGCTTCCGGTGCTGGCCCCGGCCCGCGGTCGGCCGACGACGGGCCGCCCAGCCGGGACCGGCAGGCGGAGCTGGACCGGCAGGCAGCCGCCCGGCGGCTGGCCCCGGCCGGGCGCGCCGGGCGGGTACGCGAGCCGGCCACCGGAACGCCGCAGCTGCCCGAGCTGCCAGCGAGCCGGTTCCTGGACCGGGAGGAAAGCTCGCTGCGCTTCAGCCAGCGCGTGCTGGAACTGGCCGAGGACAAGAACGTCCCGCTGCTGGAGCGGGTCCGCTTCGCCTCGATCTTCGCCAGCGGCCTCGACGAGTTCTTCATGGTCCGGGTCGCCGGCCGGATCCGGCGGATGGCCACCGGGCTGCCGGTGGAGACCGTCACCGGCCGGTCGTCGCGGGAGGTGCTGGAGAACACCCTGGAGGTGGCCCGCGAGCTGGCCGTGCGGCACGCCCGCTGCTGCACCGAGGCGATCGTGCCCGCGCTGGCCAGCGCGGGCATCGAGATCCTGCGGTGGAAAGAGCTCGCCCCGGCCGAGCAGGCCGAGATGCAGACGCTGTTCCGCGAGCGGATCTATCCCGTGCTGACCCCGCTCGCTGTCGATCCCGCTCACCCGTTCCCGTTCATCTCGGGGCTGTCGCTGAGCCTGGCAGTGACGATCGCGAACCCGTCGACCGGGGCGACGATCTTCGCCCGGGTCAAGGTGCCGCCGCTGCTGCCCCGGTTCCTGGGCGTTGGCCCGGGCCGCTTCGTACCGCTGGAAGACGTGATCGCCGCCCACCTGGACCAGCTCTTCGTCGGGCTGGAGGTGATCGAGCACTACGCGTTCCGGGTCACCAGGATCCGCGACCTGGAAATCGATGAGGACGTTACCGAGAACCTGCTCCAGTCGCTGGAACGCGAGCTGATGCGGCGCCGGTTCGAGCCTGCCGTCCGGCTCGAGGTCGAGGAGTCCATCTCCGCCGACGTGCTCGACAAGCTGGTGCGCGAGCTCGACGTGCACCCGCGCGCCGTCTACCGGGTGTCGGGTCCGCTGGACCTGTCCGGCCTGTCGGCGATCGCCGACCTGGACATCCCCCGGCTGAAATACCCCGCGTTCGTGCCGTCGGAGACGGCACTGCCGCAGGACCGCAGCGTGTTCGCCTCGCTCAGCGGCCACGACGTGCTCGTTCATCACCCGTATGACTCGTTCACCGCCAGCACGCAGCGGCTGGTCGTCTCGGCGGCGGCCGATCCGCGGGTGCTGGCCATCAAGCACACCCTCTACCGGACCAGCGGCGACTCCGAGATCGTGGACGCGCTGATCAAGGCCGCCGAGTCCGGCAAGCAGGTCGTGGTCGTGGTCGAGATCAAGGCCCGCGGCGACGAGCAGGCGAACATCGACTGGTCCCGCAAGCTGGAGGAAGCCGGCTGTCACGTGGTCTACGGGTTCGTGGGCCTGAAGACGCACTGCAAGATGGCGCTGGTCGTGCGGGAGGAGGCCGACGGGTCGCTGCGCCGGTTCTGCCATATCGGCACCGGCAACTACCACCCGAAGACCGCGCGGCTGTATGAGGACTTCGGCCTGCTCACCTCGAACCCGACGGTCGGGGAGGACGTGACCGACCTGTTCAACCACCTGACCGGGTACAGCCGCAAGACCGATTACGGGCGGCTGCTGGTGGCGCCGCAGGGAATCCGGGCCGGCCTGATCCGCCAGATCGAGGAGCAGGTCGAGCGGGCCAGGGCGGGGCTGCTCGCCCGCATCCAGCTGAAGTGCAACGCCATCATCGACGAGGTGACGATCGACTCGCTGTACCGGGCGTCGCAGGCGGGCGTGCCCGTGGACCTGTGGATCCGCGGCATCTGCGCGCTGCGGCCGGGCGTGCCGGGCATGTCGGAGACCATCCGGGTGCGCAGCGTAGTCGGCCGGTTCCTGGAGCACTCGCGGATCTACTCGTTCGGCACCGGCGAGCCCGACTCGCCGGGCGAGGTCTGGATGGGCAGTGCTGACCTGATGCACCGCAACCTGGACCGCCGGGTGGAGACCCTGATCCGGGTGACGAACCCGGCGCACCGGGCCGAGTTGCGCGGCCTGATCGACATGGCGATGGACCCGCGGACCTCGTCGTGGTGGCTGGCCGGCGACGGCACCTGGACCCGGCACAACACCGATGAGTCGGGCGAGCCGCTGGACGACATCCAGGACCTGCTGATCCGGGCCCGGCGCGGTCGGGCTGCGGATGACTGAACCGCTGACCGGCTCCGAGCCGGCCGGGGGTGAGCACGCCGCCGCGGGCGCGGCGGCAGACCGGCCGGTGCGCGCCGCGGGGGCCGTGGTGTGGCGCCCCGGGCCGACGGGGATCCAGGTCGCGCTCATTCACCGGGAGCGCCATGGCGACTGGGCGTTCCCGAAGGGCAAGTGCGAGCCGGGGGAGCACCTGCTGGAGACGGCGGTCCGGGAGGTAGCCGAGGAGACCGGGCTTCAGGTGGCGCTGGGCCGGCCGCTGCGGCAGACCCGGTATGCCCGCACCGGCCGGCTCAAGGTAGTCCACTACTGGGCGGCGGCCGGTGGCGCTGCGCGCGACGGCGGGGCAGCGGCCGGGTTCGTGCCGAACGGCGAGGTCGACGCGCTGGAATGGGTGCCGATCCCGGTGGCCATGCGGCAGCTCACCTACAGCCACGACGCCGCCATGCTGGCCATGCTGGCCAGCGGCCCGGTGCAGACTGCGCCGCTGATGCTGGTCCGGCACGCCTCGGCCGGGCGCAAGAGCCAGTGGTCCGGCCCCGACCTGGACCGGCCGCTGGACGCCCAGGGCGCCGCGGACGCCGCTGCCCTGGCTGGGCTGCTGGCGTGCTACGGCCGCGGCGCCCGGGTGATCAGCTCGCCCGCCGAGCGCTCCGTCGCCACCGTCGCCCCGTACGCGGCTCTGACCGGTACCCAGGTCGAGCGTGAGCCGCTGTTCACGGCCGACCGCGAGGACGCCGGGCCGGCGGCCGAGCGGGCCGCTGCCATCGCAGCCGCGGGCCAGCCGACGGTCATCTGCGCCCACCGGGAGAACCTGCCGGTGCTGCTCGGGGTCATCTGCCGTCGGCTCGGGGCGCCGCCGCCCGCCGGCCCCCAGCTGCGCAAGGGCGGCTTCTGGGTGCTGCATGTCGCCGGCGAGCGGCTGGTCGCAGCCGAGCATCAAGACGGCGCGCAGCGGCCGGCTCCCGTCGCCGGCTAGCGGATCAAGCCGGTCCGGCGGGCGTCGGGTCAGCCGGGAACTGCGCGGGCCGCCAGTCGAGCGTGGGCGGCAGCGCGCCTTCCAGCATCAGCAGCCAGCGCTTGGTCTCCAGGCCCCCGCCGCCGCTGTAGCCGCCCAGGCCGTCGCTGGCGAGTACCCGGTGGCAGGGCACCAGCACGGGGATCGGATTCGAGGCCATGATCTGGCCGACCGCGCGGGCGGGCAGCTCGCCGCCGGCCCGCTCGCTGTCAGCCAGCCCGCTGCGCCGGGCCAGCTCCCCGTAGGTGATGGTCTGCCCGTAGCCGACCGACTCCAGCAGCGTGCTCAGTACCCGGCGGTGCTCACCCGGCACGCTGGCCCAGTCCAGCGGCAGGCTGAACGCGCGGCGCCGGCCGGCCAGGTACTCGAGCAGCTGCGCGCGGGCTGCGCCGGGTAGGTCCGCGCCGGGCAGGTCCGCGGGCACGTCGCCTGCCGTGGCGGACCCGAAGCGGACCCGGGCCACGCCCGAGCCGCTGCAGCCGGCCGACAGCGCCCCGAATGGCGCCTGCAGCCTGACCCAGGCGAGCGGTCTCATGAGCTCATTCTGCCGACCCGGTCTGACACCCGGCCGCGCGGTCGGCGCTGGCGGTCATGCCGCGGCCTGCGCTCGGCGGGCGCGGCCCGGCACCTGCGCTGAGCTCGCCGCTCACTGGGTGCCAGGCGGCCTGGGGGCGGGCGGCCACGGCGGGCGGCTGGCGCTGCCCTGGCCGCCGTGCCGGCCGGTGTACTCCGGGGACGACTCCGCCCGCAGCAGGCGGTGATCGGCCTCGGCGGCCCGGGCGGCAGCGCGGCGGAGGCCGCTGCCCGCCCGATCGGGCCCGAAGACGGCGGCCGCCTCCGGCGCGGCGGGCCTGCGGGTCGCTGGCTCCCGGGCGATCGGCTCCCAGGTGTCCGATTCTCCGGCATCCGGCTCCCGGACGGCGGAGCCACCCGGTCCGGCCGCAGGCCCGGGCGGGTCCTGGTCAGGATGGCCGGCCAGCACCGAGGACGGCGTCCGGATCACCGCGGCCAGCATCAGCGCCAGCCCGGCGGTCAGCAGTATCACGAGCAGGGCGGGGCCCTGATCGGCGAGAACTCGGCTCATGCCCGCTCCAGGGGGTGACGGCCTGCAGTCTTCAGCGCTCCGTCACGGGCGGCCTGCCCGGCGGTACGCGGACTGGGCCGACGCCGTGAACGAGTGCGCTTGTCCCTCCCTGCCAGAAGGACGCGCGCAGGCCCCTGCCGGGTTACACCGCGCGTCGTGGAGTCGCTGGTTCTGTCGGGGGCTCGCGGTAGAACTCGGGGGTCGGCCTCCAGCACGCAGACAGGAGCACGCCATGGACGGTGACCGGGCCGCGGCAGTCGAGAACGAACTGGCCGCGCTGTCACAACGGCTGACCGAGCCGGGAGAGCGCGAGTGCCTGCGCTGCTACCTGCTGCGCATGATCAGGGAATTCGGCTGTGACGGGACGCACCGGTGGACGATCCGGTGGCGCGACCTGCGCGCGCCACGGGCGCGCGGACTGGTCGGCCGGCTCCAGGAGCGCGGCGGGATCTGCTGCGACTGCGAGGTCGTGCTCAACGTCTACCCCGACTACCCGCTGCAGGACGCCGGATGGCCGTGCGCGGGCGTGAGCCGGGCGGGCTCGGCGCTGCCCTGCGCCCGGCAGGGCCTGCGGAAGACCGCCTGAACGAGCCCGGCCGCCCCGGGCACCCGCCGCGGGCGGGGATACGCTGCGGGAATGGCCGACAGGACGGCTTCGACGCTGTTCGTCCCGGTACCGCGCAGTGCCGTGATGAGCGTGATCTCTGATTTCGCCGCCTATCCGGAATGGGCTGGCGTCAGCTCGGCCGAGGTCATCGGCCCGGCGGACGGCGCGGGGCGCGCCCGGCTCGTCCGGTTCGGGCTCGACGCCGGGATCGTCCGGGACCGCTTCGCGCTCCGCTACGAATGGGACGGCGACGAGCAGGTGCGGTGGGAGATCGCCGAGCCGGGCACGATCATCACCGCGATGTCGGGCAGCTACGCACTCCGCGACCGTGCCGGGGGAACCGACGTGACCTTTGAGCTGGCCGTCGCGGCGCGCATCCCGCTGACCGGGCTGCTGCGCCGCCGGATCGAGAAGGCCATCATCGCCGCCGCGCTGGCCGGGCTCAGGACACGGGCGCAGGCGCCCCAGCCGGGCTCATGAGCGGGGCTTGCTACCGGTAGTTCAACGGTATATAACGTTGGCATGGCAGAGCGTGCGATGCAGGAGGCGACCTTCCTGATCCTGACCGCGCTAGCGGCTGGCAGCCAGCACGGGTACGGGATCATCACGGAGGTCGCGCAGATCTCGGGCGGCCGGGTGCGGCTGCGCGCCGGGACCTTGTACACGGCTCTGGACCGGCTGCAGGCCGATGGGCTCATCGGGGCGGACGGGGAGGAGATCGTGGACGGTCGGCTGCGCCGGTATTACCGGCTCACGCCCGCGGGGAGTGAGCGGCTGGCCGTGGAGGCAGCCCGCCTGCACGCGAATGCCACGGCGGCGCTGCGGCGGCTGAGCCCGGCAGGAGGAGTGGTCACATGAACGAGGCGGCAAGCCTGGAGCGGGGGTACCGGCGAGTGCTGGCGTGCTACCCGAAGGCGTTCCGGCAGGAGAGCGGGGAGGAAATCCTCTCGGTGCTGCTGTCCAGCGCGCAGCAGGGCCAGCGCCGGGTCGGGCTGGCCGAGTCCGCGGCCCTGATCCGCGGCGCGCTGCGGATGAGGCTGCGGCCTGCTCTCCGGCCGCCGCGCACCGTGCGGGGCGCGGCGCGGCTGATGTGCGCGGGCGCGGTGGCGGAGCTGGCCGCGGTGATCACGATAGTGGTGACCGCGGCCAGCGTGCGGGCGGCGCTCGCGAAGGCGCCGGGCGTCACCGCGGCACAGTGGCACGATGCGCTCGCCATGCTGACGTTCAAGGAGGTCAGCGGCGGCGCGGCGGTTGTCTTGTGGCTGCTGCTGGCCTGGGCGATCAGCCAGGGACGTGATGTCGCCCGGTTCTCGTTCTCAGCCTTCTTCGCCCTCATCAGCATGATCATGCTCCTCGGGCTGGCGCAGCGTGCCGTGGCCTACGCTCCGGCCGACATGATCGCCGGCGCCGTCCTGTGGGTCATCGCCCTCGCCACGATGGTCCTCATCTTCGCCAGGCCGTCCAACACCTACTACCGGCAGGCAGCCGGCCCGCGGCTGGCCCCCGCGGTCGACTGATCAGGGCTAGTTGCGGCAGGCCCTGTCCGGCAGGCCCTGTCCGGCAGGCCCTGTCCGGCAGGTATCACCAGCTGGACGGGGCGCCGCATTTCCTGATTATTCTGCCGGGCGCTCGTCGTCCTGATCCGCCGAGGCCATGGCCTGCAGCAGCGCCTGTGCGATGGGCGCCGCGGTGGTCTGCACCTGCCAGGGCCGTGCCCCGTACCCGGCCAGCCGGCCGGCGATCGCCTCGCTGGTCACCGGGTCGGGCGGCTGCCAGGACAGGCGCCGCACTGCGTCGGGGAGCAGCAGGTTCTCAGCCGGCAGCCGCGCCGACTCGGCGAGCGCGGTGATCGCGGCCCGCGCGGCGGCCAGCCGCTTCGCGGCCGCCGGATCGCGTTCCTGCCAGCGGTGGGCGGGGGGCGGCCCGTCGCCAGGCGGCCCGGACGAATCCGGCAGCGCGCGGTCGGGAAGCGCCCTGGCCCGCGTGATCGCGCGCATCCACTCCTGGATGTAGCGGCGGGACCCGCGCCCGGTGAAGCCCTGCAGGGCCGCCAGCTCCTCGGCACCGCCCGGCATGCCCCGCGCCGCCGCGATGATGGCCGCGTCCGGCAGCAGCCTGGTCGGTGACAGGTCCCGGCGCTGCGCGATCGCGTCGCGCTCCAGCCACAGCTCGCGCACGACGGCCAGGCCCCGCCGGCTGCGGACCCGGTGGATGCCGGAAGTCCGCCGCCACGGGTCAGGCCGGGGCTCGGCTGGCCTGGCGGCCAGGATCGCGGCGAACTCCTGGCGTGCCCACTCGTCCTTGCCCTGCTCGGCCAGCTGCTGCGCGAGCGCGTCGCGCAGCTCTACCAGCACTTCGACATCCAGCGCCGCATAGCGCAGCCATTCGGCCGGCAGCGGCCGGGTAGACCAGTCGGCCGCCGAGTGGCTCTTTTCCAGCCGCAGGCCCAGGACCGTCTCCACCAGGGTGCCGAGGCCGACTCGCGGGTAGCCGAGGAGCCGCCCGGCCAGCTCGGTATCGAACAGGTGCTGCGGCCGGTAGCCCAGATCGGCCAGGCAGGGCAGGTCCTGGGAGGCCGCGTGCAGCACGATCTCGGCGCCGGCCAGGGCAGCATCCAGGCCGGACAGGTCGGGGCAGCCCGCCGGGTCGATCAGCACAGTGCCGCTGCCGTGACGCCGGAACTGGACCAGGAACGCGCGATGCCCGTACCGGAAGCCGGAGGCGCGCTCGGCGTCCAGGGCCACCGGCCCGTCACCGGCTGCCAGCGCACGGGTCGCCTCGGCGAGTGCCTCCGGCGTGGCGACCAGCGGCGGCAGCCCATCGCGCGGTTCCAGCAGCGGCACGGGCTCGGCCGCGGCCGGCTCCGGGGAGTCTGAAATCGGCTCCGGCGCGGCTGAATCCGGGCCGGCCGCCCGCTGCGCTGGTCCGGAGCCGGCGCCGGTCACTGCCGCGTCCGCCGCTGCGGCGGCTTGAGCGCGGCGACACCCGGCGCCAGCGGCGGCAGGCCGGACGCCGTGCACAGCGCGTCGCACCAGGCAGCCACATGGCCGCCGATCTGCGGGCGGCCGTCCCCGCCGACCGTCGGCGACCAGGACGCCCGCAGCTCGAACCCGGTGGACACTGGCTCGCCTCGTTTCGTGCCGAATCCTTCCGTCACCACCGTCGTGACAGTTCCGCTCACGGCGCCGTAGCCGGAAGCCCGGGCGTCCAGCGCCTCGATGAGCCAGCTCCAGCCGACCTCGCCGATGAGCTGGTCTCCCGCGATCTCCGGCTCGAGCTCGGCCCGGACGTAGGCGATAACGCGGAACTGGCCGGACCAGGCTGCCTGACCCGCTGGGTCGTGCAGCAGGACGAACCTGCCCCAGCCGATCTCAGTCTCCCCCTGCAGGACCGTCGCGGCAATCGCGGCCGCTTGCGGGGCCAGCCGGCGTGGCGGCGGCTCATCCTCGAACATCAGCTCCGGCCGCCTGGCGCGCAGGTCCGCCGCGGCGGCCTCCAGGTCGGTGACAATCGCGCGGAACGGCATCCCTGAGTCCATCGCACCCGCCTCCGCGCGCCCGGCCGCGGGCCTCATGTCCGGCGCTGGCGTGCGCGGCGGGACACCAGCCTCACGCCACCCGGCCGTGCGCGACGACCAGTTCCTGATCCGCCGCCTCGGCCAGCAGGACGCCGATGAGCAGTGCCAAGCCGCACGCTGTGCACGCCCATTCCGGGCATTGCGCGTCGGGCGCGTCCGGGCAGCAGCCGGGCTGCGGGTGGCAGAGCTCGAAGAGCTGATCGCAGCCGCAGTCGGGGCAGTGCCGGATCAGCTCGGTCATCTGTTACCTCCTCGCGCGGGTGCCTGCGCAGCTGTGCAGGCCCGACATCGATGCTGGCACGGCCCTGTCCGGTACAGGCGGATCTGGCGCGGCGTGTCACGGCCGCGATTGCACAACGACGGCCCGGGCACGCCGTGCTGAAATGCACCGACTGCGGCTGCGCCGGCCGGCCGGCCTGTCCGGCTGTGAGAAGATCCGTCCTGTGACTCCGCAGACTGGCGAATCGCCGTTCGTGCGCGCATGCCGCCGCCAGCCGGTGCCCTACACGCCGGTCTGGTTCATGCGCCAGGCCGGGCGGTCGCTGCCCGAGTACCGCGCCGCCCGGTCCGGCGTGGGGATGCTCGAGGCTTGCTTCGCACCAGATCTCATTACCGAGCTGACCCTGCAGCCGCTGCGCCGCTATCACGTGGACGCGGCGATCTTGTTCAGCGACATCGTGGTCCCGCTGCGGGCGGCTGGCGTGGGCGTGGACATCCGGCCCGGCGTCGGTCCGGTCATCGAGCAGCCGATCCGGTCGCAGCAGGACGTTGAGCGGCTGCGGCCGCTGGACCCGGACGGCCTGCCGTTCCTGACCAAGGCGGTCAGCGCGCTCGTCGCCGAACTGGGGACGACGCCGCTCATCGGCTTCGCCGGCGGCCCGTTCACGATCGCCTCCTACCTGATCGAGGGCGGCCCGTCCAAGAGCTTCGACATCACCAAGTCGCTGATGTACGGAAACTCGCCGCTGTGGCACGCGCTGCTGGACCGGCTGGCCGATATCACGATCACGTTCCTGCGGGCGCAGGTGGACGCGGGCGCGTCGGCGATCCAGCTGTTCGACTCCTGGGCCGGGTCGGTCTGCCCCGAGGACTACCGCCAGTGCGTGCTCCCGCACAGCAAGCGCATCTTCGACGCGCTGGCCGGGACGGGCGTGCCCCGGATTCACTTCGGTGTCGGCACCAGCGAGCTGCTGGGGCTGATGGGCGAGGCCGGCGCCGAGGTCGTGGGGGTGGACTGGCGGGTGCCGCTGGACGAGGCGGTCCGCCGCGTCGAGCCGGGCAAGGCCCTGCAGGGCAACCTCGACCCGGCCATCCTGCTGGCACCGTGGGAGGTGGTCCGGCAGCGGGCCACGGACGTGGTCAACCGCGGCCGGACCGCGGAGGCGCACATCTTCAACCTCGGCCACGGGGTGCTGCCCAGCACCGACCCTGACCAGCTGGCCCGCCTGACCAACCTGGTGCACGAGGTCTCGGCCCGCTAGCCGCCCGCGAGGGTGCGCGGTGCCCGAGCGGGCGGCCAGCGGGGGGGCTCGGGGGTCGTCCCCCGGGCCAGCGGAGCTAGGTGGCGGTCGGGCGGTGCAGGAGGCGGCGGATCCGGCCGCGGCCCGCGTAGCCCAGCGCGGCCAGGATCGCAGCCAGGATGAGGAACGGCAGGGCGGCGCCCAGCGCGGTCAGCAGCCAGCTGACGGCGGTGCGGAACGCATGCCATCCGCTGGACAGGCCGGCCAGGAACCCGCGATGAGATGGCCTGGCGTGATGAACGCGCGCCCGGTGCCGGCTCAGCAGCTGCATCGACACGGTCGCGTAGCTGGTCTCGTGGCTCAGCGCCCGCTGCTGGGCCAGCAGCGACTCCAGCCCGGTCTCGTCGGCGCTGATCTGGTCCTGGACGCCGAGCAGCGCGCTGACCGACCCCGCCCGCCGCAGCAGCACCCGCAGCTGGGCGATCGCCGCCTGCTGGGAGGTGACCCGGCTGGCGACGTCGGCGACTTGCTGGGTCACGTCCGTGGCCTGCCGGTCGAGGCTGACGAGCCGGCCGAGCTGGGTGAGCCGGGTGAGCGCGGCCTGATAGCCGGCCACCGGGATCTTCAGGGTGATAGTGACCGCGGGCAGGTGCTGCCGGCCCTGGCCGGATACGGCGTGCTCGGCGGCCACGTAGCCGCCGGCGCCGGCCGCGAGCGCGGCGGCCCTGGCGGCCGCGCTGGTCACGTCATGAGCCCGGATGGTCAGCCGGGCGGTGTAGATGATGCTGGGGGCGGACACGGTCAGCTGCGTGCTCGGCCCGGCGGCCCTGGCACCCGCCTGGGAGAAGCTCCCCGGGGCGCGCGGCGCCGGCCGCGCCGCGCTGCCTGCGGCGGAGTGGACCGAGGCCGCCGAGCCGGCGGATGAGGAGCTGGCGGTCGAGGGGCCGCCACTGGAGCATCCCGCCGCGAGCAGCAGGATCAGGCCGGCGCCGAGGGCGGTGCCGGCAGCGAGGGTGATGCGCATCGGGCCGCGTCGCGCGGAGCCGGTGCCGGTACTGTTCATGCTGCTGGGACGTCAGGCGCGGACCGCCGGTTCCGGCAGATCGCGAACTGGCCCGGGAGGCGCCGATGAGCCAGCCGGCGGATGGCGCCGGAGCCGGGTTCGGTGCTGCGGTGCCCGCCTGGCTGCGCGGGCTGGGCCGGCTCCGCGACGTTGTCCGGCAGGAGGTGCTGCGCGGCCAGCTAGCTGGCCTGCCGCAGCTGGCCGCGCCCGCCCGGGTGCTCGACGTCGGCTGCGGCCAGGGCACCCAGGCCCGGTACCTGGCCCGGGCCGGGCACCAGGTCACCGGACTGGATCCCGCCGCCGAGCTGCTGGGCCGGTTCGCCGCGGACCTGTCGGCCGAGCCGGCGCAGGTGACCGCGCGGGTGCGGCTGGTCGAGGGCTCGGGGGAGCGCGCGGCCGAGCTGACGCCCGGCCCGTTCGACCTGGTGGCCTGCCACGGCGTGCTGATGTACCTGGCCGATCCCGGGCCGCTGCTGCGCGCCCTGACCGCGGTCGCGGCGCCCGGCGCGGCGATCTCCCTGCTCGTGCGCAACGGCCTGGCCCTGGCGATGCGGCCCGGGCTGCGCGGCGACGGCCCGGGCGCGCTGGCGGCGTTCGGCGGCCGGGAGTACGTCAACCGGCTGGGCCTGACGGCCCGGGCGCACGCTCCCGCCGACGTCGACCGGCTGATGGGCCCGCTCGGCTGGCAGCGGACCGGCTGGTTCGGCGTCCGGGTGTTCACTGACCACCGCAGCGAGCCCGCCCCCGCCCCCGCTGCCGCCGAGCTGGCCCCGCTGCTGGCCGCCGAGGCGCAGGCTGGCCGCCAGGATCCTTACCGCAGGGTCGCTGCGCTGCTGCACCTGGTCTACGGCAGGCTGGAGGCATGAGCACCCCTGCACAGCCCTCCGTCGTCGTGATCGGCGCCGGGATCGCGGGCCTGGCCGCCGCGTGGTTCCTGCGCGAGCACGGCGTGCGCGTCACCGTCCTGGAGAGCTCGCCGCGGGTGGGCGGCAAGCTGGCGGTCGCCGAGGTCGGCGGGGTCAGCGTGGACACTGGCGCTGAGGCGCTGCTCGCGCGCCGCCCCGAGGGCGTCGGCCTGGCCGCCGAGGCCGGGCTGGCGGATCAGCTGGTGTCGCCGGGGACCACGGCGGCGGCGATCTGGACCCGCGGCGCACTGCGGCCGCTGCCCCGCCGCCAGTACATGGGCGTGCCCGCGGACCTGGACGAGCTCGCGGCGACTGGGATCCTGTCGGCAGCGGGCGCGGCCCGGGCCCGGCAGGATCTGGACCTGCCGCCGACGCCGCGGTCCGGTGACGTGCCGGTGGCCAGCTACGTGGGCGCCAGGTTCGGCGCCGAAGTGGTGGACCGGCTGGTGGACCCGCTGCTCGGCGGGGTCTATGCCGGGCGCTCTGACCAGCTGTCCTTCGAGGCGACGCTGCCCGGCCTGGCGGCGCAGTCCCGCCAGCACCAGTCGCTGGCCGCCGCGGCGGCGGCCCTGCTGCCCCCCCCGCCCGACCGGACCGGACCTGCCCAGACCGGACCGGCCGAGCCGGACCTGGCCCGGAACGGACGGGACCGGGCTGGCGGCGGGGCTGTCGGCCAGCCGGCGGCGGGCAGCCCGCCGAAACCGGTGTTCACCACCCTCGCGGGCGGGCTCGGCTCGCTGCCGGGCGTGCTCGCCGCCGCCTCCGGCGCCGAGGTCCGGACCCGCGCTGCCGTGCGCGAGCTGGCCCGCACCCCCGGCGGCTGGCGGCTGACCGTCGGCTCCGCGCACGCCCCCGAGCTGCTTGCGGCCGATGCGGTGATCCTGGCCCTGCCGGCCCGGCCGGCCGGCCGCCTGCTCGCCGGCCTGCCCGCGGCGGCGGCCGCCGCGGCGGCGCTGGCGGAGATCGGGTACGCGTCCATGGCCGTCATCACCCTTGCCTACCCGGCGGAGGCGTTCGCCGGCGGCCCGGCCGCCGCGGCCGCCGGGCCTGGCGGCGCCGCGGCGGCGCTGCCAGGCAGCGGCTTCCTGGTGCCGGCCGTCGACGGAAAGATGATCAAGGCGGCCACGTTCTCTACCGTCAAATGGCCGCACCTGCGGCCCGGTCCCGCTGCCCCGCACCTGGTGCGCTGCTCGGTCGGCCGGATCGGCGACGAGGCGGTGCTGCAGCGCGAGGACGCCGAGCTGGCCGGGCTCGCAGCCGCCGAGCTGGCCGAGGCGACCGGCGTGCGCGCCCGGCCGGCCGACTACCGGGTGACCCGGTGGGGCGGCGGGCTGCCCCAGTACACCGTCGGCCACCTGGACCGGGTAGCCCGGATCCGGGCGGGCGTGGCGGCGCAGCCCGGCCTGGCCGTCTGCGGCGCGGCCTACGACGGCCTCGGCATCCCGGCCTGCATCGCCACCGCCCGGCAGGCCGCCGGCCAGATACTGGCCCACTTTGAGACCGGCACCGGGACGGCTGCCGTCCAGACTGGTGCCCGCGGCCGGGCTTCCGGCTGACCGCAGGACACGAGCAGGAGGCAACCGGTGATCGATCTGGACCGGGACGGGGACGCCTGGGTACTGCGCATGCGCGACGGCGAGAACCGCTTCCGGCCCGCCTGGCTGCCGCGGACCAGGTGATCGGGGATGCGGTGCTGCTGGCCAAGGCCCTGGCCGGCCAGGACCGGCGGGCGCTGACCGCGCACAAGCAGCTGCTCTACGGCGAGGCGATCAGCATCTGCGACGCGGGCATCGGGACGGCTGCGGGACAATGAGGTCATGGCTGATGACACCGGCGGGCAGCGGCCGAAGGCCCGCGAGCTTAATGACCTGATCCGCTACACCATGTGGTCGGTCTTCCGGCTG
Source organism: Streptosporangiaceae bacterium (assembly GCA_052143655.1). Taxonomy (GTDB): domain Bacteria; phylum Actinomycetota; class Actinomycetes; order Streptosporangiales; family Streptosporangiaceae; genus CAVSUR01. Next base: position 19 of record JBKQSL010000338.1, on the reverse strand, counting down.
TCCGGCCCGGGCGCGCTGG
>JBKQSL010000337.1:0-3675 GCA_052143655.1 Streptosporangiaceae bacterium | reverse complement strand
CGCAATGTTGCTGACGTTGATGACGTCATTGGGGGACCCCAGGCAACGACACGCCGACGTGTGAAACAAGCCGCTCAGGCCACGCTGGCGGACGTTACGGACGGGCACAGGGGAACCCCAGATAGCTCCAGGACTTCGACTACGACCACCAGCGATCCCTCAGGCGCGAGATCATCGCCCACCTGGGCACCCTCGACTTCGTCACCGCGAAAGAAAACGTGATCTTCCTCGGCCCGCCGGGGACAGGAAAAGACGATGCTGTCCACCGGGCTGGGCATCCGGGCCTGCCAGGCCGGGCACCGCGTCGCCTTCGCCACCGCCGCCGAATGGGTCGCCCGCCTCGCCGGCGCCCACCACGCCGGACGCCTCCAGGACGAGCTCACCCGGCTCGCCCGCGTCCCCGTCCTGATCATCGACGAGGTCGGCTACATCCCCTTCGAGGCCGAGGCCGCCAGCCTGTTCTTCCAGCTCGTCTCCGCCAGGTACGAGCGGGCCAGCCTCATCGTCACCTCCAACAAGCCCTTCGGCCGCTGGGGAGAGGTCTTCGGCGACGACGTCGCCGCCGCCGCCATGATCGACCGCCTCGTCCATCACGCTGAGGTCATCAGCCTGAAGGGAGACAGCTACCGCCTCAAGAACCGCGACCTCGGCCGCGTCCCCGCGGCCACTACCACCGACGACAACTAACCGTAACCAGTCCCGGGCGAGGAGGGGGTCAGATTTCAGCCGTTGGAAAAGGGTCAATTTTCGGCCGACGTTGACACACGCGGCCACGCAGCGCAAAGACCTCTTTGCCGCCAGTGCCCTGGCGCGGGTGACAGATCAGCTAGATATGCGCGCCATCCGCCAGGAGCATCGAGGATCCTCAGCCCGCCCATAGCGGCGGCTCGGCGGGCGTTATCCCTGACCTTCTTCGTCGCTCAGCGTAAGGCCGAAGATCCAGTAGTCGAGGTCGAGATCCCCGACTGGCCGGTACGACCACCGCGCCGGAGGCCGCCGTGGATCACTGGATGAAGTCTGGCCTGGCGCAACGCACGGCGGCGAGGTGGCCACGTCGCGTCCGACCTGGCGCGCTGTATGCGGCTAGCGCGCGTTCCCATACGAGACGGTCATGAATAATCATGCAGCTTGCGTTGACCCAAGGCAGCCTCGACGCATCCCTGGTGGATCACTAGGCCGAAGTTCCCCCCAAGCCGATTGGTCGACGCATTTGACCAGGTGGTAGAGCCCTTGATCACGGAAATTACATGTCTACGTAGTCATGAGCGGAGGCTATTTCACCTGGTCAGCGCCTATATCGGTGCGCCGCCGGGGGGAACTACGGACTAGGCGCGCACGCCGGGGCTTCGTCCATGGCGTCAGTCATGAGCCCGCCCGCCTGCGGCGGCGATGTTCAGACCGCGGATCAGTAGTTCCGGACGCATCAGCGACCGATCACGACCCGCCGCCGGGCTCGCCTACATCGGGCCGCTCGATCCCATGCACGGGCCATCCATGCCCGTTCGATCCATGCACGGTCCCTGGTGTTGGCGGGAGACCCGGACCAGGCGGCGTGGCAATATGCGCCACTAGAAAGACTTGTGAGCGGGCCGTCAGCTCGCAGAGTGCGGGGGTGAGGAGTAGCGCGCCACCGTAAAAGCGATGATGAGCGGGACGTCGAGCGCGAAGATCACGAGCATCACCACCAGCAGAACCAGCGGAGCTCCCCGGGTGTGATCATGGATGAACGCGAAGCCGATCATCCCGGCCGAGATGACGTAGGCCAGCAGCGCCCACCGGAAGACCAGGAAGAACCGTGCCCACGCGAACATTTGCAGCCTGGACAGGAGGTAGGCGCTCGTGAGGAGCAGCGCTGCGCTGATGACCGCGAGAGCGGCCGGCACGCCGAGAGGCGGTCGGCGAGGGGCATACGACGCCAAGAGGATCCCGCCGATGACCACCAAGGCCAGGGAGCAGATGGTCAGTTCGGCTACCGGAGGAGAGCGCCGGTGGATCGTCGGCGCCGCCGCGGCCACCTCGCTGCTCATTGGGTTGCCACCCTGGTCATGATGATGAGGGTCGCGACTTGCATCAAGCCGGTGATCCCGGCGGTATAGAGGAATCGCCTCATCAACAGGGTGATGACCGCCCCGTCCGGCCTCGATTTGCGCATCTCCACGAGGACGGTGATGTTGGCTGGTTCAAGCACGCCGAGCGCGATCACTGCCATCACCCCGACGACGCAATAGGAGACGATCAGCCAGGCGTGGTTCGGGTTGGAGGGCGCGAGGTTTCCCTCTTTCAGCGCCAACTGGAACCCGGCCGCGAGCGTCATCAGGACCAAGGTAGGCATGAGGAGGACCATCTTGGGCATGAACCGAGCCGCGAACTCCGCTCGTGCCGCGATGGACAGCCGACCCAGGATCGGCCCGATGATCAGCCCGACGAACAGATCGATCGCCGTCCACAGCGCGCCGCCTACGACATGGCAGAAGGTAAGGGCCCACAGCCAGTTGCCCGCGATGGAAACGATGACGAACACGACGACCGCGGCCACGATCGGCAGCCCCTTAAGAGGGACCACCTGGATCTGGGAACGAGGCGGGCCTGGCGCAGCCGCAACGATCCCCGCCTGCACACGTCCGGTGTCGGTCATGGAAACCCCCCAGAACCCCTTTGGCAAAGGCTAGCGCCATGTCGGTGATCACTCCAGTGGCCAGGAGCGGTCTGCGCTCTTCGTCCGGAGGGCTTGAGTTACCCCCGTCGCCGGGCCTTTAGCCCAAGGCCGTGAAGTTAAGGACTGAGCGGGATCGTCAAGATGTCGATGCTGATCGTCGCCTTGTAGGTGCGCCGGTCCACCCGCAGGCTCTTGCAGGCGTAGCGGGACAGCGGCCGCTTGACGGCCCGGGGGCTGACGCACAGGCGGCGGGAGGGCATGACTGGGCCAAGACGGCGCGCCCGATGGCTCCGACGAGGTCGATGACGGTGTCGGCGATGACCGCGGCGGCCTGGATGACCCAGCCGGTCAGCCACCAGGGCACCAGCCTGGCCACCACCCCCGGCGCGATCACCAGGAAAGCGGCGGTCCCGGCCGCGGCCGTCATCTTCCGCATCGGCCCCCATCCGGCAAGCGCGCCCGGAGTGGCAGGAGCGGACGTTCGACGTGAAAGCCGCACTGCATACTTATGCGAACTTCCTGGATCGGCGTCGGCCGATCTACGCGGGCGGCAACCGCGAGTCGCGCTCACCGAGCCGCCGATCGGCGCGGCTGACCAGCGAAGATCGTCAGGGCGGATGACTGCACCGATCGGGGCGGTCTGCGTGCTGATCAGGTGTTGTCCCTGCTGGCTGCGGCCGGGAAGGATGACGTTCGTGAAGCTGTTGCGGGAGCTGCTTGAGCAGCGCGCCTGCGAATGCCGGCTGACCCCGGACCGGGCGCTGGAAACGCTCGCCGACGCGGAGGCGTTCCTGCGGGACCGCGGGCTGCTGACCCGCACCGCCGGCTGCGCACTTCCCAGCCTGTACGAGGCCTGCCACGAGGACCCCTGCCAGCCAGGCAAACGAGGCTTTGCGACCTGGCCCGCGACCAGGTGGCCGTGGTTCGGCGAGCTCGCCGGGCGCGGCTGCCTGATCGCCGCGGTGCACCGGGGAAAGAACCTCCTCGTCACCGGCGAGACGGCCGGCCTGCTGGATCCG
>JBKQSL010000336.1:0-8619 GCA_052143655.1 Streptosporangiaceae bacterium | reverse complement strand
TGATCGCGGCGTCCGTGCAGGGCACGGCCGACCAGTCGCTCGTTGGTGAACGGCCCGTAGATGTCGGCGGTATCGATCAGCGTCGCGCCGAGCTCGATGGCTCGGTGGATGACAGAGATCGACTGCTGCCGGTCGCGCTCTCGTGCGCCGTAGGCCCAGGACATGCCCATACAGCCGAGCCCTACGGCCCCGACGAGCAGGCCGCTGGCTCCGAGCCGCCGTTGCGGTATTGCCGGCCGGTCGTTCATGGCTCGCTCCTGGCGTCGTGGATGTGTGGTCGTTGCATGGCAGGTCCGCCCATCTGGCGGACGCGCAGCATCGCGGGCGTTGACAGGTGCTCTGCGAGGAAGGTCGTGGTGGCCGCGATGCAAGCCTGGCGGGTGGCTGGCTGGTCGTAGACGTCGTAATGCCCGCCAGCGAGTTCGATCAGCTGCTTGGGCTCGCGCGTGCGGTTGTAGATCTGGCGGGCGACATCGGAGGGGGTGGTCGTGTCGTTGTCGACCAGAATCATCAGCAGCGGGGTCGGGCTGATGTCCTCGACAAATGCGCCCGGGTCGTAGGGCACGATGCGGTCCAGCGAGTGCGCGGCGATCCAGTTGTGAAACGTGTCGTGGTCGTGCTCGTTGCGATGATGCCAATCGAGGCCTGCTGAGCCGAGGATCGACTCCGCGCCCTCCTGGGCTGTGATCGCCAGCGGGCGGGCCTCGCCGGTGCGCGCGTAGTCCAATCGAGCCGTGAGCGCACGGGCGAGGAATCGCTCCCGCTCGAGCGGATCGTTGCGGCGCATGTATCGCCACAGACCGATCGCGGGGACCTGGGCCACGACCGCCGTAACGCGCCGATCGATCGCCGCGATGCGCAGGGCGTGCCCGCCGGCGAAAGACGTGCCCCACAGGCCGATCCGCTCGGCGTCGACCTCCGGGCGCGCGGTCAGCCAGGTCAGGGCGTTGCGCAGGTCCTCGCATTGCGCGTCGGGCAGCACCTGCTGGCGTGGCGCTCCGCCGGACTGGCCGAGGTAGCGGTAGTCGATCGCGAGCACGACCAGGCCGGCCGCAGCGAACTGTCTGGCATAGACCGGCAGGTACATCTGGCGGACGTTTGCGAACCCGTTGCCCATCACCAGCCCGGGCAGCGCCCCAGGGGTGTCTGCCGGCAGGTACAGCGTGGCGGCGCAATCGATCCCTTCGCTGGGGAAGGTGATCTGCTCGGTGCGGACGTTCATGCCGACGCCCCCGTCGGCCGCGCGGCCTGTTGGCTGTCGACGAACTCGGTGATGATCGCGAAGAACCGGTCCGGGTCCTCGAACGGTAGCCCGTGACCACCCGGGACCTCCAGGTATCGGCTCTGACTGATCGCCGTGGCCAGCTCACGCTGATGGCGTGCTGGGATGATCTGGTCATCGGCGCTGGCGAGCACCAGCGTCGGCGCCTGGACCCGGCTCGGCCTGTCGCCCAGGTCGACCCGGGCGTCCAGCTCGACCTGGGGCAGGATGCGCTCATCGAGCATCGCCGTGAATGCGGCGGTCATCTCCGCGAACTGCTCGCTGTCGAGCCCGCCGAGCATGGCGGGGCCCATCGCGGTGAGGATCAGGTGCCCAGCCAGCAGCGCCGGGTCGGTGCCCAAGAGCCGCGCCCACAACTCGAACATGAACGCCTCCCGCTGGCCGGTCTTCACCCAGCCGGCGTGCGGCAGCAGCGAATCGATCGCGGTGGGCTCGCGGGCAGCGACGGCGGTCGCGATCACCGCCCCGAGCGAATGCCCGACCAGGTGAAAGCGCTCCACGCCGGCAGCTCGGACGGTGGCGAGGATCTGAGCGGCGAGCTCGTCGAGGTCGAGCGGCCCGTCGGGCGCGGGGGTGCCGCCCACGCCGGGCAGGTTCGGCGCGAGCACCGTGTACCGGTCGCTGAGCGTCTCGATGAGGGGTCCCCAGTTCGCGTCCGCGTCGGCACCAGTGCCGTGAATCAGGACGAGTCCGGGGCCGGCCCCGGCTGCGACATGGTCGAGTGTGGGTGGGGTGGGTCTGCTCAATGCAACCTCCGTGAACTATGACGTACCAGAGAGCATACATCTAACAGAACTCTGCGATCCGGGAGAGGTCTGCCGAGAGCAATAGACTTGGGACATGTCGATGCCGCCTTCGGAGCGCCTCGGTCTGCACATCAAGCGCGTCGAGCAGGAGCTGATGGCGGCCAAGCACGCCGTGCTGCGCCCCCTCGAGCTGACCGTGCCCCAATATGTCGCCCTATACGCGCTCGCCGAGCAGCCGGGGATCTCCGCCGCGGCCCTGGCCCGGACGTGCCTGGTCACCCCTCAGACGATCGCGACCGTGCTCACCAACCTCGAAGGCAAGGGCCTGATCACCCGCCAACCGCACCCATGGCACCGCAAAGTCGCCGAGGTCAAACTCACCGACCAAGGCCGCTCGATCCTCGAGCAAGCCGACGCCAAGGCCGTCGCAATCGAGCAGGAACTCGCCGACGGCTACAGCCCCGAGGAACGCTCCCAGCTGATCGAACTCCTGAGCACGGCCTCCCGCAGACTCGCTGACATACGGCCCTCGCCCATGTCTTCTAAGTGACCTATGTCTTCTAAGTGACCTTAGAGGACGGTTCCGTCCGGGTCTTCGGCTACTAATCCCGTCGTGGCGGCTTCACAACGGCGGGAATCCGCGTTACTAACAAGCGCGGAGTACCGGGCCGAGTCCGGCGGCGGGGATACTGGACTGGTGGCTGCGGCGCTGACTGGTTACCGGGAGTGGCCGGCGGGCGGGCCGCTGACGGCAGACGTCTTCTGCCTGTGGGCGAGCCGGCCGGCGGCTGACACTCTCGTGCTGCCCGACGCGTGCATCGACATCGTCTGGGACGGGACCGCGCTGTTCGTCGCGGGCCCGGACACCGGGCCAGTGGCCGCGCCGCCGCAGCCCGGCGGGCTGTTCGCCGGCCTGCGGTTCCGGCCCGGGCGGGCACCGGGGTATCTCGGCGTGCCAGCCGCGGCGCTCACCGATCAGCGGGTCGCGCTGGCCGGCCTTTGGGGCGAGGGGGCCGCGCGGCGGCTGGCCGGGCAGCTGTCCGCCGCGCCGGATCCCGGTGCCGCGGCGGCCGTGCTGGCCGCGGCCGCGGCCGACCGCCAGCCCGCGGCTGGATCCGGTGATCCGCTGGTGGGCGGGCTGCTGAGCTGGCTGCGCCGGGAGCCCGCGTCCGCTGGCGTGGTCGGTGCGGCCAGCCGGGCGCTCGGCGCCGGGGAGCGCCAGCTGCACCGGCGCTGCTGCGCGGCTGTCGGGTACGGGCCGAAGATGCTCGAACGGGTGCTGCGCTTCCGGCGCGCCCAGCGCCTCGCCGAGCAGGGCGCGGGACTGGCGGCGGTCGCCGCCGCGGCGGGCTACGCCGATCAGGCGCACCTGGCCCGGGATTGCCGCCGGCTGTCCGGGCTGGCGCCGTCCGATCTGTTCAAGACGGCCGGAACCGCGCCCCGGTAGCGTCCCGGGCATGGACGACGCATTCATCGCCGCTGACCAGTTCCTGCTGCGGGAGGCCCGGCTGCTCGAACGGCGGCTGTTCGCGGCCTGCTTCCTCGGCGCCCCGGCCGCTGGGGTGCTCGACGCGCTGCGCGGCTACCGCAACGACGACGGCGGCTTCGGGCACGGCCTGGAGCCGGACAAGCGCTGCCCGCGCAGCCTTCCCATTGACGTGGAGACCGCGCTCGGGGCGATGGCCGCGGCCGGCCCGGGCGACCCGGCGATGATCGGGCAGGCCTGCGACTACCTGGCCGGGGTCGCGGCGCAGGCCGGCGCGGGCGGTGCCGTGCCGCTGGCCCTTCCGGTCATCGAGTCGTTCCCCCGCGCCGCGCACTGGACCGAGTGGACCTACCAGCCGGGGCTGAACCCGACCGCGGGGCTGGCCGGGCTGCTGTACCAGCTCGGCGCCGACCACCCGTGGCGTGCTGAGGCCACCCGCTACTGCTGGGGCCAGCTGGAATCCGGCAGCCTGCCCGGCGATGCGCACGAGCTGTCCGAGGTGCTGATCTTCCTGGAGCACGTACCGGACCGGGACCGGGCCGAGCGCTGCGCCGCCCGGCTGGCCGGTCACCTGGCCGAGGTCAGCATGCTGCAACTCGATCCGGCGGCACCGGGCTACGGGCTCACCCCGCTGCACCTGGCGCCGGCGGCCGGGTCGCGGTGGCGCAGCCTGTTCAGCGCCGAGCGGATCGACGCGCACCTGGATCGCCTGCTCGCCGGCCAGCAGGCCGACGGCGGCTGGCCGATCAGCTGGGAGCCGCCCAGCGAGGCGGCGCTGCTCGAATGGCGCGGCGTGGTCACGCTCGGCGCCCTGCGCACGCTCACGTCCTACGGCCGGCTTGCCGTCACCCTGCCCGGCTAGCCGCCGGCGAACGCCGCCCACACGGTCTTGCCCCGGTGACTGGGGGCGGTCCAGCCCCAGTGATCACTCAGCACCGCGACGACGTGCAGCCCGCGGCCGCACTCGGCGTCCTCGGCGGGCGCGCGCAGCACGGGCGCGCGCGGGCTCGGGTCGGCGACCGCGCATAGCACCGCGGATCCCGCCGCGGCCTGCAGCAGCCCGACTCGCACTGGCTCGTCGCCTGGCTGCGGCGCGGCGTGCCGCAGCGCGTTGGTGACCAGCTCGGACAGCACGAGGATGATGTCGTCGCTGCGGCTGCCGACCGCCCACCGCTGCAATGTCGCCGCGGCGAAGTCGCGGGCCGCGGCCGCCGCGGATGCGGTCGCCCCCGGGGTGCGCGTCGCGACCCGCGGCCACCCGCTGCCCCGGCCAGGGCACGAGATCGCCCGGCCGGCCGCCGCCATCTCAGCGGCGCGCTTCAGCCAGGGCCAGGCCGGGGGACAGCCGACCGGGCCAGCGGCAGCCGCCTGAGATAAAGCGCCTGCGCTCGTCATCAGTCGAGAACCTGCTCACGGGGAGAAGCGGAACGGCTACTCGGCATTGTGCCGTACGCACGTGCATAGTGCAATACCGCTTCAGATGCCTATATGCAACAGCAAATGCACATGCACATGCACGCCGTTCGTGTTTCAATGTCGCTGCCGATGCCGCCGTTCCGCCCTGGCGCGGGGGGCGCTGACAGAAGGAGACAAGACATGTGGGTACCCAACGGCCTCCCTGCCGACCAGGTGCGCGCTCGGTGGCGCAAAAGCAGCGCCAGCAATCCGAGCGGTGCCTGCGTCGAGGTAGCCGCACTGCCTGGCGGGGACGTGGCCGTCCGCAACTCGCGCTTCCCGTCCGGCCCGGCCCTGGTGTACACGCGCGAGGAGATCGCCGCGTTCGTGGCCGGGGTCCGCAGCGGCGAGTTCGACGACCTGGCCTGACCGGCCGGGCTCCTGCGACTCGCCCGGGTTTACCGGCAATGAACAGATAGCCCCAGAGTGGTAGTGTTTGCGCAGTCACGGATTGCCGGCCGGGCTGCGCGGGGACACGGCGCGGCCGGTACCGCACGAGGATGCCTAGCGGGCTGGGAGCGGCCGGTGAGCACGAGAGCGGGCGGGGAGTCGGGCGGGAAGTACAGCACTGGCGGTGACCCGGAGCCGGCCGGCTCAGCCGGCCGGCTTCCTGGCGCCGCTCCCGCGGGTGGCGATGCAGCAGGCGGCGGGGCAGCCGAAGCCGCCCGGTCCGGGTCGGCGGTGTCCGGGGCGGCGGCCGTGCGCATCATGCTCGGCGGCCAGCTGCGGCGGCTGCGCGAGACTGCCGGGATCACGCCGGAGGCGGCCGCCTGGCGGTTACGCGGTTCGCGCTCGAAGATCAGCCGGCTGGAGAATGGCCGCAGCGGGTTCAAGGAACGTGACGTCGCCGACCTGCTCGAACTGTACGGCGTCACAGACCCGCAGGTTCGCGAGAGCCTGCTGGAGCTGGCCGGCCAGGCCAACGCGCACGCCTGGTGGGCCAAGTACGGCGACGTGCTGCCCGGCTGGTTCGAGCCCTACATAGGCCTGGAAGCGTCGGCCTCGCTGATCCGGACCTTCGATCTCCAGCTCGTCAACGGGCTGTTCCAGACCGAGGACTACGCGCGGGCCGTCACCATGATCGGGCTGCGGCACGCGGCCCCTCAGGAGGTCGAGCGGCGTGTCCAGGTCCGGATGCGGCGGCAGGAACTGCTCGCCCGGCCGGCGGTGCCGCGGATCTGGTCCATCCTCGACGAGGCGGTGCTGCGCCGCCCGGTCGGCGGCCCGGACGTGATGCGCGCGCAACTGCGCCGCCTCATTGAGGTGGCCGCCCTGCCCGCTGTGACCCTGCAGGTCGTGCCATTCAGCGCGGGCGCCCACGACGGCGCAGGCGGCGCCTTCACGGTGCTGCGGTTCGCCGAGCCCGGGGTTCCCGATGTCGTGTACATCGAGCAGCTCACCGGGGCGCAGTACCTGGACAAGCCGACCGACACCGATCACTACCTGGACGTGATCAACCGCCTCAGCGTGACCGCGCTCGACGCGCAGGCCACGGTGGACTTCCTCGCCCAGGCCAGCACGGACTTCTGACCGCCACCCCGCCACCCGGCCGGCAGACAGCAAAAGGGAGAACCAGTGACCAGCCAGCAAGCCCCCGCCGAGCCGTCCCGCGACGCGCCGGGAGCGGCGGCCGAGCCCCTCTCGTTCGACACGTCCATCGCCCATCCAGCCCGCATCTACGACTACTGGCTGGGAGGCAAGGATAACTACGAGGCCGACCGGCAGGCCGCCGAGCATGCCGCCCAGGCTAACCCCAACATCCTGCCGGGCGTGCGGGCCAACCGGGCTTTCCTGCGCCGTGCCGTGCAGTACCTGGCCGGCCAGGCCGGGATCCGCCAGTTCCTGGACATCGGCACCGGGCTGCCCACCGCCGAGAACACTCACCAGGTGGCCCAGGCCATCGCGCCGGACGCGCGGATCGTCTACGTGGACAACGACCCGATCGTGCTGGCCCACGCTCGCGCGCTGCTCACCGGCACGGCCGAGGGCGCCACCGCCTACATACAGGCGGACGCGCGGGACGCCGGCACGATCCTCGGCGAGGCCGCCGGCCGCCTGGACCTCAGTCAGCCGGTGGCCGTCATGGCACTGATGATCCTGCAGTACATCCCGGACTCCGCCGACCCGCACAAGATCATCGCCACGCTAATGAGCGCCATTCCGTCCGGCAGCTACCTCGCCCTCTCCGACACCACCAGCGACATCGACACCGAGCGGGTCGCCACGACCACGGGCGAGCTCAACCGCCGGATGGGACCGACCCAGCTGAAACTGCGCTCGCGCGCCGAGATCGCCCGGTTCTTCGACGGCCTGGAGTTCGTCCCGCCCGGCCTGGTGCCGCTGCCGGAATGGCGCGCGCAGCCGGACGCCGAGCACGTCATCCCCTGCTACGCAGGCGTGGCCCGCAAGCCCTGACCGAGCTGACCCGGGTCGGCCCGTCCATCGGAGGCCGGCCAGCGCTGGCTGGCCGGCTACCGCCGCGCGCGCGGCGGTCTGGGCCAGTAGCGGGGGAGCCCGGCTCCCCGGTCATGCCCCGCCCGCCGCCCGGTCGTACTCGGCGACGATCCGGCGGGGAGCCCGGCGGCGCCAGGATTCGGCGAGCAGCTCAGTCACCCGGCCAGCCGGGGCGGCCGCGAGCGTAATGCGCACTCCGCGGACCCGCTGGCCCCAGCGCAGCGGCTCGAACGCCGCCGGGTTCTCGGCCGTGCAGGCGGCTACCTCGGTCTCGTCCACGAACACGTGCAGGTGCTCGCCGTCCGGCGGCACGGTCGCGAAGATCTTGCCGCCGACCCGGAACGACGACATGTCGAAGTGCGGCTCCTCGGCCGCACCGGGCAGCGAGAGCGCGAACTCCCTGGCCGCGCGCAGATCGGTCACGGCAGGCACGCTAGCGCAGCGTCCGGCGCGCCGCCCGCATCCGGGCCGCTTGCGTCGGAGTCCGCCCCGACCGCTCGCCGCGGGTTCGCCCGCAGCCTGCCGCCAGTGCCCGCCTGGCGCAGGCGCGCCTGACTGTCGGCGGCCCGTGATGGAATCAGCGCATGCTGGAGACACCTGTCGAACTCGGCCAGCTGCAGCGGCTCCTGGACGCCAGCGCCGCCGCAGCCGGGCCGCACCTATCTGACATCATCACCGCCGAGCGCCGACTGACCGCCCAGCAGGTGTGCGAGCGGCTCCAGGGCATGTGCCTGCTGGCCGTCGCCACGGTGACGGCCGACGGCCGGCCGCTGGCCGGGCCGGTTGACGGCTACTTCCTGCACGGCTCATTCTGGTTCAGCTCGGGCCGTGACTCGGTGCGGATGCTCCACCTGGCCGCGCGCCCGGCGGTCTCCGCCACCTACCTGCCCGGCGAGGAGCTGGCGGTCACCGTGCACGGCCGGGCCGAGCTGTTCGACGTCAGCGCCCCGGCGCGCAGCGAGCTGCGCACGGCCATGCTCGACTGGTACCTGCCCCGGCAGGGCCCGGGCTTCGAGCGCTGGCTCGACGCGGAGAATCCGGTCGGGGCGCGGATCGCCGCCAGCAAGATGTTCACGTTCAGCATGACGGCCTGACCGCGAGTCGGCTGTCATTACCGTGCCGGTCAGTACCGGGTATGCATCAGCGCGTTCACCTCAGCCAGGGTCTCGGCGGCGATCTGGCGGGCCCGCTCGCAG
>JBKQSL010000335.1:0-2713 GCA_052143655.1 Streptosporangiaceae bacterium | reverse complement strand
GGCGTAGTAAGTACCTGTTGGTCTTCCGGGTTGATGAAGGAACGTCCTCCTGATGTGGTTGACGGGCTTCAGATCCCAAGACATACAGGAGGACGTTCGTGGCTCAGGGTAGCGGGCTGACGCGTGGGGACCGGAACCGGAACCGGCGGATCGCCGCGTTGCGTGCGGTGGTCCGGCGGGACCGGGCGGTGCTGGCGGTTGACCTGGGCGAGGATAAGCAGGTTGCGGCGCTGGTGGATCATGAGGGCCGGGTGCTGGCCCGCGGGACCGTCAAGGCGAAGGCCTATCAGCTGGGTGAGCTGCTGGCGTGGGCGGCGGGGAAGGCCGCCGCGGCGGGTTTCGCTGGGCTGACGGTGGCGTGCGAGCCGACCGGGCACCGGTGGAAGGCGCTGATGGGGCTGGCGGACGCGGCGGGGCACGGGTTCGTGTGCGTGCAGTCGCTGGCGGTGGCGCGGGCGCGGGAAGGTGATGACTATACCCGGGACAAGACCGATCACCGGGACGCGTACCTGATCGGCAAGCTGGTGATCCGGCTGGAGTGCTACCTGCCGGAGCGGGCTGATGAGGCGTGGGCGCGGCTGCGGCACCTGGGGGCGCGGCGGTTCGCGCTGGTCGCGGACGCGATCTCGTGCATGCAGCAGGTCGGCGACCTGCTGGCGTGCGCGTGGCCGGCGGCGCTGGGGGTGGCGGCCCGGCCGCTGGAGTCCACGACGTGGCTGGCCGCGCTGGGGATGGTCACGGACCGGTGCAACGGGAACCCCGCCCGGCTGCGGAAGATGGGGTATGAGAAGTTCGTCGCCGCGGTCCGCCGTGAGCTGCCCCGCTGGGGCGCGAAGAACATCTACCACAAGATCGTGAAGGGGCTGTGGGAGGCGCTGGCCGATGCCGGCGGGGTGGCCGCGCAGCGCCGCGGCGCGCTCGAGCGCGTGCACCTGCTGATGGGCGACTGGCGGTCGCTGCTGGCCCGGCTGGCCGATACCGGGGACCGGATGACCGCCGTGCTCGGTGAGCTGGGCCTGACGGAGCTGGTGACCAGCATCGACGGGCTGTCGGCGGTCGGCGCCGCGGTCATCTTGGCCGAGACCGGTGAGCTGACCCGGTTCGCCTCGGCGCGGTCAGTGGTCAAGCACGCCGGGCTGAACCCCGCCGAGCACACCTCGGCCACCCTGGCCGGCAAGACCCGGATCTCTCACCGCGGCCGGCCCGGGCTGCGCGCCGCCGCGTGGCGCGCGGTATGGGGCGGCATGCGCCATAACCGGGTGCTGCACGCAAAGCATGCCCACCTGACCGGGCGAGAGGGTAACCGGCTCAGCGACGGCCAGGCCCGGGCGGCGTGCGCGGCCACGCTGCTGCGCTGGCTGTACGCCGTGGTCACCCGGCGCCAGATGTGGGATCCCCGCATCGCGGCCGGCGCTATCCTCCCCGCCGCGACGCCCGTGACAGCGCCGGCGGCCGCATGAGGTAACCGGCAGGCCACAGACCTTCCTCCCGGCGGCGGGGCGAGCCCGGATTGGCGTTGAGCTCAAGCTCGTCAAGAACCATGGGCAGCCCCGCCGCGTCCTTGCACCAAGCTCGATTGCGCGCTGTCGGGACCCGGCCTGCGGGCCAGGGAGAACCCGGTTGATGACTACGTAGAGACGCAAGGCGCGGCGGAACCCCCGCGACCCCGGGACCGGCACCAAGCCCCTTCCGCCAAAGAGCCGACCGGCGAAGCCGGGCCGGTCAGATCACCATGCCCGAAACCGCTACTGATCACGATCACCGTGAGTGTCCCCCCATCCGGCGCAGCAGCACCCCAGTCGCGATCACCATGCGTGACCTGCGTAAACCCCCCATCCCATGACCACCATCAGGCGCTCCGCCCCCAAGCCGTCCGAGATCGACTTGACAGGTTCCTGTTGCGATGGTTCTTACGGCGGGCGGACTGGCATTGCGGCGGTCTCAGAATGTCAGAGGGCCGCCATATCATCGAACATGTCATCGATTATTGCTCTGTGATGGGCAAGGTCCTGTGAAGGGCAAGACTCTGTGATGGACAAGGAGGGCATCGCTCGTGTGCGTCAGCGGTCAGTTCCCCCGGCCTGCGGTCCCGGCGACCGCGTCGGAGGCGCTGGCCATGGCCGAGGCGGGACTGGCCTGGCTGGCGAGCGCGGACGCGACCGGGCTGACCGTGGCCGGGCAGGCGCAGTGCCTGCGCGCCCTGGAGCGAGCCGAGTCGCTGCACACGGCCGCCCGCGTGTCGGTCCTGACGGCGTTCACTGCCGGGCAGGGCTTCGAAGAGGACGGCCAGGGCTCGCCGCGGACCTGGCTGAAATGGCAGACTCGCATCACCGGGGCCGCCGCGGCCGGTGCCGTCGGGTGGATGCGCCGGCTCGCCGCCCATCCCGCTGTTCGCGACGCGCTGGCTGCCGCAGGCATCTCGGCGTCGTGGGCACGCGAGATCTGCGACTGGACCGACCTGCTGGCCGAGGATATCCGCGGCGACGCCGACGTGATCTTGCTGGCGGCTGCGGCGGCCGGGGCGGACCTGGCCGACCTGGCCCGGCTCGCCGAGGAGATTCGTACCCGCACTGCCCATCCGGACCGGGACCAGGATAGTGACGGGTTCGGCGACCGCGCGGTGCGGCTGGCGACGACCTTCCGCGGGGCCGGGCGGCTGGACGGGGACCTGACCCCGCAGTGCGCCGTCGCGCTGCGCGCTGTGCTTGATGCG
>JBKQSL010000334.1:0-23900 GCA_052143655.1 Streptosporangiaceae bacterium | reverse complement strand
ACCGGGTCATCGCCCAGAAACCGTGATGCCGTCGAGACTGCCTCCGGCGAATACTCGACTGTCACGTTTCGCCGAACAGGCGCCGACGAGCCTCGGCGCCGGACATCGCGTCTGGCCGCCCGGCTTCGGACCACTCCCGGTAGCTTTCCTGGGCAGCCGCGAACTGGCCTGCGGCCTCGTCGGCCTCGGTCAACTGCTCCGGTGTCGCCAGGCTGATGAGCGCCTGCAGGCGCTGATACTCCGGCGTCGGCACGACGACAGCACTCTCGCCGCCTAGGTGGATGACGTCATATGGTGCGGCACCCTGCTCGGGCTCGGCCGGCTGCGCGGTCATGGCGGCAGGGTAGCGCGAGACGCTGACTCAGACCGCACAGCGCGAGCGATCTGGCACAGCTGCGGGACCTTAGCAGGCCTGCGAGGCAGACACGCCGGCGACCGCGGCGGACGTCCCGGAAACGAACTTGACCCGCGTCCTCCTGACGTCGCAGGGCTCAGATGACCGAATCACCGACAACGAGATGACCGACGGCGCCGCGAGCCGACGCCGGTAACGGCCTCACTGACAGTCAAATGACCGAACCAGTGACAACCAGGTGCGGCCTCTCAGGGAGCGCCTCGCTGGCAACGGGCCGGCGGGGCGCTCCCTTTTCGTTTCGTCATTTAGTTTCATTACGTTACATCTTGGATTATGAAACGAAACATAATAGGCTTGTCTCCGGGATCAGGGTCCGCGCAGGAAGGAACCGCGATGAGCGAGCAGGAAACGGCTGCCGCGACGTGCAAGTACCCCGGCTGCGAGAACCCGCCGGCCCGCTCCGGCGGCCCCGGCCGGCCGCCGGAATACTGCGAGGACGCCGGGCACAACCGGGTGACCGCCTGGCGTGAGCGCCGTCGGCTGGACGCCGGGCGGCAGGGCGCCGTCACCACCGACGCGGAGACCGAGCAGCCAGTCACGATGGCGCGGGTAACCGGCGCCGAGCTGCTCCGCTCGCTGCGGGCCGAGGCCGACCGGGTCGCCGGGATCGCCGACCGGCTGCGCGAGGCGATCGCCACCATGGGCGACCCGACCGCCGCCGAGGTCGAGCTGGAAGCCATGCGAACCGCCGCCGAGCAGCGCGCCGCCACCAGCGAGGCGCGCGCGGCATCCGCCGAACGGCGCGCCAGCCAGCTCCGCGCGCAAGCCGAAGAGGCCGCCGAGGAAATGAGCGAGCACCTCGCGGCCGCCCAGGCACGCGCCGCTCAGGCCCAGGAGACCCTCGCCGAGACAGCGCGCCAGCACGCAGCCGAAGCCGGGCAGATCCGCAGCGACGCCCAGGCCCGTATCGCCGCCGCCGAAGCCGAGCGGGACGCCGCACTCCAGCAGGCCCGGCAGGACGTCGCAGCGGCACAGCGAGACGCCGGCGAGCGCGCCCGCCGCGCCGAGCAGCAGGCGCAAGCCGAAGCCGGCCGGGCCCACAGCGAGGCCGAGGCCCAGGTCGCCGCCGCCGCGGCCGAGCGCGACCAGGCACGCGAGCTGGCCGGGCGCGAGCAGGCAGCCGCCCGCAAGGCCGAGCATGAAACCACCCGCGCGCAGTCCGCCGGGGCAGCCGCCCGCGCCGAGACCGAGCGGGTGCGCGCCGACTCCGGACGCCAGCTTGACCAGGCCCGCGCCGACGCCGCGCGGGAACGCGACGAGCTGCGCGCCGCATTCGAGGCCCGCCTCCAGGACGCGGCGCGGGAACGCGACGAGCTGCGCATGGCCATCGAGGAAACCCGCGCCGACCTGCGCGCACGCGCCGAGCGGGCAGAAGCCGACCTCGACACCGCGCGGGCCGAGCTGGCGCAGTTCCGCACCGGACCGGCGCCTGCACGGCCGCCAGCTGAAGCCGGCGGGACAAGCGCCAAGCGGGCGCGCCGTAGCACCACAGCCCGCGGTCAGTAGGCCAGGCCGCTCGGGTCAGTCCCAGACCCGCACCCGCCGCCGGGCCGCCCGGCGCGAGTGCCGCGCTCGCGGACCGGACTGGGGGACCAACGACGGCGGCGGGCGTGTCCTTCGCCTCTGGCCGGCGGCCGCCGGGGCGGCGACGATAGTTAATGGTGGTACTGCCGCGGGCTGCGGCAGCGTCGCCGCAGCCTGGCGAGGTCCGGACGTGACCGGCGGGGGAGCAGGAGTCCTGCCCGGGGCACGACGGCCCGGGACCGGCCGCGTGGTCACTCCCCGCCAGCAGGTTCTCCTCCTCCGGTCCCGGGCTGAGGAACGGAGGACCTCCGATGAACAAGCACCTGGCCCGCGCTGCGGGCGCTGTCACGGCTGCCGCCGCGCTGACCGCATTAGGCCTGGCCGTGGCCGGCCCTGCGGGCGCGACGGGCGCGCCCGGTCCGGCCGGCCGGCCGGACCGCCCGGCCCGCGTCTATGTCGCCAACCACTCGGGCACCGTGTCGGTGATCAGCACGGTCACCAACCGCACGGTCGCGATGAGGAAGGTGGCGTTCGGCCTCAACACGATCGTGCTCACCCCGGACGGCAGGACCGCCTACGTCGGCAATCCGTGGTCGAGCCCGATGGGGGCCGCGTCCAACGTGTTCCCGTTCACCACACCGACCAGCAAGGTCGGCCCGGCGATCAACGTCGGCTTCGTGCCCTTCAACCTGGCGGTCACGCCAGACGGCAGGACCGTCTACGTCCTCACCGAGCAGGGACTGATCCCGGTCCGCACCGCGACGGACAAGGCCGGGAAGCTGATCCGCTTCCCGATCGCCCCGGTGGCGCTCACGGTCACCCCGAACGGCAGGATCGTTTACGCGGTCAACGCCGGCGGCACGGTCACGCCGGTGCCAACGGCCACGAACAAGGCCGGACCGGCCATCAGGGCAGGCAGCGAGCCGGCCGCGATCGCGGTCACCCCGAACAGCAGGACCGCCTACGTGGCCGACCGCAACTCGCGGCGGGTGACCCCGATCCGCACCGCGACGAACCGGCCCGGCACGCCGATCCGGGTCGGCCGGAAGCCGGTCGCGATCGCGGTCACCCCGAACGGCCAGACCGCGTACGTGGCCGACTCCCTGCACGGCTGGGTGACCCCGGTCGCCATCGCGACCGGCCGGGCGCTGCCCGCGATCAGGGTCGGCGCCGACCCCACGGCCATCGCGATCACGCCCGGCGGGCAGACCGCCTACGTGCTCAGCTCCGGCTCGGGCACGGTGACCCCGATCCGCACCGCCACGAACACGGCCCTGGCGCCGGTCAAGATCGGCAAGCCGTCGCTGTTCGGCTTCCCGTCCCCGATCGTGATCACCGCGAACGGCAAGACGGTCTACGCCGCCGACTATGACCAGGGCACGATCACGGCGATCCGCACTGCCACCAACACTGTCCTGCGCTCCATCAAGGACCCGGGCGGCCCGATGGCCATGGCGGTCACGCCGTGACGGCCGGCCGCTGACCGGCCAGCGCTACCCGGCGTACTGGGCGGCGAGCTCGCGCAGCCGCGCGTGCGCGCCGCCCATCGCGATACCGGTCGGCAGGCAGGGCGCGCGGCAGCAGCTCGCCCTCGGTCAGGTGCCGCAGGTCGATGCCGGCCACGATGCCCAGGGTCGCTTGCGCCCGGAGCCGGCCCTCGATGACCAACAGAACAGCCAGTTACGCTAAGCAACTGAGTTGATCTTGGCGCTGTATGAGATCTGGAGTCCGGGGCCTTGGGGAAGAGCCGGTACTGGATCCTCCGCTAAGCCCTGGAAACTGCGTACGTGGCCTGCCGTGCAGGAGACTGGCCTGGCGACGGAGAGGATGCGGCGTGACGACTAACCCGCCACCAGCGGACTATTACCAGTTCAGGGGTCAGATATGGCGCGTCATCGCGTCGGAGCGCCGTCAGCCGAAGCCCGGCGGCCCAGTCCGCGCGTTCGTGCGGCTCCAGTCGATGTCGGGCGAGCTGGTCGACCACGCCCGTGGCGGCGGCGGGATGACCGCCCACCGGTGCCCGGGTCCGCTGTGGAAGTGCACCCGCTGCGGCCCGGTCTGCGGGATGCTCCAGAGCCGCTCGGACGGCCAACCGCATGGCGGATGGTGGCCCTGCGAGGACGTGGACTGCATCGTGCGACGCGGTCAGACTCACGAGCATCCACGCTGCCCATGCGCGCTGGACGATCCCGGCACGGACCGCCCGCAGCCATGCTGCGACCTGTACGTAGCTTCGCGGCCGGATTGCCCGGGCTGCCCGTCCAGCTGGGCGTGGCCGCCGACTGACCCTGCCGATGTGCTCGTCGGCGAGCCGGCGCCGGCACGGCCCCGCGTCGAGGAGCGCGGGGATGGCATTTACGTGGTCAGCGGGACGACCTCCGGTGAGGCTGTCAGGCTTACCGACGAGCAGTTGGACGACCTGCGTGCAATGCTCGGCCGACGATCGTCGGAAACCGTTCGATCCACTGCATGACGGGCCGTTAACGGACGTGTCACGAGCCCCAAACCGGGGGTTTGGCGGCCACACCTAGTCGGCGGCTGAGACGTTAAGCGCCGGGGGAATTGCGGAACGACCCGGCGGTGGTGCCGGCTCCGCAACCGCCTTGCCACGACCGGGCCAGACATCATCCCACTTGTCGATGTCCGAGGTCGCCTGCGCGGATGTCTGGACTCCTATGCATGGCTCCTGGTCGTTGGCCCCGCTGCACGGGTCCGTGTCACCCCCAGGGGCAAGGCGGCCGCATCTATGACACCGAGGGCGCCCCGCACACCTGGCCCCGATCACCGCGCCGCCAGATGGTCCCAGCGGAATCACGGGACGCCGCTCGCCCGTCGGCGGCATGGTCGGCCGCCGCTACCTCGACCCAGGCGATCGCCTGTCTGGCTGTGCCGCCGTGCCTGGCGACCCGGACGATCAGCAGACGCGGGCAGTGACAGCCGCCATGCCGGATGGTTGCACCGGGTCCTTCGGTCGAGCCTTTACCATCGATCTCGTGCTCAGGTACAACACCCCGGTAGTGGTCGTACGGCGAACAAGCGGCGACGACACTCGGACGGATATGACGGCTATCGTGGACAGCGAAAAGATCCTCCTGCCGGTCGACGCGGACATCGAAGAGGGTGATCACGTCGAGCAGCGGCTGCCGAATGGCAAGACACGCACCGTGCTCATCACCAAGGTGGACACGTTTCAGAGCCCGTTCGGGAGTGCGGCGCATGACCACACGGAGGCCGCGTACACGACGGTCACTGCGCAGCCGAAGCGAACAACCCACCAGCGCGATTGGGTCATGAGCCACGAGCAGAGCAGGCAGACGAGACTGCTCACGTGGCTCGCCGAGCAAGATGATGGCATCTTTGAACTCGGTGCCCTGTATCGCGGTGACGAGGAAGCTGCTCTAGCACGCCGGGATGTCACGGCTCTTGGCGAGCTCGGCCTCGTTCGCCAGTGACCGGTGGCGGCCCATCGCTGGCGACTGTACAAGCCAGCATCACTTCAGCCGGGCGAGCACGAGCAGCCGAACTCACCGCCAGGCAGCGCGATCGCTCCGGGCGGCAGTGGGCATGCCGGTCGGCGCTTCTGTCATGGCTCTACGACGTCGACGCCGTCGAAACGATGGAGCGGTCCAGGACGTGGGACGGCTTTTTCACCGACACTCGCTCGACCTACTTCGGCGACCAGTTCTCGGGACAGGAAGTGGACCGGGCAGCGGCGTGGCTCTACCGCCACAAGCTCATCGACGGTGCAACCGTCGACCAGGCCGATGGGCCGATACGGGCATACGCACTGGACGAGGGCGTTCGTTGCGTCGAGCGATTCGACGCGGACGTTCGCCGGTATCTCGACGCGATGGAGCAGGCGCCTCTGCCGCCGCAGGGAGGGCCTACGTACAACGTCCAAGCGACCAATGTGCAGCTGGCCACAGGTGATCGATCACACCAGGCGATGACCGCCGAGGACAAGATAACTGCGGCGATGAGCAGGCTTCGCCCTCCGGAGGCCGAACCGCTCCGGATCCTCTACCTAACAGCAGCCTCACGAGGAGACCTTCGTGTGGATGAGGAGATGCGCCGCGTTAAGGCGGGCGTCCAAGCCGCCACGCACAGAGACTTGGTGCAGATCGAGCACAAACCGGCAGCGACAAAGCTCGGACCTGCTCGACGGCCTGACCCGGTTCAAGCCGCACGTTGTCCACTTCTCGGGGCATGCGGACGAAACCGTCCTCGAGCTCGACACCGGCAGCGACAAGCCAGGGCCGGGCCAGCGTGTGAGCGCGGAGGCGTTCGCCCGCGCGATAGGCGCAGTCGATGCCCCTCCGACCCTGGTCGTACTGAACGCCTGCAAATCCGGGGCGCAGCTCGCGGGCTTGCCGGATGCCGTGCCGCTTGCCATTGGCATGAGCGACAACATCGGTGACGCAGACGCGATGGCGTTCGCAGCACGGTTCTATGCGACGGTCGCCGACGGGCAGTCCGTCGAAGGCGCCTACAGGGTGGCGAAGGTGGCGATGGAGTTGAGCGGGCTCCCCGATGCCGACCTGCCGATCCTTGTCAACGACCCAGCCGTCAACCCGGCAAAGGTCGTGCTCGTCATTCCGCCGCAGTAGGCGGTGCGCCACGCGCGGCCGTCATGATGATTCCCTCCTTACCTGCTGACGCGCACCTCCAGAATGTGATCAGTGTTTGGTGGCCCGCCACGCCAGGACGGGCGCCGCCTGACGTTGCCCTCCAGGGGTCCCGGTAGTCCTGGCCGAAAAAACAACGGATATGGCCTGGGCATCCTGAAGCTACGGCAGCCTGCCAGATGGCGGGGGGGAACAGGCAAGCGCCGAGGGGTACGCGATCGTGGTGGCCATCATCGCGACGGTGGCGCATGCTGAAGGGCCCCGACTATCCGGCACCGGGGCCCTTCGGCATGCGTGATCATGGCCCGAGTTCTAGCTCCGGCGCCGCCTGACGGCCCCGGACGCGGGGGAACTCCCGGATCCGCAGGTCCGCTGGCCAGGCGTCCTGACCGCTGCCCTTACCCGCGTGGCCGTGCTCGCGGGCCCAGCAGGTCCCGAGCTGCTTGACGAACACGGCGGCGCCCGCGGCCCGGGCCCGGGTGATCAGGTCCCGGGCCCAGGCCAGGTCAAGCGGCCTCGCGGCCGGGCCGGACTCGCCGCCGATGAGGATCCAGCTGATGCCGGCCAGGTCCAGTGACGGCAGCGGGCCGAGCAGCGGCTCGCACGACAGCATCCGGATCGCTGCCGGGGCGGCCCGGAGCTCGGCCGCCCGGCGAGCGTACCGGTCCAGCTCGATCGACGTGCCCAGCCAGACGTTCGGCAGCGGCCAGCCGAGGCTGGCGTCCTGGTCCTGGCCGAGGCCGGCCAGCGCGTCGAGCATGCCGTCCCGGAAACCGGGGGCGGTGAGCATGCGCCGCAGCCGTCCCGGCCGCTTGGTCAGGATCTGGTACGTGTGCTGGGGGGTGGCGGCCATCGTCGCCCACACCGGGGCCAGGAACTCGCCGGGCACCAGGGCGTGGCCCAGGTCGCTCATCGAGTTCACGAACACGCGGGACGGCTTGCGCCACCGCAGCGGCAGCGTGAGCACGTCCGGGTGCAGGGTCAGCGCGAACCCGGGTCCGCTGGTCCGCGGGTCGCCGTCCGCCTGGTACTTCGGCTGGCCCATCGCCTGCAGGCGCCGGGCCATCGCCATGGCATAGCACCCGCCGGCGGCGTCACCGGCGAAGCGGGGCAGGCCGCAGCCGGGTGAGATCTTGTCGCACCCGGTGGCGGGGTTCCACACCCGGCCTGGTGAGCCGTCGTCCCCGGCGGTCCATTCGATGCCGGTCCCGGCCATCAGCCGGCCTCCTCATCGAGTCCGCCCAGGAACGCTGGCGCGCGGTCAACGCTCCCCACCTGGTCGCCCTCGTGCGCGCCGGCACCCGGTTCGAGAAGGGCGTCCTCGTCGAGCGCGAGGAGGCGAACGCGGCATAACCGGCCTGGGGGCTTCTACCGTCCACCAGCGGGGAGCTCTGTTGTCCGCCGCCCGGGAGACCCAGCTGTCCCTTGACAGTTGAGGACGGCGAACCGCCACGACCCGTCGGCCGACCGGCGGGCGACGGCCGTCGTCGTTCCGGTCGGCGAGATCCGGGTGCCGTCCGGCAATGTCGCCTCGAGGTTCCAATCGACGATGATCAGGGCCGTGTCGCCCCCGATCTGGGTGAACCTGGGCTTGTTGGTCAGACGCGCCTGAGCCGCGATCGAGTTGACCGTCTCAGCGCGCAGCGCCTCCCGGTCGGTGAGGACTTCGCCGGTGAAGGTGCGCATCGTCGCGTCCTGGTGGAACAGCGCGAGGACGGCGTCGGCGTCCCCGGCGTTGAGCGCGTCCGCGTACGCGAACGGGAGGCGGGCCGGGTCGACGATCCGGGAGTCGACGGTTTCCCGGCTGTTCATGGCTGACTCACTCCTCGTGTGGGTTCGATCCGGACTCCCCGGAGCCGGCGCGACCACCTCCCAGCCGGCCGGGTCGACCGGGCGCACCGGCACGACCCAATCGCCGACCGAGGCCACCAGCGCTCCGGCCCGAGGTACCTCGAACCGGACAATATCGCGCGCTCCGGATCCAAACCATCGCCGCCCCCTGCCCTCGCCGCCGCAGGACGCCGCTGCGGCGCCAGGCCCGAACCACATCAGGAGATCCCGCATCTGTCCGACCGGCCAGCCCGGCGATCTATGACCGAATCAATCCACAGGTATTGACAATTGCTCCCTCAAGTTCCACCAGTAACGGTTGCCCCTGGTGTCTCACCTGATCCTGACACAGAGGGCTTCGCTGACCTCACCGATCCCCGCCCTAAGACATGATCCACAGGTCTTGACAATTGCTCTTGATGTGGTTGTTCACGTTCACTGTGGCTTTCCTATGCGTGTTGCAGGGCATCATCCAGGCCCAGGTCTTGCCGTTCCACTTGCAGGCCTCGGATTTCTTGCCGCCAGTCTGGCCCGCCACGACGCAGCAGGACGACCACTGGTCCGCCTATTTCGTAGTTCTGGACGTTTGATCCGGCCCACAATAACACTCAGAGTGGGGGTGGCCGCGATGGCTACCGCACCAGCGGCGGTGCCGAGCTTGATGTACTCGCTCAGGGTGCCAGTCCAGCTGGGGTTGCTGAGAACCTGGGCATTCACGACGGGTATAGCTGTCGCCAGTACCGCTACGCGTAGTGCCAGGCTCGCCCAGAATAGTCCGTCCTCTTCCTTATCCTTTTCCAGCTGCCCCATATCCTTTACTTTTGAATTCAGGTCCGCCTTGCGGACAAGCAGCGCCCAGAACATGCCAGCGGCGGCGGCGAGCAGGCCGCAGAGAAGGGCGAGGTTCGCGTAGGGATATTCGACATAAATCCTTACCGGAACGCTAGCGCCCAGAGCCCTGGAATCGTCCAGGCTCACCTTCCCTGAATATTCACCAAACCCGCTGACCAGTACGTACCTGGGTGCGACCGCCACGCGGACCGTGAGATCACGCCCATCGTCGCTGACTATGGCATCGCTCGTTACCTGGCCTTCAGGAAGAATCTGGCCGTCAGAGCGCACGAAGTCGCTCGCAGACGTGCACAGATGCGCCAGGGCAGTAAGCTTGCCGGTCTGAATGGCAAGAGGACTTGAGTCGCGCAGCTGCCTCAGACCGCTCCCGCCGATGAAGATACTCAGCGTGGCACCCGCACCGGAGGGATCACTGACCTTCGCTGGCACTTTCACGGGCGTGGGGTGCGAGCACGTCAGTTTCCGTGGCGCCTTGCGACTGTAAGCCACAGTTGGGTCCTCGTGCCAGGCAAGAAGCGCGCATACCGCAAGAAGAAGCACAACGACGACATTTGCGCACGTTTCACGATGAGTACGGATATACCAGAATTTAGGTCGGGTCGTTTCCCCATCCGCCATACTGGATCCCCCCAACAAGGCGGCCCCCTGTTGAACCAGCCTTTACATCATTGTCGTGCAAGCCGCAGGAAACGCCAATCACATGCGACATAGCGGCATGCTGCCAGCCCAAAAGCACGCCCACGCTGTCGCCGCCAGGAGCCGTGACTGGTCCGGGGAAACCATCGGATCACGCTGCACCCCGATTCCCGGACCCGCACGGTGACGCGCCGCATCAGCCATACGTACGGCTCCTGCCAGCCGACGTCGGCGATATCGTCCTCGGCCACTTCCTGCAGGTAACGGGCCAGGGTGTCGAACCGCAGCCGGCCGTCGGGCGCCACCTCGGCGCTGCGCACGGCCCGGGTCACGGTGAAGACCCGGCCGTGCGCGGGACGGGGCATGAAGGCCGGGACTGGCTGGGCCGGCGCGGGCGGCGGCATGCGCATGAACCTCCGTTCGGCAGGGGTCCGGGCAGGCCCGCGGGGACTCCGGCACGGTGGCAGGACTACCGCATTCTCCCCCGGCCGCCCGGCGCGCGGCGCCGGGACCAGCGCCCGGCCAGTGCCCGGCCGGTCCCGGCCAGCGCGGCCGGTCCCGCCCAGCCCCGCGCAGGTACGGCGCGCCGCCGGCCGGCGGCAAGCCGCGGCGGGGCGCCGGGACGGGCCTGCGACCGGCTGCGTCTAGGCTGGCGGACGTGGTACTCGCACCTGACGGACGCCGGATGCTGCGCCTCGAAGCGCGCAACAGCCAGACGCCGATCGAGCGCAAGCCGCCGTGGATCAAGACCCGGCTGCGCACCGGCCCTGAGTACAGCGAGCTCAAGGACCTGGTGCGCCGGGAGGGCCTGCACACGGTCTGCGAGGAGGCCGGCTGCCCGAACATCTTCGAGTGCTGGGAAGACCGCGAGGCGACGTTCCTCATCGGCGGCGACCAGTGCACCCGCCGCTGTGACTTCTGCCAGATCGCGACCGGCAAGCCCAGCCCGCTGGACACCGACGAGCCGCGCCGGGTTGCCGAGTCGGTCGCGGCGATGGGGCTGCGGTACGCGACGGTGACCGGGGTGGCCCGGGACGACCTGCCCGACGGCGGCGGGTGGCTGTACGCGCAGACCGCACGGCAGATCCACGCCGACGTCCCGGGCTGCGGCGTGGAACTGCTGATCCCCGACTTCAACGCCGAGCCGGACCAGCTGGCCGAGGTATTCAGCGCCCGGCCGGAGGTGCTCGCGCACAACATCGAGACGGTGCCGCGGATCTTCCGCCGGATCCGGCCCGGCTTCCGGTACGAGCGCTCGCTGGCCGTGCTCAGCAGCGCCCGGGCGGCGGGGCTGATCACCAAGTCGAATCTGATCCTCGGCATGGGCGAGCGGCGGGCCGAGGTCAGCCAGGCGATGGCGGGCCTGCGCGCGGCCGGGTGCGATCTGCTGACCATTACCCAGTACCTGCGGCCCTCGGTCCGCCACCACCCGATCGAGCGGTGGGTGCCCCCGCAGGAGTTCGACGAGCTTGGCGAGGAGGCGCTGGAATTGGGGTTCGCCGGGGTGATGTCCGGCCCCCTGGTGCGTTCCTCCTACCGGGCTGGCCGGCTGTACCGGCAGGCTGCCGGCCGGCCAGCAGCGCAGAAATAAGATCCCGGGCGGTCGCGGCCGAGCCCGCCGGCCCGGCCGCGAGCGGCCTCCGGCGGTCCGGCCGTCCCCGCAGGCGGGCAATTCGGGGAGGATGCGCTTCGCGCACCCGGCCCTGCGCTCGGTATCCTCGCCTGCATGGCGAACAAGTCCGCTGCGGCGGGAAAGAAGGCCGCGGCTGACCCGGCCAGCGCGGGCCGGCTAAAGCAAATCGGCATGGTGGCCGGGATCATCCGGAAGAACAATCCCCGGGCGCTGCCGATCGTGTTCGGCTCCGCTGTCGCGATCATCGCGGTGGCCGTCGTCGTCGGCCTGCTGACCCGCACGGCAGCATTCACGATCCCGCTCGGCGTGCTGATCGGGATCTCGACCGGGATGATCTTGTTCGGCCGGTTCGCGCAGACGGCTCAGTACGCCGCGATCGCCGGGCAGCCGGGTGCCGCTGCGGCGATCTTGCAGTCGATGCGCGGCAACTGGACGGTGACCCCGGCCGTGTCGGCCAACCGGAACATGGACGTGGTGCATCGCGTCGTCGGGCGGCCGGGCGTGGTCCTGATCGGCGAGGGCTCGCCCACCCGGCTGCCGAGCCTGCTGGCCGCGGAGAAGAAGCGGGTCTCGCGGGTCGCGCAGGACGTGCCGATCTACGACATCCAGGTCGGTGACCAGGATGGCCAGATGCCCATCAAGAAGCTGCAGCGGCACATCATGAAGCTGCCGCGCAACCTCAAGGGCCCGGCGGTGGCCGACCTGAACTTCCGGCTCAAGGCACTGCCGCAGGCGCTGCAGGTGCCCAAGGGCCCGATGCCGCGCGGCGGCCGGATGCCGAAGGCGCCGCGGCCGCGGTTCCGCTGACCGGCCGCTGGCAGCAGGCCGGGCCGCCCCTCGGCTAGCCGCCACCGGCCGGCGGCTGGATGCAGGGCGCTGGATGCAGGGCGCTGGATGCAGGGCGCTGGGCGTACCGGGCCGGGGCTCCGGGCTGGGTCGGGCTAGCGGCAGACGACGAGCTCAGACGCGGATGACGACCGTGTTGGCCGCCTTGTCGTGCAGCCCTCGGGTGTCCTTGTCGAACACCACCGCCGGGACGACGGCAAGCAGCAGCGCGGTGCGGACCAGCGACCACAGCAGGCCAACCGGCTGGCCGTCCAGCCGGACGACCCGGATCGCCAGCAGCCGCTTGCCGATCGTGAACCCGGTGAGCGCGGTCAGCAGGTACACCTCGACCGCGAACACGACGATAGTCCACTCCTGGTGGCCGAAGGCCGCGAGCGCGATGAGCATGCAGAGCAGCCAGTCGATCACCAGCGCGACGAACCGCCTGCCCAGGCCCGCCACCGACCCCGCCCCGCTCTCGGGCAGCCCGAGCCGCTCGCCGGGGTACTTCTGCACCGCACTGGCCGGGCCCGGGCCGTCCGGCCGCGAGCCGGCCGACCGTCGCTCACTCACGCTCTCACCGTATCCGCAAACGGATCCGGGTGGCCGGCCGGCCGCGGGCCCGCCGGAGCGGCGGCCGCCCGGGGTCGGCGTAACACGGGTGAAACCTTGGGGACACTGAGCGGAAACGGCCTTCAGCTAGCGTCGGATCCGCGCCCGGGCCTGGGCGCCTGAACCTGGAGTACCCCTCAGTCAAGGGTCAAGGAGAGTCAATGTTCACGAGCGGCGATGAGGTGCTGGCGTTCATCGAGAGCGAGGGCGTGCAGTTCGTCGACGTACGATTCTGCGACCTGCCCGGCACGGTCCAGCATTTCACGGTGCCGACCGAGTCCTTCGGCGACAGCGTTTTCTCCGATGGCCTGATGTTCGACGGCTCGTCGATCCGCGGCTTCCAGGAGATCCACGAGTCGGACATGCTGCTGATGCCCGACCCGAGCACGGCCGGCCTGGACCCGTTCCGCACGCACAAGACGCTGAACCTCACGTTCTTCGTCCACGACCCGCTGACCGGTGAGCCGTATTCCCGCGACCCGCGCAACATCGCCCGCAAGGCCGAGGACTACCTGCGCGGCAGCGGCGTCGCCGACACGGCGTTCTTCGGCCCGGAGGCGGAGTTCTACATCTTCGACTCGGCCCGGTTCGAGACCGCCGCGAACACCGGCTACTACCACCTCGACTCGATCGAGGGCGCCTGGAACAGCGGCCGCGAGGAGCCTGGCGGCAACCTCGGCTACAAGCCCCGGTACAAGGGCGGCTACTTCCCGGTCCCGCCGACCGACCACTACACCGACCTGCGCTCGGAAATGGTGCGCGCGCTCATCGACTGCGGCATCGCGGTCGAGATGCAGCACCACGAGGTCGGCACCGCGGGCCAGGCGGAGATCGACGTCCGCTTTGACACCCTGCTGACCATGGCCGACAAGGTCATGCTCTACAAGTACGTGGTCAAGAGCGTGGCCCGGGCGGCCGGCAAGACCGTGACGTTCATGCCCAAGCCGCTGTTCGGTGACAACGGCTCCGGCATGCACTGCCACCAGTCACTGTGGAAGGACGGCGCGCCGCTGTTCTACGACGAGGTCGGCTACGCGGGCCTGTCGGACATCGGCCGGTACTACGTCGGCGGGCTACTCAAGCACGCGCCGTCGCTGCTGGCCTTCACCAACCCGACGGTGAACTCCTACCACCGGCTGGTGCCCGGCTTCGAGGCGCCGGTGAACCTGGTGTACTCGCAGCGGAACCGGTCAGCCTGCGTCCGCATCCCGATCACCGGGCCGAGCCCGAAGGCCAAGCGGCTTGAGTTCCGGGTGCCGGACCCGTCCGCGAACCCCTACCTCGCCTTCTCGGCCATGCTGATGGCCGGCCTCGACGGCATCAAGAACAAGATCGAGCCGCCGGATCCGGTGGACAAGGACCTGTACGAGCTTCCGCCGGAAGAGGCGCAGGCGATCCCCCAGGTCCCGGGCTCGCTGGACAAGGTGCTGGACACTCTGGAGGCCGACCACGAGTACCTGCTCGAGGGCGGCGTGTTCACCCCGGACCTGATCGAGACCTGGCTGACCTACAAGCGCTCCACCGAGATCGACCCGATCCGGCTGCGCCCGCACCCGCACGAGTTCGAGCTGTACTTCGACGTGTAGACGTCTGGGCGGCTGGTAACTGCGCACCCGCCAGCCGCCCAGCCATCGCAGCCGCCCGGCGCCGGGGCCGCTTCCCTGGCACCGGGCGGCTGCGCATGATTGTCGGTTTTCCTGTGCCGAACGGCGTTTTCTTCGTAGTGTGCTTGCCATGCGGGCGGTCGGTCGGCGCAGCCGGGGCAGCCTGACCGCCGAGCGCGGGGCCGGAGGTAAGCGATGCGATTGACTGCACTGATGCGCCGGGGGGCCGGGCTGGCGGTGGCCGGCGGCCTGGCACTGGCCGCGGCCGCGCCTGCGATGGCCGCGCCCGGCCCGGCGGCGGTCACGGTGACGATCGGCGCGCAGTCGAAGCTGCGCCCGGTCACCGGTCATGTCCTGGTCGTCTTCCGGTCCGGGCCGAAGAGCTCGGTGCAGCTGAGCGGCAGCTACTCCGGCGCCGCCTCGGGCGACACCCTCGCGCTGTTCGCGCAGCCGTTCCCCTACAGCAGCCCGCCCGCCCAGATCGCCTCGAAGCAGATCACCGCGGCATCGGGCAGCTACTCGTTCTCGGAAATCCCGCAGATCGCGACCAAGTACAAGGCTGAGGTGCTCAGCGGCACCGCGGTGCAGGGCACCTCGCCGGTCCGGTACGTCTACCTCAGCCCGCGGGTGAACGTCACCGGCGGGCACAAGTGCGGCCGGCCGGTGTGCCACGAGCAGTTCACGGTCAGCGAGATCGTCCCGGCCTCCGCGTACTCCGCCGAGAGCGCCAAGCACTGGTACGTGTACTTCGGCCTGCGGCTGTCGCCGGTACGCGAGCCCCCGGCGCCGCGCTGGCTGAACCTCGACGCCAAGGCCAAGGTCGGCCCGGTGACCAAGGTCGCCGCGACCCAGTTCCGGCGCACGGTCTCGTTCTCGTTCCGGATCGGCAGCGAGGGCTATCACTGGCTGTGGAACTCCTGCAGCAAGGACACCGTGGCCGCGGACGGGGTGGGGCTGCCCGGCCAGCACGGCTGCGGCGGCCATCGGGTCCGCTCCTCCGCTCGCTACCTCGGCTGACTGGGCGGTCACCGCCACCGTGCCCGCAGCAGCGCACCCGTCCGGCGCCAGCCCGGCGACCGAGCCCGCCACGACGATGCCGTCCGGCGGCGGCCCGGCCGCCCTGGAGGCCGCGGTGTGGCGCGAGGGCACTCCCGAGCGGGCGGCCGGCCAGCGGGCCTACCTGAAAAGCGACCTGGAATTCACCGGGACGCCGATCCCCGCAGTCCGGTCGGCGGTGCGCGCCTGGCGCCGCGGGCAGGACGGCCTGGACCATGCCAGGCTGATCGCGGCCGTGACCGCGCTGTGGGCCCGGCCGGTGTTCGAGTGCAAGCTCGCCGCGGAAGAACTGCTGGACCAGAGCGCTGCGCTGCTGCAACCCGGGGACGCCGCGCTGATCGAGCAGATGCTGCGCTCGGCCCGCACCTGGGCCCTGGTGGACGGGCTGGCAGCCAGCGTCATGGGCCCGCTGGTCGAGCGCTATCCCGAGCTCACCGCAACGCTCGACCGCTGGGCCGCCGACCCGGATTTCTGGCTGCGCCGCTCGGCACTGCTGGCGCTGCTGCTGCCGCTGCGCCAGGGCGGCGGCGACTTCGGGCGCTTTGCCCGCTATGCCGACCGGATGCTCGATGAGCGGGAGTTCTTCATCCGCAAGGCCATCGGCTGGGTGCTGCGCGATACCGGCCGCCGCCGCCCGGACCTGGTGGCCCAGTGGCTGGAACCGCGGATCGGGCGGGCGTCTGGCGTCACGGTCCGCGAGGCGGTCAAGCCGCTGTCCCCGCAGGTCCGCGACCGGCTGCTGGCGGCCTACCGCGGCCACCGCGCCGGCTGACCGGCAGGTCACTGCCACGCCCGCTCCGCGGGCTGACCGGAAGGCTCTCTGCCGCGGCAGAGCGCGGGGCCAGATCGGCCGCAGCCGCGGTCAGCCGTAAAACAAGCGCTCCACGACCGCCCTGGCGTGCCGCGCGGTCCGCCGGTAATCCTGCACCAGGTCCTGCGGGCTGTCGGAGCCGTAGCCGAGCAGCCAGGCCACCGCGGGCAGGTCCCGGGGCGATGTCGGCACCGAGTCGGATGGACGGCCGCGGACCAGCATGACCGCGTTGCGGATCCGGGTCGCCAGCAGCCACGACCGGGTCAGCGCGGCGGCGTCGGCTGGGGCTATCAGCCCGGCCTGCTCGGCGGCGGCCAGCGCGGCCAGCGTGCGGGTGGTGCGCAGCTCGGGCACCGCGTACGCGTGCCGCAGCTGAAGCAGCTGGGCCACCCACTCCACGTCAGACAGGCCGCCAGGGCCGAGCTTGAGATGCAGCGCCGGCTCGGCACCGCGGGGCATGCGCTCGGCCTCCATCCTGGCCTTCAGCCGGCGGATCTCCCGGAGGGCGGCGGCGGTGACGCCGGACGGCGGGTAGCGGATCTCGTTGGCCAGCGCGATGAACTCGGCTCCCAGCCCGGCGTCGCCGGCGATCGGCTCGGCGCGCAGCAGCGCCTGCGCCTCCCACGGTGACGACCAGCGGCGGTAGTAGGCGCGGTAGGAGGCGAGCGTGCGCACCAGCGGGCCCTGCCGGCCCTCGGGCCGCAGGCCCGCGTCCACCACCAGCGCCGGGTCGGGGCCCGGCCGGGCCAGCAGGCCGCGCAGTTCCTCCGCGACCGCATGCGCGGCCCGGGTGGCGCTCTCTTCGTCGGCCCCGGCCAGCGGGGCGTGCACGAACAGCACGTCCGCGTCGCTGGCGTAGCCCATCTCCGCGCCGCCGAGCCGGCCCAACGCCACCACGGCGATGCGGGTCGGCAGCGGCCCCGCGGCCTGCTCGGCGGTGCGGATCGCTGCCTGCAGGACGGCGCTGATCGTCACTGCCGCCACCGTCGTCAGGGCCGCGCCTGCCTCCTGCGGGCCGATCAGGTCCAGCACGTTCGCGGCCGCGGTGCGCAGCAGCTCCCGCCGCCGCAGCCCCAGCACCACGGCTGCGGCCTCGGCCGGCTCAGGGTGCCGACCCGCGGCTGCTGCCGCCTCGGCATGCAGCGCCGCCGCCGGCCGGGGCACCAGCTGGGCGTCGTCGCCGAGCATCGCCACCGCCTCCGGTGCCCGCAGCAGCAGCCCGGTGGCGTACCGGCTGGAGGCCAGCAGCCGGGCCATCCGCTGGGCGACCACGGTGTTGTCGCGCAGCAGCCGCAGGTACCACGGCGAGTCCCCGAGCGCCTCGCTGACCTGTCGGAACGCCAGCAGCCCCGCGTCCGGCTCGGGTGCGTCGGCGAACCAGCCCAGCAGCACCGGCAGCAGCGTGCGCTGGATCGCCGCCTTCCGGCTGACGCCCGAGGTCAGCGCCTCGATGTGGCGCAGCGCGCCGGCCGGGTCGGCGTAGCCGAGCGCCTCCAGGCGCTCCCGGGCGGCCTCGGGCGTCAGCCGGGCCGCGGTGCTGGGCAGTCCCGCTACCGCATCCAGCAGCGGCCGGTAGAAGAGCTTCTCGTGCAGCCGCCGGGCCTGGCTGGCGTGCCGCCGCCACTGGGCCAGCAGCTCGGCGGCCGGGTCGGGACGGGCCCGGATGCGGATGAGGCTGACCCCGGCGGCGACGGCGCTCGCGCTGGGCTGGTCGGCGACTGTCGCGTCCGGGTCGGTCCTGGGCCCGCCGACGGCCGGGTCCAGCCACATCTGCCGCAGCGCCCGGCCGAGCGCCCGCAGCAGCGCCGGGTCCTCGGGCAGCGTGTGCGTGCGCCGCAGCCGGCGCAGCTGCAGCAGGTGCTCGACCTCGCGCAGGAACCGGTAGGCCGCCGCAAGGTCAGCGGCGTCGTCCCGGCCGACATAGCCGCCGCGGGCCAGCGCCGCCAGCCCCTCGAGGGTCGCCGGCAAGCGCAGGTCCGGGTCGGCGCCGCCGTGCACGAGCTGCAGCATCTGCACGGCGAACTCGATGTCGCGCAGCCCGCCCGGGCCCAGCTTCAGCTCCCGGCCGGCCTGGTCGGCCGGCAGGCTGCCGATGACCCGGCTGCGCATCGCCCGGACGTCGGCCACGAATCCTTCCCGCCGGGCGGCCTGCCAGACCAGCGGGGTGAGTGCCGCCAGGTAGTCTTGCGCGAGCGGGGCGTCACCGGCCGCGTACCTGGCCTTGAGCAGGGCCTGGAATTCCCAGGTCTTCGCCCAGCGCTGGTAGTAGGCGCGGTGGCTGGCCAGGGTGCGCACCAGCGGGCCGTCCCGGCCCTCCGGCCGCAGGTTCGGGTCCACCGGGAATAGCGCGCCATCGGGAGCGGCCTGGCTGCAGATCCGGATCAGGCCGCTGGCGAGCTGGGTCGCGCTGCGCAGCGCGGCGGCCTCCTCGGCGCCCTCGGCCGGCTCGGCGACGAAGATCACGTCCACGTCGCTGGCGTAGTTCAGCTCCCGGCTGCCGCACTTGCCCATCGCGATCACCGCCAGGCGGCACGGCGCCGCGCCGGCCGGCAGCCGGGACCGCGCGACCTGCAGGGCGGCTTCCAGCACCCCGGACGCCAGCGCCGACAGCTCGGCCATCACGCTGTCGAGCGGGTCAGCGCCAGTCAGGTCCCGGGCGGCCAGCTGGAGCAGGCCACGCCGGTAGGCGATCCGGAGCGCGGCCGCCGGGTCCCGGCCATCGGCAGCGGTGCCGTCGGGGCTGTCGACCGCGGCCAGCAGCGCGGCCCGGATCTGCTGTTCAGACGGGCGGGCCAGCACGGCCGGGGCGGCCAGCAGCCGCCAGTCGCCGGGATGCCGGGCCAGGTGCTCGGCGAGCCCGGCGCTGGCGCCGAGCACCGCGCACAGCCGGTTCGCCAGCGCCGCGTCCGCACGCAGCGCCGTGCGCAGCTCAGCCGTCAGCTCGATGCGCGCCAGGCCGGTCAGGGCGAGGTCCGGGTCGGCTGCGGCAGCGAGCGACTGGACGAGCCCGGCGTCCGCGCCCGCGACGTCCAGGCCGAGCTCGCTGGCCAGCAGCTGCTGTGCCCGGCCCGTGTCGGCGAAGCCCATGGCGGCCAGCTGCCCGGCCAGCGTCCCGCGCAGCGTGCTCACCCCAGCACGGTACCCATCCGGGCTCCGGTCCTGAACCTGCCGGGCCCCCGACAGGCAACTTGTTCGGGCCGCGGGCCGTCCAGGCGCGGCGCGAGACCGGCGGCGGCCGCCGGGCCGGTCCACCCCGGGCCGGTCCACCCCTGGCCGGTCCAGCCGGGCCAGTCCACCCCGGGCCAGTCCACCCCGGGCCAGTCCAGCCGCGCCGATCCACCCGCCCCGGCCGGAGTTATGCCAGCCGCCGCTGGGCCGCCGGCCGGGAAATCTATGACGCGAGCCATTACAAGATGCCGGCCTTGGAAACGCTAGCGGTAATTGCGCGTACCTGATAAGAACAGATCGTGGCGTATTCGTCACACGTAGGGGGGAGTCCTATGAACATGCAGTTGCTGACCGATGCCGGCGTTGACGCGCTCACGGAGCTGTTCCCTGACTGGCGGGTCTGGGCGGACGGGGACGGATGGCACGCCCGGCGCCGCGGCCTTTACCTGCAGAGCTACAACTTTGGCGCGCCGTCCTTTTACGTGCACGCCATCTCGGCGGCTGAACTCGCCGGTCAGCTGCGCTGGCAGCAGGCCGCCGACGCGCACGCCCCGTTCGGCTGCTCCCTGACCTAACGCCCTGTCACACCGCAGCACCCGGCAGCGGAGGGGCCGCCGGGCCCAGCGGTCAGCGAGAGAACCCGCACGCCGTAGTCAGTGCTGCGCAAAACGGCCAGCGGCGTTCGGGGGGCCCGGGCCACGGATCCCCCTGATCACGCCGGCGGCGAGGGCCCGCCGGGCCCGAGCCCACGGCGGCAGAGCCCGCCACGTCCGTCGCCGGTCAGCGCCGCGCAAACGGCCAGCGGCGTTCGGGGGGTCCGGGGGCTCGGCCCCCGGGAATCACAGTATCGGCAGGTAGCGGTCGAGCTCGAACTCGCTGACGTGACGCCGGTACTCCTGCCATTCCTCCCGCTTGTTGCGCAGGAAGAAGTCGAACACGTCCTCGCCGAGCGCCTCGGCGACCAGCTCGCTGTCCTGCATGACGTCGATCGCCTCGGACAGGTTCTGCGGTAGCGGCTCGATGCCCAGCGCCCGGCGCTCGGCTGAGGTCAGCGCCCAGACGTCGTCCTCGGCCCCGGCGGGCAGCTCGTAGTCGGCCTCGATCCCCCGCAGCCCGGCGGCGAGGATCACCGCGAACGCGAGGTACGGGTTGCAGGCCGAGTCGATCGACCGGAACTCGATCCTGGTCGCGTTGCCCTTCTGCGGCTTGTACATGGGAACGCGGACCAGTGCGGACCGGTTGTTGTGGCCCCAGCAGATGTAGGCGGGCGCCTCACCGCCGGCGCCGGCGATGCGCTCGGTGCCGCCCCATAGCCGCTTGTAGGAGTTCACCCACTGGTTGCACACCGCGGTGATCTCCGCGGCGTGCTTCAGCAGCCCGGCGATGAACGCCCGGCCCAGCTTGGACAGCTGCATCTCGGCGCCGGGCTCGTGGAACACGTTCCGGTCGCCCTCGAACAGCGACATGTGCGTGTGCATGCCCGAGCCGGGGTGCTCGGAGAACGGCTTGGGCATGAACGAGGCGTACACGCCCTGCTCGAGCGCGACCTCCTTCATCGCCAGCCGGAACGCCATGATGTTGTCGGCGGTGGTCAGCGCGTCGGCGTAGCGCAGGTCGATCTCCTGCTGGCCGGGGGCGCCCTCGTGATGGCTGAACTCGACCGAGATGCCCATGTTCTCCAGCATCACGATCGCGCTGCGGCGGAAGTCGTGGGCAATGCTGTGCGGGGTGTGGTCGAAGTACCCGCCGGTGTCGATCGGCCGCGGCTTGACCCCGGGCTCCGGCTTCTCCCGCAGCAGGAAGAACTCGATCTCGGGGTGGGTGTAGAAGGTGAAGCCCAGCCCGGCGGCCTTGGCCAGGGCGCGCCTGAGCACGTACCGCGGATCGGCGTACGACGGCGAGCCGTCGGGCATCAGGATGTCGCAGAACATCCGGCCCACGCCGGCCACGCTGCCGCCCAGCGGCATCAGCTGGAAGGTGGACGGGTCGGGCTTAGCGATCATGTCGGCCTCGTAGACGCGGGAGAACCCCTTAACGGCCGAGCCGTCGAAGCCGATGCCCTCCGCGAACGCGCCTTCCAGTTCCGCCGGCGCCACGGCCACGGACTTCAGGTAACCCAGCACGTCGGTAAACCACAGCCGGACAAAGCGGATGTCCCGCTCTTCCAGCGTCCGCAGTACGAACTCTTCCTGCCTGTCCACCCCGACAGTGTGCCGTGTGCGTGTTACCGCCAGGTTACGGGGGGGCGGTGCGGCGCACCGTGCCTGTCAGTTCAGCCAGGACGGGGGCGGGCGCGGGCGGCACCTGCTCAGCGGCACTCACTAAGCTGGGCGGATGCCCCGGATCCGCATTGCGCTGGCCCAGGTCAATCCCGTTGTCGGTGACCTCCCGGGCAACTGCGCACAGCTGCTCGCCGCGGCCCGGCTGGCTGCCGGGCAGGGCGCGCGCATCGTGGTGTTCCCCGAGATGATGCTCACCGGCTACCCGGTCGAGGACCTGGCGCTGCGGACGTCGTTCGTGGACGCATCGATTGCCGCGCTGCACCAGACCGCCCGCGACCTGGCCGACGCCGGCCTGGGCGGCCTGGCCGTGGTCGCCGGCTACCTCGGCCGCCGCCGCGGGATGGCACCGCGGCTCGGGCTGCCGGCCGGGGCGCCGCTGGACGGCGCCGCGCTGCTGTACGGCGGGGCTGTGCTGGTCACCTCAGCCAAGCACCACCTGCCTAACTACGGCGTCTTCGACGAGTACCGGTACTTCGTGCCCGGCGACGTGCTGCCGGTGTTCCGGCTGCCGGTCACCAGCGAGGGAGCACCGGGCGCCGTCGACGTGGCGATAGCGGTCTGCGAGGACCTGTGGCAGGACGGCGGGCCGGTGACCGTCACCCGGCAGGCGGGGGCAGGGCTGCTGGTGGTGCCCAACGCCTCGCCGTACGAGCGGGGCAAGGACGACACCCGGCTGGACCTGTGCCGGCGCCGTGCCCGCGAGGCCGGGGCCGTGCTCGGCTACGTCAACCAGGTGGGCGGCCAGGACGAGCTGGTCTTCGACGGCGACTCGATCATCGTCAGCGCGGCCGGCGACCTGCTGGCCCGCGGGCCGCAGTTCACCGAGGCCCTGCTGGTCGCCGACGTCGAGCTGCCGGCGGCGGACCTCAGCCGCCCGGCCGGGACCGAGCCGGCCGACCCGGGTGACGGCACGGTGATGACGATCCGCCGGGTGGTCCTGGACCCGCCCGGGGAGCCGCGGCCGGCCCGGCCGGGCCCGGCCGACGACAGCAGCGGCGCACCGGGCCCGGCTCTCGCGCCGCTGTTCTCGCCGCGGCTGCCTGACCTGGCCGAGGTGTACACGGCCCTGGTCACCGGGACCGGCGACTATGTGCGCAAGAACCGGTTCCGGTCGGTGATCCTGGGACTGTCCGGCGGGATCGACTCGGCACTGGCCGCGACGATCGCCGCGGACGCGATCGGCCCGCAGAACGTGCACGTCGTGCTGATGCCGAGCCGGTACTCCTCGGCGCATTCGGTGGCCGACGCCGAGGACCTGGCCAAGCGCCAGGGGCTGCAGGCCAGGGCGGTGCCGATCACCCCGATGTTCGGCGCCTTCGAGGCCGAGCTGGCCGCCGCCGGCCTGGCCGCCGAGAACCTGCAGGCCAGGATCCGCGGCATGATCCTGATGACGCTGTCGAACACCGACGGGCACCTGGTGCTCACCACCGGGAACAAGAGCGAGCTGGCTACCGGCTACTCGACGCTGTACGGGGACTCGGCCGGCGGCTTCGCCCCGATCAAGGACGTGCCCAAGACGCTGGTCTGGGAGCTCGCCCGGTGGCGCAACCAGCAGGCGGCCGACCGCGGCGAGGTCCCGCCGATCCCGGACAACTCGATCAGCAAGCCGCCGAGCGCCGAGCTGTCCCCCGGCCAGCTGGATACTGACTCGCTGCCTGAGTACGAGGTCCTGGACGCGCTGCTTGACGACTATGTCGAGCGGGACATGGGCATGGCCGCGCTGATCGCGGCCGGGCACGACCCGGGGCTGGTCGAGCGGGTGATCACCCTGGTCGACCGGGCCGAGTACAAGCGCCGCCAGTACCCGCCTGGCCCGAAGATCACCGCCAAGAACTTCGGCCGGGACCGGCGGCTGCCGATCACGAACCGCTGGCGGGAGCACGCCGCGGGCGCATGATCAGCGCGGCGCCCGCCTGATCAGCGCAGCGGGACAGCGTACTCGATGTCAGGGCCCGCGCCCCCCGATTCCGGGTTGCGGATCATGATCTGCCGGATGCCCCCGGCGGGCCTGCGGTGCTGCTGCGCGG
>JBKQSL010000333.1:0-9159 GCA_052143655.1 Streptosporangiaceae bacterium | reverse complement strand
TCCCGCCCGGCCGGGCACGTGCTTGGCTATGCGGGTGACAGCAGCTGATTTCCGCGATCGGGTCCGCGGCGGTGAGGCGGTCTACGGCGGCTGGTCGGTCATCCC
This sequence comes from Streptosporangiaceae bacterium, assembly GCA_052143655.1. GTDB lineage: Bacteria > Actinomycetota > Actinomycetes > Streptosporangiales > Streptosporangiaceae > CAVSUR01. The sequence goes on along the minus strand of JBKQSL010000333.1, from coordinate 9,054 downwards.
CGATCCGGTCGCCGCCGGCCTGCTGGCGGGCACCGGGCTGGACTATGTCGTCATCGACCTGCAGCACGGCGGGGCCGCCGAGGCGGACCTGCCTGCGCTGACCGCCGCGATCACGCTGGCCGGCGCCGCGCCGCTCGGCCGGGTCCGGCACGCGCACCCGGCCGACATTGGCCGGGCCCTGGACCTCGGCTGCGCCGGGGTCATCGTGCCCAACGTGCAGTCGGCCGCGCAGGCGCTGGAAGTCGTCGGCGCGTGCCGGTACCCGCCGGACGGCTACCGCTCAGCCGGCGGCGTGCTGGCTGTCGGCGACCCGCTGTGCATCGTCATGGTGGAATCCGGCGAGGCCGCCGCGGACCTGCCGGCCACCCTGGAGATCTTCGGCGTCGACGGCATCTACGTGGGCCCGCGGGACCTGTCGCTGTCGCTTGGCTGCCCGCTCGATCCGCACGGCCCGGTGCTGCGGCCCGCCCTGGAGCAGATCTGGGCCCAGTGCGCCGCCGCGGGCAAGCCAGTCGGCGTGCATGCCGCTGATGGCGCCACCGCCCGGCTGTACCGCGAGCACGGCTGTCGCCTGGTGACTGTCGCCGCCGACGCGGTGGCCCTGCCCCTGGCGGTGGCCGCCGGGCTGGCCGAAGCGCGCGGCTAGCACAGCCGGGACTTGCCGGCCTGCGCCGGCTTCCGGCCTGGGGCCGGCCTGCCGCCGCGGCCGGCGATGCGCCAGAGTATCGGCATGAGCCAGGAGACCTGGACGGCCGTCGACGAGTACTTCGACGGGCTGCTCGCGCCCCCGGACGGCGCGCTGGACGAGGCAGCCCGCGCCAGCCGGGAAGCGGGGCTGCCGCAGATCAGCGTGTCGCCCGGCCAGGGCAAGCTGCTGCAGGTGCTGGCCCTGGCCGTCGGTGCCCGGCGCATCCTGGAGGTCGGGACCCTGGGCGGCTACAGCACGATCTGGCTGGCTCGCGCGCTGCCGCCAGGCGGCCGCCTGATCACGCTGGAAGCCAGCCCGCTGCACGCGGAGGTGGCCGGGGCCAACATCCGGCGCGCCGGGCTGGCCGAGGTCGTGCAGGTCCGGCTCGGGCCGGCCCGGGACACGCTGGCCGAGCTGATCGGGGCCGCCGCGGAGCCGTTCGACCTGATCTTCATCGACGCGGACAAGAGCGGCTACCCCGGCTACCTGGAGCAGTCACTGCGGCTGTCCCGGCCGGGTACGATGATCGTCGGCGACAATGTCGCCCGCGGCGGGAAGGTCGCCGATCCCGCCAGCGATGACGCGGACGTCCGCGGCGTCCGCGCGTTCCTGGAGCAGATCGCGGCGCATCCCCGGCTGGCCGGCGCGGCCAGCCAGACCGTGGGCAGCAAGGGCTATGACGGCTTCGCGCTGGCGGTTGTCCTTGGCGAGGCTGGCTAGCGGCAGGCGGCCTGCGCGGCGGTCTGCTGGCCTGCGCCGCCCGCCGCGGACGGCGCAGCGCCCTGCTGCCCGGTCGTGACCAGGTAGCCAGCCGAGCCCAGCACGATCCGCACCCGGGCCAGCCTGCGCGCCGGGCGCAGCGCGCTGCCCGGCATGACCGCGCGCACCAGCCGGGCGGCGGCCCGCTGACCGGGCGGATACTCGATCAGCGTCTGGCTGACATCCTGGCGCTGCCAGGTCAGCGCGGACCCGTGCACGGTGAAGCCGAGGCGGGACAGTTCCGCGCCGGTGGCGGCGGACAGGCCGCCGATCATCGTCCCGTTGTAGACGTCCACGGACACCTGCCGTCGCGACGGTTCAGCGCGCCGGTGCTGACGGGCACGCCGGGGCACCGGATGGCCGTGCCGCAGCGCCGCGAACAGTGCATCCGCGGCTGGCTTGTCCCACAGCACCGCGGACTGGCCGGTCTTGGTGGCGTAGTCAATGCTGGCCAGCGGGACGGTGCTGAAGCTGACGTCGCCGGGCCGGATGCCGCGCATCTGGTCCGCCAGGGCGGTGAGGTTGAAGCCGTCATCGACCTGGACGGCCGACGAGACCGCGGCCAGCAGCCGGGCCAGCCGGATAGGGTCGGCGAGCGTTCCCGAGCTGGCCGCCCTGGTCAGCAGCGAGGCCAGCAGCTGATGCTGGTGGTCGATCCGGGCCAGGTCGGATGCGGCGAACGAGTGCCGGTCCCGGGCGTACTTCAGCGCCGTGATGCCGTCGACGTGGTGCCGTCCAGCGGACAGGTGCAGGCCGCTGAAGGAATCGTTCACCGCCTGCGGCAGGCAGACGTCCACGCCGCCTAGCGCGTCGATGACCTTGACGAATCCCAGGAAGTTGACCTCGATGTAGTCGTTGATGCGCAGCCCGGTGGCCTGCTCCACGGTGCGCACCATCAGCCTCGGGCCGCCGAGGCCGAAGGCGGCGTTGATCTTGTTCATGCCATGCCCGGGGATGTCCACCCACGAATCGCGCGGCAGGCTGATGACCCGCACGTAGCGATGGCTGGCCGGGATGTGCGCCAGCATCAGCGTGTCCGAGTTGTCGCTGACCGCATGCCCGACATGCAGGATGGCCTGCTGGCGCGGCGTGAGCCCGGTCCGCGTGTCCACTCCGGCGACCAGTATGTTCAGCGGGCCGCTGGCCGGCGTGCCGGTCGTGCCGGCGTTGATCCGGCCCAGGCTGCTGCTGATGTAGCTGGTCAGTGCCCAGGCGCTGCCGGAGGCCAGCATGACCAGCGCGGACAGCACGGCGGTGAGCGCCAGCAGCGCCCGCTGCCGGCGAGCCTGCCGGCCGGCCGAGATCCGGCCGGGAAGCCGCTGCTGTCCCCGGCCTGCCGCCGCCCCGCGCGCAGGGCCGCCTTCGCCGGCCGCCCTGCGCTCATGACCGCCTTCGCCGGCCGCCCTGCGCTCATGACCGCCTTCGCCGGCGGCCGGGCGCCGCGCGGCGGGATCGCCGCGGCGCGCCGCCGGGTAGAGCCCGGGCCTCGGGCCGGGCAGGTAGCCCTCCTCGCCGGGGCCGGGAGCAGCTGGCCGGCGGCCGGACGGCGGCGGGACGCGCCGGGTCCGGCGCGGCACCACTGGCCGGCCGTCGCCGTCGCTATCCGTCATGAATCCCCCAGAGCGCCACCTTTCGCAGGCTAGCGCCGCCCGCCGCGCCAGCGCGGGACCAGCGCCGGCGGGTCTGCGGACCGATCCGCGATCTGGCGGCCGCGCGTGCCCGGCCGGGGCGTCATGCTGGCAGGCCCTGGCTGGTGACGGACGGCCGGTTCTTAGGTACTATCGAATAAGTTACTGATGGGTAGGAATCGGCGGGAGCACGGTAACGGGCATGTCGCATTTCAAGAGCAATCTCCGGGACATCGAGTTCAACCTCTTCGAGGCGCTGGGCCGGCAGGATCTGCTGGGCACCGGGCCGTTCGCCGAGGTGGACGCGCAGACCGCCCGGGGCATCCTGGCGGAGGTGAACCGGCTCGCGACCGGGCCGGTGGCGGCGTCCTATGTCGAGGCCGACCGGAACCCGCCGGTCTTCGACCCGGCCGCGCACACGGTGCGGCTGCCCGAGGCGTTCCGCCGCTCGTTCAAGGCCTTCATGGACGCCGAGTGGTACCGCCTGGACCTGCCGCCTGAGCTCGGCGGCACGACGGCGCCGCGGTCGCTGCACTGGGCCGTGGCCGAGCTGATCCTGGGCGCTAACCCGGCGGTCTGGATGTATGCCAGCGGCGCGTCGTTCGCGCATGCGCTGTACCGGATGGGCACCCCGGAGCAGCAGGAGTTCGCCCGGCTCGCGGTCGAGCGCCGCTGGATGGCCACGATGGCGCTGACCGAGCCGGACGCGGGCTCGGACGTCGGATCGGGCCGGACTAAGGCGGTGCGGCAGCCGGACGGAACCTGGCACATCGAGGGCGTCAAGCGCTTCATCACCAGCGCCGAGCACGACCTGTCGGAGAACATCTTCCACCTGGTGCTGGCCAGGCCCGAGGGGGCCGGCCCGGGTACCAAGGGCCTGTCGATGTTCCTGGTGCCCAAGTACCTCGTCCGCGAGGACGGCTCGCTCGGCGAGCGCAACGGCGCCTACGTCACCGGCGTCGAGCACAAGATGGGCCTGAAGGCCTCCACCACCTGCGAGCTCACCTTCGGTGCCGAGCACCCGGCGATCGGCACCCTGGTCGGCGACCGGCACGACGGCATCCGGCAGATGTTCGTGATCATCGAGTTCGCCCGGATGCTGGTCGGCACCAAGGCGATCGCGGCGCTGTCCACCGGCTACCTGAACGCCCTGGAGTACGCCAAGACCCGGGTGCAGGGCGGGGACCTGACCCAGATGCTGGACAAGGCCGCGCCGCGGGTCACGATCATGCACCACCCGGACGTGCGCCGGAGCCTGATGCTGCAGAAGGTCTACGCCGAGGGCATGCGGGCGCTGGTGATGTACACCGCGACGTTCCAGGACGCTCAGCAGGTCGCGCTGGACGCCGGCCAGCAGGACGAGCACGCGGCCGCGCTCAACGACCTGCTGCTGCCGCTGGTCAAGGGCGTGGGCTCCGAGCGTGCGTACGAGCTGCTGACCCAGTCCCTGCAGACCCTCGGCGGCTCGGGGTACCTGCAGGACTACCCGATCGAGCAGTACATCAGGGACGCCAAGATCGACAGCCTGTACGAGGGCACCACCGCGATCCAGGGCATGGACCTGTACTTTCGCAAGATCGTGCGCAACCAGGGCGGGTCGCTGGGCTACCTGCTGGAGCAGGTCCGCGAGTTCGCCTCCGCCGACGGCGGAAACGGCCGGCTCAAGGCCGAGCGGGCCGCGCTGGCCCGGGCCGCCGATGACCTCGAGGCCATCGTGACCGCGTTGAACGGCTTCCTCGGGGCCAGCCTCAGCCAGCCGCCGGAGATCTACCGGGTCGGCCTGAACACCACCCGGCTGCTGCTGGCGCTCGGCGATCTCGTCATCGGCTGGCTGCTGGCCCGCCATGCCGAGATCGCGCTGGACCGGCTGGACGAGGCCGGGACCAGTGCCGCCGACCGCGCGTTCTACACCGGGAAGATCGCGGCGGCGCGGTTCTTCGCTGCCACCGTGCTGCCCCGGCTCGCGGCCGAGCGGGAGATCGCCGAGGCGACCACGCTGGACGTGATGGAGCTGCCCGAAGAGGCGTTCTGAGCCCGGCGCCCGCCGTACCCGGGCCGGGCCCGGCCCGGCGGGCGCCGCAGCCGCGCAGGCAACCCGTCGCGCTCAGATCTCGTACTGCACGGAGGCACGCTCCCGGCAGATCGGGTTGAGCGTCTGCTCGATGACCGCCCGGTGCGCCGGGTGGTTGCGGTAGGCCAGGTAGCTTTCCGCGTCGTCGAAGTCGGCCACCACGGCGAAGTCGAAGTTGCCAGGCACCAGGCCGGCGTCGGGCCCGGGATGGTAGGCGCGCAGCCCGGTCAGCAGCGGCGGCAGTGCCTGCAGCCCGGCCAGGACGCGTTCGCGCTGCTCCTGCGTGGCATCGTCGGTGAAGGCGATCAGGACTACATGCCGGATCATCGTGCTCCTCGGCTCAGGCCCGGTGCGGGTACGCGGCGTCCGTCATTGTGGAGAGTTTCCTGCGGAAGACCGCAGTCAATTCTCCACGATCGTGAACCGGCGGCTGCCCGGGCACGGGCGGCGGGGCGGGGCGGGCGGGCGGGCGGGCGGGTGGCGGCCTGCGGCGGCCGGTCAGGACAGCGCCAGCATCCGCACCGGGTCGGTGAGCATCGCGCCGATATCCCGCAGTGCGGCGGAGCCGAGATCGCCGTCGACGATCCGGTGGTCGAACGACAGCGCGAGCGTGCTGACCTTGCGCACCGCCAGCTGTCCCTCGTGCACCCACGGGGCGTCCCGGACCTGGCCGAAAGCCAGGATCGCGGCCTCGCCAGGGGTCAGGATCGGCGTGCCGGTGTCCACCCCGAACACGCCCACGTTGGTGATCGTGATCGTCCCGCCGGTCAGGTCGGCCGGGGTGGCCTTGCCGGCCCGCGCGGTCTGCGCCAGCTCGGCCAGTGTCCTGGCCAGCTCAGGCAGCGACAGGGCCTGCGCGTTCTTGATGCTCGGCACCACCAGCCCGCGGCCGGTCGCTGCGGCGACACCCAGGTTCACGTAGTGCCGGACCACGATCTCCTGTGCCGCCTCATCCCAGGATGAGTTGATCATGGGGTAGCGCCCCGCCGCGATCAGCACGGCCCGGGATACCAGCAGCAGCGGCGAGACCCGCAAGCCCTCGAACTCGGGCATGTCCCGCAGCCGCGCGGTGGCGTCCATCGTCTGCGTGATGTCGATCTGCAGGAACTCGGTGACGTGCGGCGCGGTGAACGCGCTGGCGGCCATCGCCGCCGCGGTGTGCTTGCGCACGCCGCGCACCGGGATCCGCTCCTCGCGGAGCAGCCCGGCCGGCGCCGCGGCCGCCGCCAGCCCGGCCGCCGGGATGGCCGCCCCGGCCGCTGGGCCGGCCGCCGCGGCCTGGACGTCCTGCCGGGTGATCGAGCCGTTCGGCCCGGTACCGGCCAGCCCGGTCAGGTCGACGCCGAGATCCCTGGCCATCTTGCGCACCGGCGGCTTGGCCAGCACCGAGCCCGGGCCGGCCCGCAGCCGCTGGGCCGGCGCGGGCTCGGCGGCCAGCGGAGGCGCGGGCTGCAGCGCGCTCGGCGGCGGGGTCAGCGCCGTCGGCGGCACCAGCACCGTGGGCAGCGGCGGTGACACCACGGGCGGCTCGGCCAGCCCGCCCGGCGGCGCGGCCGGCTCGGCTGCGCCCGTTCCAGTTTCAGCCGTCCGGGCTCCGCCCGGCCCGGCGGGAGCGGCCGCAGCCGGGCCAGCGCCGGGGGCCTGGCCGCCGGCCGGGGCCTTGCGCGCCCGCCGGGTGGTCGCGCCGAGCTTCACCCCGTAGCCGACCAGCACGGCCTGGCGCTGTTCCTGCTCTTGCCTCGGCGCGGGACTGCCGTGCAGCCCGGGCTCCACCGTGCCCTGCGCGGGCGCCGGGACCAGGCCGGCCGCCCGGCCGCCGGCCCTGACCGCGGGAGCGCCCGGCGCGCCAGCCGGGCCGCCGGCTCCGCCAGCCGCCGCGGCCTGGGCCGCGTCGGCACCGACGTGCACCGCGATGATCGGCGTCCCGACGTCAGCGGTCGTGCCCTCGGCCGCCAGCAGCTCGCCCACCACGCCGTCGAACGGGCACGGCAGCTCGACCACGGCCTTCGCCGTCTCGATTTCCACGATGATCTGGTTGACGCGCACCGGGTCACCGGGCCGCACGTGCCATTTGATGATGTCGGCCTCGGTCAGGCCCTCGCCGACGTCGGGCAGCTTGAACTGCCGGAGCTCAGCCATCCCGCCCTCTCAGAACGCGAACGCGCGGTCGACGGCGTCCAGGACCCGGTCCAGGTCGGGCAGGTAATGCTCCTCGAGCTTGGACGGCGGGTACGGGGTGGAGTACCCGCCGACCCGCAGCACCGGCGCCTCCAGGTGGTAGAAGCACTCCTCGGTAACCCGCGCGGCGATCTCGGCGCCGAGGCCGCCGGTGACCGGCGCCTCGTGCACGACGACGCAGCGGCCGGTCCGCCGTACCGACGCGAAGATCGTCTCGGTGTCCAGCGGTGACAGCGACCGCAGGTCGATCACCTCGACCGACCGGCCGTCGTCGCGGGCCGCGATCGCCGCCTCGGCGCAGGTCCGGACCATCGGCCCGTAGGCCAGCACGGTGACGTCCGAGCCGCTGACCAGCGTCCGGGCCTGGCCGAGCGGCAGCGCCCCGGCGGCACCCCCGGCGATGTCGACGTCGGCCTTGTCCCAGTACCGCCGCTTCGGCTCGAAGAAGATGACCGGGTCCTCGCACCGGATCGCCTGCTGGATCATGGCGTACGCGTCCGCCGGGTCGCCGCAGGCCACCACCCGCAGCCCGGCGATGTGCGCGAACAGCGCCTCCGGTGACTCGCTGTGGTGCTCGACCGCGCCGATGCCGCCGCCGAACGGGATGCGGACCACCACCGGCAGGGTGACGTGGCCCAGCGACCGGTAGCGCATCTTGGCCAGCTGGCTGACGATCTGGTCGAACGCCGGGTACACGAACCCGTCGAACTGGATCTCGCAGACCGGCCGGTAGCCGCGCAGCGCCAGGCCGATCGCGGTGCCGATGATGCCGGATTCGGCGAGCGGCGTGTCCACCACGCGGTCCTCGCCGAAGTCCTTCTGCAGGCCGTCGGTAACCCGGAACACCCCGCCGAGCTTGCCGACGTCCTCGCCCATGATCAGGACCTTGGGGTCGTCCTCCAGGGCCTTGCGCAGCCCCTCGTTCAGCGCCCTGGACAGGGTAAGGGTGGTCACAGCGCCGCCCCTTCCTCAACTGCGAACGAATCCAGGTAGGCGGCAAGCTGCCCGGCCTCGGCCGCCAGCAGCGCGCTGGGCTCGGCGTACACGTTGTCGAACATCGTCAGCGGCTGCGGGCTCGGCATCTGCTGGCAGCCCTGGCGGACCCGCGCGCCGATCTGGTCGGCCTCGGCGGCCACCTCGTCGAAGAACGCCATGTCCGCCTGCCCGGACCGGATCAGGTACTGCTTCACCCGCTCGATCGGGTCCTTCAGCTTCCACGACTCCAGCTCGGCCGACAGCCGGTACCTGGTCGGGTCGTCGGTGGTGGTGTGCGCGCCCATCCGGTAGGTGAACGCCTCGATCAGCGTGGGGCCGCCGCCTTCCCGCGCGGCCTGCAGTGCCTGGCGGGTCACCGCCAGGCAGGCGAGCACGTCGTTGCCGTCCACCCGGACCCCGGGGAAGCCGAACCCGTGCGCCCGCTGGTACAGCGGCACCCGGCTCTGCCGCTCCAGCGGCTCGGAGATCGCCCACTGGTTGTTCTGGCAGAAGAACACGACCGGCGCGTTGGTGACCGAGGCCCAGATGAAGGCCTCGTTGACGTCGCCCTGGCTGGTGGCGCCGTCGCCGAAGTAGGCGACAACCGCCTCGCCGTCCTCGCCGAGCGCGCCGTCGCGCTGGATGCCCATCGCGTATCCGGTCGCGTGCAGGGTCTGGCTGCCGATCACGATCGTGTAGAGGTGGAAACGGTGCTCGGCCGGGTCCCAGCCGCCGTGGCTGACCCCGCGGAACAG
>JBKQSL010000332.1:0-6653 GCA_052143655.1 Streptosporangiaceae bacterium | reverse complement strand
GCCATGATCGGCCGCCGACGGCCCGTTCTTGCGTCACGAGGCACCCGGACCAGTGGCTGGCCCGAGGAGGGACTGGCCGCTCTTTCCCTTCGCCGTCCGGCAGTCCAGCAGGCCTGGTCAGCGCGCGCCGGGCGCGAGCCCGGCCTGGTCGCCGTCCTCTGCCGTGGTGCTGAACACCCGGCTGGCCCGCACGTCCTCCTCGCTGATCAGCATCAGGTCGTCCATCCGCAGCGCGCCGCCGGCGGCCACCAGCCGCCGCGCCTGGCGCAGCCGCATCCGGTCGATGGCGTTGCGCATGGACCGGGCGTTGGCGAACCTCGGCTGGTGCATGCGCAGCGCGACATACTCGCGGAACGCGGTCTCGGCGGCGGGGGAGAACCGGTACTTCTCCCGCTCCAGCATCAGCTCGGCGATCTGGATCAGCTCGTCCAGGCTGAAGTCGGGGAACTCGATGTTGTGCGCGATCCGCGAGGCCATCCCAGGGTTGGAGCGGAAGAAGGCGTCCATCCGGTCGGCATAGCCGGCCAGGATCACCACCAGGTCCTCCCGGTAGTTCTCCATGTACTGCAGCAGGATCTCGATCGACTCCTGGCCGTAGTCCCGCTCGTTCTCCGGCCGGTACAGGTAGTAGGCCTCGTCGATGAACAGCACCCCGCCCATGGCGCGCTTGAGCACTTCCTTGGTCTTGGGCGCGGTGTGGCCGACGTACTGGCCGACCAGGTCGTCGCGGGTCACGCTGACCAGCTGGCCCTTGCGCAGGTAGCCCAGTTCCCTGAGCAGATCGCCCATCCGGCTGGCCACCGTGGTCTTGCCGGTGCCGGGGCTGCCCGTGAAGCACATGTGCAGGCTGGGCCGCGACGAGGCCAGCCCGTACCGCTGCCGCAACCGGTCGATCAGCAGCAGCGCGGCGATCTCCCGGACCCGGGCCTTCACCGGGGCCAGGCCGATGAACTCGCGGTCCAGCCGGTCGAGCATCTCGGAGATGCGCTGGGCCTGCTGCTCGCCGGCCAGCTCGACGACGGCGTCCGGGGCGAGCACTTCCTGCTCGCCGCCGGAGTCCGCCGGGCCGGCATCGGGCGCGGGCTGGCCGGGGGCCGGCCCGGCGGCGCCCGCCCCGCCCGGGCCGCCGCCCGGACGGGGCATCGTGAAGCCGCGCTGCGGCGGCTGACCAGGGCCGGTCATCAGCTACCGGCCCCCGCCGTTCGGCGACCCGTACCGGCTGCCGGACGGCCGGTCAGCGGCGTAGGAGTGCAGCGAGTAACGGATCTGGCGGTCCGACACCTCCTGCCGGTCCAGCCGGAACCCGGGCTCGGCCGGCGGCCGGTTCACGATGAAGCTCAGCGCCGTGGTCTGCCGGCCGAGGCTGGCGTCGTAGGCGGAGACCTTCACGTACTGCTCGGGGTAGGCGTTCCGGCAGGCGACGACCTCGGTCATCGCCGCGGAGGCGTCGGAGATCTCGAACATCGGCAGCCCCCACATCTCCCACAGCACATTGCGGGGATGCGGGTCGTCGGTGAATTCCACCGCCACCGCCCAGCCCTGATCAATCGCGTACTGGATCTGGGCCTTGATCTCGTCGTCGGTGAAGTCGGGCAGATAGGAGAACGTGCCCTGGGTGATGCGCATCGGATGCTCCGCTCAGCTCTGCTCAGGACGTCGGCGTGGCGACGACATCGGGGGTGTCGGTGGACTCGTAGTTGAAGGTGATCTCGCCCCAGGTGTCCAGGGCGACCTGCAGCTCGCGACACTGCTTGGCGGCGTGCTGCAGGATGTCTGGCCCCTCGCGCAGGTAGTCGCGGCCCTCGTTGCGAGCCTTGATCATGACCTCGACCGCGACCCGGTTGGCGGTCGCGCCCGCCGCGACGCCCATCGGGTGGCCGATGGTGCCGCCGCCGAACTGCATGATCACGTCCTCGCCGAGGTAGCCGAGCAGCTGGTGCATCTGGCCGGCGTGGATGCCGCCGGAGGCGACGGGCATGGTGCCGGGCATCGAGCCCCAGTCCTGGTCGAAGTACAGGCCGTGCGCCGGGTTGGCCGGGACCTTGGACTCGCGCAGCGTGTCGTAGTAGCCCTGCACCATCGACGGGTCGCCTTCGAGCTTGCCGACCACGGTGCCGGCGTGGATGTGGTCGACGCCGATCAGCCGGCACCACTTGGATATGACCCGGAAGTTGACCCCGTGCGTCTTCTGCCGGGTGTAGGTGCTGTGCCCGGCGCGGTGCAGGTGCAGCAGGACGCCGTTCTTGCGAGCCCAGTTGGCCATCGAGTGCATCGCGGTGTAGCCGACGGTCAGGTCGATCATGATGACCACGCTGCCGAGTTCCTTGGCGAACTCGGCCCGCTCGTACATGTCTTCCATCGACGCCGCGGTGACGTTGAGGTAGTGGCCCTTGATCTCGCCGGTCCGCTCGGCCGCCCGGTTGACGCCCTCCATCGTGAACAGGAACCGGTCCCGCCAGCGCATGAACGGCTGGGAGTTGATGTTCTCGTCGTCCTTGGTGAAGTCAAGACCGCCGCGCAGCGCCTCGTAGACGACCCGGCCGTAGTTGCGGGCCGACAGGCCCAGCTTGGGCTTGGTGGTGGCGCCGATGAGCGGGCGGCCGTACTTGTTCAGGTACTCGCGCTCCATCACGATGCCGTGCGGCGGGCCGAGGAACGTCTTGGTGTAGTGCAGCGGGATCCGCATGTCCTCCAGCCGCAGCGCCTTGATCGCCTTGAACCCGAACACGTTGCCGATGATCGACGAGGTCAGGTTGGGGATCGACCCCTCCTCGAACAGGTCGATGCCGTAGGCGATGTAGGCCATGTACTCGCCCTCGCGGCCGGGCACCGGGTCGACCCGGTAGCACTTGGCCTGGTAATGCTCGTGTGCGGTCAGCCGGTCGGTCCACACCACGGTCCAGGTCGCGGTGGACGACTCGCCGGCCACCGCCGCGCCGGCTTCCTCCGGCGGGACGCCCTGCTGCGGCGCGATCCGGAACGCGGCGAGGACGTCGGTGTCCTTCGGCTGGTAATCGGGCTCCCAGTAGCCCATCTGCGCGTACGGGACGACGCCCGCGCTCCAGCGATCCTTGCCTGCAGCCATGAGTACTCCTCCGTCATCGTCGGCCAGCCGTTACCCGGCGGCCGTCGATGGCTACGATGCCAGCGGAATACTCGGATGTCTATTGAGAGTTTTGCGCCTATCATTAAAGAAAAGATGAGAGATCGAGACCGCTGATGTCGGCCAGCCGCTCGCCCGCCGCGAGCCGGGCCCGCACCGATTCCTCCCGCTCCGCCAGCGCGCGCACCCCGGCCAGCACCTGCGGCCAGAGCGCGGCGGGCACCACGACCGCCCCGTCGGGGTCAGCGATCACCTGGTCGCCGGGGCGCACCAGGACCCCGCCGACCGCGACCGGCTGGTTGCAGGACAGCAGCCGGGTCTTGGCAGCCTGGCCCGGCGCGGTGCCCGCGGCGAGCACCGGGAAGCCGAGGGCGTCGATGTCGGCGAAGTCCCGGATCGGGCCGCCGATGACCATGCCGGCCAGGCCCTGGTTCGCGGCGTCGGTGGCCAGCAGCTCGCCGCACAGCCCGACCCCGGTGGTGCCGCCGCCGTCGCAGACGATCACCGAGCCGGGTGGCGCCGCGTACAGCGCCACGTGCATGCCCAGGTTGTCTCCGGGCGCGCAGGCGCAGGTCACCGCGGGCCCGCACAGGTACCGGCGGCCGGTGAGCACGGCCAGCCCGGCGAGCACGCCGACCCGGTCCTTGCCGACCTGGGCAACCTGGGCGGCGGCGGGCGCCTGACCGGCGCGGGGCCCGTTTTCAGCGGTCATGTCTGTCATCCTCCGTGCTGGCTGGCTGCGGGGCTGGCTGACCGGTGCCGGGCCGCTGGGTGTCCGCAGGCATCCTTACCGGGCCGGGCCGCCCGCGGCAAGCCGGGCGGCGGCGGGCGGCTGGAACAGGCCCTCGGTGAGCACGTGCTCAACCAGCCGGCCGGCGGCCGGCGTCAGCGGGCCGGGGTGCGCGACCACGTACCAGTCGCGGTGCAGCGGCGTGCCGGGCACCGGCAGCGCGGCGAGCCGCCCGGCGGCCAGCTCACCAGTCACCGCGTCGCGGGACATGAGCGTGACCCCGAGCCCGACGCTGGCTGACTCCCGGATCGCGCCATTGGACCCCATCACCAGCATCAGCGGGGCCATGTCCAGGTCGGTGAGCAGCGCCTGGGTGCGGGCCCTGGTGCCCGAGCCGGGCTCGCGCACCAGCCAGGTCTGCCGGGCCAGCCAGGGCAGCAGGCTCTCCCCGGTCGCCTGCCCGGCAAGCTCGGCCGCGGCCACCACGACCAGCTCGTGCGACCGGACGGCCAGCACCTGCACTTCCCAGTCCGGCTCGGGACGGCCGGCGATCACCACGTCAACCTGGTGCCGGTCGAGCAGCGCGCGGACCCGGTCCCGGTTCCCGGCCCACAGCCGGATGCCGGTGCGCGGGTGCTGCTGCCGGAAGCCGGCCAGCACGCTCGGCACGATCTGCTCGGCGGCGGTGGTGACCGCGGCGATCCGCAGCTCGGACCGCTCCGGGTCGGCGGCCGCCGCGGCGGCCAGCCCGGCCTCCTCCAGCAGCCCGAGTATGCGCCGCACGTAGCGGGCGTACTCCTGGCCGGCATCAGTCAGCCGCAGGCCGCGGCCCTCCGGCGCCAGCAGGACCACGCCGAGCGACTTCTGCAGCGCGGCCAGCGAGGCCGACACGGCAGCCTGGGTGACGAACAAGTCCTCGGCCGCCGCCCGCACTGAGCCGGTCTCGGCCACCGCCAGGAACGAGCGCAGCTGATTGAGCGTCATCGATAACCTCAGTCAGCTGGCTCGCCAGTCATTCATAAGCTAAGCCTAAACGATCACTGCCCGCCGCATCAGGCCTGCGTTACGACTTGTCCGCCGGGCCCGGCGGTTGCCCCCGCGCGAGCGCGCTGTATCGCCGCCGCGAACCCGCTGAACGGGCCACTCATCGGCACGAGTGCCGTTCGACGGGCCGATCACCGTGTTCGGAGCGGGCCGCGCCCCCGGCCAGGCGTGCGGCCCGGGGGCGGCCGGGCGGGTCAGGAGCGGCGGTAGAACGGGGCCGCGAACGCGGCGATCCACTCGTCGATGGGGTCGGCCTCGCCCTCGCCGGGGAAGGTGACGTCGATCGGGAACTGCGCGTCCTGCGGCTCGTCCGCCGCCGACTGCTCCAGCACGCTGATGACCTCCGCCTGCGCGGCCTCGTCGGAAGGCTCGTCGAGCGCCACGGAGAAGATCAGCCCCTCGCCGGCGCCCTCCACCGACAGCCAGGCCGCGCTGGCCTCACGCGCCGCCGGGACGCTGATCAGCCCGGCGCGGACCGCGGCGAGCAGCGCATCCGGCTGGCCGGGCAGCGGGCCGACGGTGATCAGGCCGCCCTCGGCCGGGTGCGGCTCGGCGGCCAGGTGCGCGACCCCCTCGGGATAGAGGGGGACGCTCGCGCCAAGGCCGGGATTGAGCGCGATGCCCAGGCCCGGCGGCAGCAGCCGGGCCAGGTCAGCGGTCCGCACCACGACGTGCGGCACCATGAGCTGCTGGCCGTCGGCCTCGGGCTCGCCCGCCTCCTGCAGCCGCCGGGCCGAGGTGAACGCGGGCACGAAGTCGGCACCGAGGTAGGTCACGGTGGGCAGGTTCACGGCCGACCCGTCGGTCACCGGCCCCCCGTCGTCGGGCAGCGGGACCCACAGCCGACCGCGGCGCAGGATGCCGAGCAGTTCGCTGATCCGGACCGGGTTCTCGATTGCAGCGGCCAGCGCCTGCTCGACGGCGCTGTCATCCGCGTCCGGCTGCATGGGCATGGCAGTGTTGTCATCCATAACGATGCTCATCTATACGTCCTTGCCTGCTGCGCTGCCCGCGGCACGGGCCGCGTGCAGGCGCCGTCGAAAGGCCGATGCGTCCGTAACCGGCCGGAGGGTTCTTGACGGATAGTAGGCGCTCGGAGGCTATGCGTAGTGGGAAACGGCGGACATGATCCGGGCCGGCGCATCGAGGTTGCCCCGGAACGGCTCGTTACCTGGGTGAACTCGTTCGCCGCGCGGCACGGGCCGCTCGCTGCCGAGGCTGGCCCGGCGGAGGTCACCTTCCGCGCGGCGGACGGGACGGCGGCCCGCTGCGAGATCCCGTTCGCGCCGCTGGCCGCCACCTCGCCGCCGGGGCCGGGGGCGATGCAGACGGCCGCCCGGGTGGCCGCGCACGCCCGGGCGGACCGCACCGTCGGCGTGCTGCTGGTTCGGCTCGGCGGCTACGCCGCGGGCGTGTTCGCCGGGCCGGACGCCCACCTGATCGCCAGCAAGGTCGGCTCCCGGCTGGTGCACGGCCGCAGCGCCGCCGGCGGCCGGTCCCAGCACAGGTTCGCCCGGCGCCGGGAGAACCAGGCGGCGCAGGCACTGCAGGCCGCCGCGGACACCGCCGTCCGGGTGCTCGGCCCGCACACGGCGGAACTGGACGCGGTCGTGCTCGGCGGCGACCGGCGCACGATGGCCGGGCTGCGCGACGACCGGCGGCTCGCGCCGTACTTCGACCTGGCAGTCGACCGGTTCCTCACCGTTCCCGACCCGCGGCTGGTGGTGCTGAAGACCGCGCCGCGGCTGTACCGGGCGATCCGCATCACGCTCACCG
>JBKQSL010000331.1:0-8532 GCA_052143655.1 Streptosporangiaceae bacterium | reverse complement strand
TATCCCGTCCTGGTGGTAGCCAGTAACTCCGGCGGCAGCGCCAGTGCGGAGGCAGCGCTCACGGTCCACTAATCTCCCTCCCCGGTGTGCGCCCGGCTAGCTCTCCTCCCCCCGGCTGGCCGGGCGCGCGCATGTCCGCGGCCAGGCGCGGGGCGGCCAGGCGCGGGCCGCACAGCCCGGCCGGTCAGCGGGCCGGAGCGGATGCGGGCGGGCGGCCTGCCCGCGTCACCATCTCCTGGGCCAGGTCGCAGCTTGACGTTGCGGTTGTTGGACGCCCGCCGCAAGATCGCGAAGGCCTGGCCCGGGTCGCAGCGCGACCGCGCCATGATTGTGCCGATCGCCTGGTCGATGACCGCCCGGGAGGACAGCGCCTGCCAGCGCTAGCCGGCCTGCGCGTGGATGAGGCTGCCAACGGCGAACGTGACCGCCACCGCCAGGGCGCCGAGCAGCAGCTGGCGCAGGCCCGAGCGCAGCAGCGGCCTGCCGGTGAGCCTGCCGACCGTCACCCCGCCGGCGGTCAGGCCGACCGCGGCGAAGGCCAGCGAGACGCCGAGGACGTTCAGCCCGAACAGGTAGGGCAGCAGCGGGACCAGCGCGCCGGCCGAGAAGGCCAGCAGCGAGGCGACGCCGGCCAGGATCGGCGATGGCAGTTCCTGCGGGTCGACGCCGAGCTCCTCGCGGGTGTGCACGCGCAGCGCGGTGTCCGGGTCACGGGAGACCGCAGCGGCCATCCGGATCGCCGTATCGGAGTCGGCGCCGTAACCGCGGAATTTCTCCGCCAGCTCGGCCTGCTCCTCGGCCGGGAACCGGGCGTGCATCGCGCGCTCCAGGTCGACCTCGGCGTGCACGAGCTCGTTCTGGTTGGTGACCGACAGGTACTCGCCGGTTCCCATCGAGAACGCCCCCGCGACCAGGGCGGCCACGCCGGTAAGGACGATCGTGTGCGGCGCGGCCCCGCCGCCGCCGAGCCCGGCGATCAGCGATGCGTTCGTCACGACGCCGTCCACGGCACCGAATACGGTGGGCCGCAGCCAGCCGCCGGACACGTCGCGGTGCCGGTGCGACCAGCCTGCGGCGCTCGCGGCCGCCCGCACCGTCTCGCCCGGTTCCTGCCGCTCGTCGTCTGCCACGTGCCGGATTATCCTCTGCGGAGCCTGCCCGGCGCGGCGGCTGACCCGCAGGGTGCGGTCCGCGCCGCCGCGGCGCTGCTCGGTAGCCTGGCGGCAGCACCCGCTGCGCCGCGGCCTCGGCGCACTGCGCCGTATACAGGGAGATTAGCCGGTGAATCCGCTGACCACAGCTGCCGGCCGGGCTGCTGACCTCGCTCTCGGGCTGCCCGGCCCGGCTGTGCCGTACGTGCTGCGGCGCGACGTGGCCGTGCCGATGCCCGACGGGGTCGTGCTGCTGGGCAATCACTACCGGCCGGCCGG
This sequence comes from Streptosporangiaceae bacterium, assembly GCA_052143655.1. GTDB lineage: Bacteria > Actinomycetota > Actinomycetes > Streptosporangiales > Streptosporangiaceae > CAVSUR01. The sequence continues at coordinate 7,102 of JBKQSL010000331.1, read as the reverse complement.
CCCGGACCGGCCCCTGCCGGTGGTGCTCGTCCGGTCGCCGTACGGCCGTGCGGGCCTAGTCGCCCAGGTGTTCGCCGCGCCGCTGGCCCGGCGCGGATTCCAGGTGTTCATCCAGAGCACCCGCGGCACGTTCGGCTCGGGCGGCCAGTTCCGGCCGTTCCAGCACGAGCGGCAGGACGGCCTGGCCACCGTGGCGTGGCTGCGCGAGCAGCCGTGGTGCGACGACTGGGTCTCGATGACCGGCGGCAGCTACCTGGGGCATGTCCAGTGGGCGATCGCCCCCTACGCCGACCCGCCGCTGCAGTCGGTGTCGCTGGACATCACGGCGAGGAAGATCACCGCCGCGTTCTACCAGGACGGAGCGCCCGCCATCCAGAACGCGCTCGGCTGGACCGGGCAGATCGGCCGCCAAGAGCGGGGCCTGCTGCACGCCCTGCCCGGCCCGCTGCAGCAGGCGCGGGTGCGGCGGGCGCTGCGCAAGGTCCCGCTGCAGGCCGCAGACGTAGACGTGGCGGGCGCGCCAGTCGCGTTCTGGCGCGACTTCGCCGAGCACGCCGCGCCCGGTGACGACTTCTGGGCCGGGGCCGACCACGACCGCGCCGACCTGGCCCGGCTGCCGCCGGTGAGCATGGTGACGGGCTGGTGGGACCTGTTCGCGCGCGAGCAGCTGCGCGACTACGCCGCGATCAGCGCCGCCGGGGTCTCCGCCCGGATCACCGTCGGCCCCTGGCTGCATGGCGAGCCGGCCGAGCTGCGTGCCATGACCCGGGAGAACATCGCTTGGCTGGAGCACCGGCTGCACGGCGCGCCGCCCCCGGCCGACGGCCCCGTGCGGCTGTTCCTGCAGCAGGCCGGGCGGTGGCTGGACTTCCCGCAGTGGCCGCCGCCGGGCATGACCGTCGGCGAGTACTTCCTGCGGCCGGGCGGCGCCCTGGCCCGTGACGGCGATCCTGGGGATGCCGCGCCCGCCGCTTTCACCTACAGTCCCGCGGACCCGACCCCGTCCGTGGGCGGCCCGATGCTCCAGCCGCCGGGCAAGCAGGCCGACAACGCTGCCGTCGAGGCCCGCGCGGACGTGCTGACGTTCACCAGCGAGCCGCTGGCCGCCGGCCAGGACCTGGCCGGGCCGGTGAGCGCCCTGATCTTCGTGCGCACCAGCCGCCCGCATGCCGACCTGTTCGTCCGGGTCTGCGACGTGGACGCCAAGGGCGTCTCCCGCAATGTCGTGGACGGCATCCGGCGGCTGGACCCGCGGGCGGTGCCCGGGCCGGGGCTGACGCCAGCCGGCGACGGCGTGCTCGCCGGGGAGGTGGAACTGTTCCCCACCGCCTACCGGGTGCGGGCAGGCCACCGGATCCGGCTCCAGGTCAGCGGGGGCGCCTTCCCCCGGTTCGCCCGCAGCCTCGGCACCGGCGAGCCGTTCGGCGCCGCGACCAGGGCGCTGCGGTGCCGGTTCGAGATCTTCCACGACGCCCGCCGTCCCTCCTGCGCCCGGCTGCCCCTGCTAAATTTAGGCAGCTGAGCACCGGGGCCTGCGTTTGCCCTGAATGGCGCCCGTTGACAGCCGCAGCCTTTTCGGCGAACCTCGGGAAAAGGGCTTGCATTTACCGTGGGTACCCGCGCGGGCCGGACGGCCAGCGGAAATTGCGGCTCTCGGCGGCTCGCCGCGGCGACCGGACGGAATTCGCTCCGCAGCTGAGCTGATACCGGACTGGCCAGGCAGGCAGCCAAATCGGTGATCTATTTTGCGGGCGACGAGGCCACGATTATCCGGATTTTCGACATCGTCTGGACCGGATAACACAGGCCAGTTACTATCAGCTGACCCGCACTCCCCTTGTCAGGCATGGCGGCCGGTAGCTGGCCGCACTTTTGCGCCGGAGATGGCGGCGGGGCGAGCCGCGCTGGGACGCTGGGAAGCCCGGAGGAAGAACGATGTCTGATTCGATCAAGCTCTGCTCGGCCGCGCTGGACTGCCCGGACGCCGGGCGGCTGGCCGCGTTCTATGCCGTGATCACGGGCGGGACGGTGACGTTCGACGACGGCAGGTGGGCGACGGTCCAGGGCCCGGGCGGCCGGATCGACTTCCAGACCGCGCCCGGCTACACCCCGCCGACGTGGCCTGACCCCGCCTCGTCGATGCAGGTGCACCTGGATTTCGACGTGGACGACGCCGACGCGGCCGAGGCGCGGGTGCTGACCGCAGGCGCGACAAAGTACGAGTTCCAGCCCGGGGATCATTTCCGGGTGTACGCCGACCCGGCCGGACACCCGTTCTGCCTGTGCACCGAGGACATGCCCGGGCTGAGCCCTGAGTAGGGCCGCGCTCACTCCGTAGACGTGCTCGGCCCCGGCGGCTTCGCGCAGCACCCGGCTGGCGCGGGCGCACCACCAGCCGACGGCCCGCGCCTCAGCGTCGGTGAGATCAGCCAGGCCAGGAGCATGCCGCCGCGGCTCCACGAGCAGGTGCCCGAGATAGACGGAAGCGCCCGATCTGCCGGCCGCGGCCGGCGTCAGGTGCGAGACGACCACCCCAGATCGTCCTCGCCAACGGGCCCGCCCGGCAGCAGGTCACCGCCGATCAGGTGCTTGCAGCAGACAAGGCAGTCCGCCGGGGCATCCAGGCCGGCCATGTCCGTCATGTTCCCGCGCGCTTGCGCGGTCAGCGGTCACCCGGGATGCGCCGCAGGACTGTCGGCGCCGGGAGTTACGGTCCCGGCATGACGAATGCGCACGAGGTGATCGCTGCTTACTGGACGGCGGCCGAGGCCAGGGACTGGGCAGCGTTCGGCCGCCTGATCGCCGATGGCGTGGTCTACGAGGGACCGCAGACCCGTGAACGCGTCCGCGGCCGCGACGCCTACCTCCGGTTCAACACGGAGGGCTTCCCCGGCGCCTGGCACATCACGGTGCACCAGATCATCGGCGAGGGACAGCGCGCGGCGAGCTGGATTTCCTTCGCCGGCCAGCACGGGCCGCAGCCCGGGCTGTGCTTCTTCGAGCTGGACCACGCCGGCCAGATCGCGAAGATCACCGACTTCTGGCCCGACCCCTACGAGCTGCCTGCGAGCCGCGCGCACCTCGTCGAGCGCTACTGAGGGCGCGCCTCGGCGACCCGGGGAACCGGACTGCTGGGCTAAAATGTCACAGAACACGCATGGGGGAACGCTGGTCACAGAAGACTGAGCGTGCATCAGGCCTGACCGGTTCGGGGGGACCGATGGCCGATTCCGTTGACGAGCTGAGCGAGGCGAAGCTCCTGCTCGAGTCCGTGACTCGCGCACTGGGACAGTACTTCCGCGACCGCGAGCCGACCGAGCTGTTCTCCCAGCTGCTGTCGGACCTCCTGAAGCGCGGGCCAGGTCGGAGCTGAACACGGTGGTGATCCCGTCGCCCAGGCGGCGCCGCCTCAGCTGCTGCGCCTGCATCCGGCCCTGTTCGGACAGCTGGCCGGGCAGCCAGCCGGTGGCGTGCCCCTGCTCGTTGTCCACGGTCGTGGAATGGGTCTCAAAGACCAGCTCGATGGCCACCAGCCAGCCCTGTGAACGCCGCGGCGGACACGCCGCGCGTGATCGGTGACGGGCAGGCGAAGAGTGTCCAAGATCGGCGTGTTCACACATCTGACCTTGGGAAGTCATCATGATCGCCGGCCTGGACACTCTCCTGACCGCACTCTACGTCGAGCTGGCCGACCGCATCATGCCCTGCCGGGGTCTTGGCCGCCGCGGCCCGGGAAAGCCCGCCGGAGGTGACCGGCGCCGAGCTGGTGTGCCTGGCCGTGGTGCAGGTGCTGCTGCGCTATGACGACGAGCGGCACTGGCTGCGCGCCGCGCCGAAGCAGGTCGGGCACCTGTTCCCGCGGCTGCTTCGGCCGACGTTGACACCGCCATCATGAACGTGGCGCAGCCAAGGCGACTCCCTCAATCCGAACGGCGAACCTAGAGTCAGGACTATGAGCATGAACGTGACCTTGAACAACGGTGTCGAGATGCCCGCGCTCGGCTTCGGCGTCTTCCAGACCCCGCCCGACGTGACCGCGGCTTCGGTCGCCGAAGCGCTGGGCGTCGGCTACCGCCTCATTGACACCGCGGCGTCGTACTTCAACGAACGAGAGGTCAGCGAAGGCATCCGCCGCTCCGGCCTGGATCGATCCGAGGTGTTCATCGAGACCAAGGTGTGGATCAGCGACTACGGCTACGACGAGACGCTGCACGCGTTCGATAAAAGCGCGGGCAAGCTCGGCGTCGAACAGATCGACCTGCTGCTGTTGCATCAGCCCGTCCCGACGCAGTTCGACAAGACCGTCGATGCCTACCGCGCCCTGGAGAAGCTCCTTGCGGATGGCCGCATTCGTGCGATCGGCGTCAGCAACTTCATGCCCGATGTCCTCGCGGCGCTTCTCGACCGGTCTAGCGTCGTGCCGTCTGTCAACCAGGTTGAGGTGCACCCTTACTTCACCCAGCCGGACGTCCAGCAGGCGAACGCCGAGCATGGGATCCTCACCCAGGCGTGGTCCCCGATGGGCGGCATCACCAGCTACCGTGGCGGTGGGCAGAGCACCTTCGACGATCCGGCCATCGCCCAGATCGCTGCGGAACATGGCAAGACATCGGCCCAGGTCATGCTGCGCTGGCACCTCCAGGAGGGACGGTCGGCGATCCCGAAGTCGGTGAACCCCGAACGCATCGCGGCCAACTTCGACGTCTTCGACTTCGAGCTCACTCCGGACCAGATCGCGGCCATCGATGGCCTCAACACCTGGCGTGCGAGGTGGCCCGGAACCGGAGACCGTGACTCCCGAGGCATTCGGCCGCGACATCCCCGAAGCCTGACACGCCTGCAACGTCCACCTGCGAACCCGAAGGAACGTCGAGCAGCAACGCTGATGGACCGCGCTGGACCCTCGTCGACATGGGCCTGTCCGGCCATGCGCGGCCTTCGAAGCCAGGAGTCGCCTTGATGTGGTCGATGCTTGACGTCCAAGCTGCGTGATCGGCCACGTTGTGGTGGGCGTCGAGCGGCTCGATGACGAACAACTCGCTGCGGAACCCGCCCGGGACCGCAAAATCTTCGGGGACCAGTGGAGACGTCACGCTACCGGCTGCGGCCCGGCAGAGGAGGGGGATCACCGGCTGGCACGTGGCTGCCACTGGCTGTCGCTCAAGGACGCTCGGCGAGATGCGATACTGGAAGGGACTGGTACCGGAGGTGACAGTGACGACGAATCGTGCGGACGACATAGCGGTACCACCGGATCACGGCACCGAGTCGATCGATGAGCAGGCCCGGCGCAAGGGCATACGCCCGATCAGGTCCGCCGATGACCTCGCACAGGACGGGATTTTCGACTCCGATGAGGAACTGGACGAGTTCCTCGCTCATGTCGCCGCAATGCGTCACGCAGACCTTGCTTGATCATCCATGGATCGTGTAGTCCTCGACACCGATGTCTCCTCGTTGAGCCTCAAGCACCGGCTTCCGCCACCTGTCTTGACGCGCCTCATCGGCAAGCAGCCGTGCATCACATTTGTCACGCTCGGGGAGCTGACCCAGTGGGCCGAGTTGCGGCAGTGGGGACGGCGCAACCGCGACGCGTTAGAGAACTGGCTCGACGGGGTAATCATCCTTCCCTACGGCGAGGACGTCGCCCGGACCTGGGGACGGATCTCCGCGGCCGCGATCCAGCGCGGTCGGCCCAGACCAGCCAACGACACCTGGATCGCCGCATGCGCCCTGGCCTATCGCCTGCCGCTCGCGACCCTCAACACGAAGGACTTCAAGAACTTCGCCGACCACGACGGGTTGAGCTTGATCATCTCAGCCGGCTAATGGCACGGGGTACGGACTATGCCCTGGAGAGACGTGCAGACACGCCGAGCAGTCGCCGGTGACCTGGGTCTTCGTGGAGCGGGTGATGAGAATCGAACTCGCACTATCAGCTTGGGAAGTCACTGCCGGTGTCCGTTGATCACTTGCGGGGACGCTGACCTGCGGTCAAGCGGCGCCGTCCCGTAAGTGCCCGCGAGTTACCGTGAAGCTTCCGAAATGGCGGGGGTAGTGCACGTCGCGGTAGACCGCCAGGCTTGCGGAGTCTTTGAGAGTAGACACCCTGAGCCGGTACATCATGGGTGGCATCGTCTCACGACAGGTGGGTTGTCGGGTGTTCTAGGCGTCACTGCAGGTGACCCCAACGTTGCTGGGCTGCCTGGCGGGTGACTCTGAGCCGGGCTGCGATCTCGGCCCAGGAGTAACCGGCCGCCCGGAGCGTCGACAGGTACGCGGCGCCTGGGGCCGGATGGGTTCGTCTTCGTCGGCGTGAAGGGCGGCCAACTCCGCCGGAGCAACTTCTCGAAGACCTGGGCCAGTGGCCTCGCCGAGGCTGGTCTGCCCGCGGAGGTCCACGTGCACGATCTCCGGCACACGGGAAATACCTTCGCGGCCGAGACGGGCGCGTCACTGGCTGAGCTGATGAACCGCGTGGATCACTCATCGACCAAGGCGGCGCAGGTCTACCCCCACGCCAGGGAGGAACGCGGTCAGCAGATCGCAGCCACCCTCGACAAGATGGCCAGACGGGAGCTGAGCCGGGCCCCGGAAGCGCCGCCGCGAGGACCAGGCGGCGGACGAGACATCGGGCACGGAAGCCCAAGAAGACCTCTTGAGGACCGAGGAAACAAACCGAGTGGTTCATGCCCTGAGCTGGGCTCTAATCGATGAGAGCGGGTGACGGGAATCGAACCCGCACTATCAGCTTGGGAAGTGCACCGGCCGCTGCCGTCAGGAGGGCTGAGCTGGCTGTCCGCCCGATCCTGAGTATCCGCGGCTGCCCCTTGGGCACCCAGGCTAATGGCCCGGTGCGAGCTGCCGCTAGAAGGCACTCCCGGGGCTTCTGCTGACCAGCATTTCGGCTGCTCCGCGACGGGGCGTGGTTAGCTGTGACTGACCGCCTTGACTTGGTGGCCCGCTTTGGCGTCCTTGAATCGCCCCGGCGAGTCCGGAGACTCGACTTTGATGATGATTACGCTACTTCATTACCGTCACAATTGCAATAGTAGATCTGCTCCAATCTCGCCGGCGGAATGTCGCCGCAGTATTCGTAGAG
>JBKQSL010000330.1:0-2747 GCA_052143655.1 Streptosporangiaceae bacterium | reverse complement strand
CGGCGACGCAGGTGTCGGTGACCGACATTCCCTGACGCAGCAGAGCCTGCGCGCGCTCGATGCGTCGCGTCATGAGGTAGGAGTAGGGCGTCTCGCCATACGCCGCACGGAACTTGCGCGAGAAGTGGGCGGGCGACATAAGCGCGGCACGCGCCATCGCCGGGACATCAAGGGGCAGCGCGTAGTCGCGGTCCATGAGGTCGCGGGCCCGGCGAAGGTACGCGAGGACGGTGATCTCTTCCGGCGTCATGGCTGACTCGACTCGGGGTGGCTACTCAGCCGCCGCTCCACGACGGGCAGCAGCCACCGCTTGACCGCCCGGTGGTAGGCGAACCTCGCGCCGATCACCCAGAGCAGCGTCGTGCTAGAGCCACCGCGCAGGGCACGGACCGGGCCGGACCACCGGTTACGCCAGGCCCGCCGGGCAGCGAGGGGAATCAGCAGCGCAAGAACGGCGTACAGGACGGTCTCCACCACGGCATTGGCCCACATGAGCAGGATGGCCACGCCACGGTCGTATTCCGGCGCGTTCTGGTAGTGCTCCATTGCCCGCTCGGCCTGTGCGCGTCTTCGCAGGGCACGCTCGCGGCGTCCGGCGCGGCTCATGTGCTGATGATCGCACAAGCGGGCATGAAACCGGATGGGCCAGCCAGGCCGATGTCGCGGGTCAGCCGCACGAGGGCTTCAGGCGGCAGTGTTCTCGACGAGATGGAACACCGGATGCCGGCCGGCTTCCGCGACGAACCGCTCTGCTGGGTCATCGCCCTTCGCGTCGAAGAACGGGGCCGTTACCCGGACCTTGCGGACATAGTGCTGCAGCACCGGCCCGGCTACCTCAGGCCTGACTTCCACAGCGCGCAGCACCTCCGTCTTGCGTCCGCGCCGCAACGACACCACCGGGTGGGCGCGCACGTTATGCACCCAGCCCACCTGGCCGTAGGGCGAGACCAGCCAGCGCTCCTGACCGCGAGGATCTGCGCACTATCGGCTCGATCGCCCAAGATTCGTCAGGAACGTCCGAGATCGGGCTGGACGGTGTAGTCAGTGAACCCGATCACGTTGCCCCACGGGTCCCGGATCTCGAACGCCCACCCGGTCGGAATGAGAAACGGCGGCGTCAGCGGCGTCACCCCCGCGGCCGACAGTTCCTCGGCGGCGGCGCGGGCGTCGGGCACCTCGAACCACACCTTCTGCCCGCCGGCCCGCGGCGCGTCGGTGACACCGACGCCCATTCCGGGCGTCTCATCCCCGATCTGGAACAGGGCCATGCCCATCTCATCAAAACGCTTCGCGACTGGCAGGCCCACCACGTCGCGGTAGAACTCAACCGCGCGGGCGAGGCTCCCCACCGGTACGAACACGTTGTCCACGCCTAGCACCTTCATCGCTGGCCTCCATTCCGCTGTCGGGCCAGATCCCGTCCCCAGCTCTCGAACCGCCGAAGCAGGCCGGAGCAGAGTGGCTCACTGGCTCAAGCTGGACCTTATGCCGCCGGGCCGGCCGTAGTTTCCGGAGTGCTGCTGGCCGCGCTGACCCTGGGTTCGGGCGGGCTGGCCCGGGGCCGCGGCGGGAGGAGCATCCAGAGGGTCGCGACAAAGGCCAGGATCTTTGACGCCAGGTTGAGCACAGTGGGCGCTGGACCGGATGGATACCCGAATCCGAGAAGGCCCCAGATCGCGAAGACGGCGAACATCGACGCCAGCGAGAGAAGCGCGCCCCTGTTGAGCTTCGTCATCGGTGACATCGTCAGGAGCGACAGCGTGGTGATCTCGATGAGGAACAGGGGCAGGAAGAACAGGGCACGGAACAGCGCCGGGTGGGGCGGGATCGGGGGATAGGTCCGCGCCATCACGATGAGGTCGAACGGGAGTTCGAAGAGCATCGGCGCGGCCATGGCAGCGATGGCGGCGCTTGTCAGCCTGGTCCACGCGCCGTCCTGGCTGGCGATGAGGACGATGAAGAAGGTGAGGGCCGCGGACAGCAAGGTCACGGGCGTGATGCGATTCGTGGGCGCTCCGTGGGTCCCCGGAAACTCATGCCGGTACTGCAGGATGTAGAGGGCTACGCAGACCAGGAATGTCGCTATCGCCAGGACCCAGGCCAGGAGCATGAAGGTCACCGCCGCCCGGCCGGGCCGGGCCGGGCGGACAGGACGGCGCAGCCGGATACCCGCGTACGCCAGGCCCCCCGCGACGGCCAGCAGGACGACGGCGAGCACGATCCTGGCGCTGCCGCTATAGCTGACCCACGTCCCGTACTTAGTCATGGCCGCCCGCACCCGCTCTCAGGAGCCGCGCGTCCCCGGACGCTGCGGGCGGCGCGAGGTACCGGACCGGCTAAGCCTCCCGCGTGCGTCCTCATGCAGATGTTTATATAACTTCGAACTAGCCATTACCAGTGCGCCTGCGCCGGTGCCAGGCCGGCCGCCGTGCACCCGGGAGGCGGACGACGCGTGGCAGCCAGGTTCGACTCCATCGCGACCGAGCGGCTGCTGATGCGGCGCTGGACCGAGGCCGACCGCGAGCCGTTCGCGGTGCTCAACGGTGACCGGCAGACGATGCGGTTCTTCCCGGCACTGCTCGACCGGGCGGCCAGTGACGCGTTCGCGGACCGGATCGAGGCGCGGTTCGAGGCCCAGGGATTCGGGCTGTGGGCACTGGAGATCGTGGAGACGGGCCAGTTCATCGGCTACACCGGGCTCAACCCGATGCCGGCGGGCGTGCCGGGCGCGGGCGGCATGGAGATCG
>JBKQSL010000329.1:0-16472 GCA_052143655.1 Streptosporangiaceae bacterium | reverse complement strand
CTCGGTGTCCACCTTGCCGAACACCGCGTCCGCGTGCTTGGCCGACGCCCGCTCGAACACCGGCGCGAACATCCGGCACGGCCCGCACCAGGAGGCCCAGAAGTCGACAAGAACCAGCCCGTCGCCGGTCGTGGTCTCGGTGAAGTTCTCGGTCGTCAGCTCAACAGTCGCCATTATGTCCTCCTCGTCTGGCAGGGCCTCATGATACCCCTGTGGGTATAGAAGCCGCAGGCTCGCGGATTCATTCCGGCACCCGGGCCGCTGTGGCCTGGCCCGCTATCCCGGCCGCGGGTCCGCCAGCCGCAGTGCCAGCAGGGGACACGCCCGCACCGTCGCCGCCGCGTCCGCGCGCAGCGACCGGGGCACCGGCTCGCCGGACAGGACCGGGAAACCCCAGTCGTCCAGCCTGATCAGCTCCGGCAACAGCTCCGCGCACAGCCCGCGCCCGTCGCAGGCGATGGGGTCAACGCGCAGCACCGGACCAGCATTCCGGCCCGTCATCGCAGCCGCCGCGGGGGCACCGGCAGGATCGTCCCAGCGGCGGTGCCGCAGCACCAGCCCGCCGCATGGTCGGCCAGCTCGGCCTCGAACACGGTCAGCGCGCTGCGGACCAGCCGGACCGCGCCGTCCGGGTGGCTGCAGGCGCCCCGCCCGTCCACCTGGCCCAGCCAGCGGCGCAGCAGCCGCTGGTCGGACGAGCTGCCCGCCGCGATCCGCTCCAGCTGCCCGGCGATGGCGTCCAGGCCGAACAGGCACGGGCCGCACTGCCCCGCCGAGGAGCCGGCCAGGTAGCGGGCCAGCCGGGCGGTCTCGGCCAGCCCGCACGCGTCCCGGGGCAGGGCCGCGATCAGCCCGGCCCCGATGTCCGCGCCGGCCGGGGCCAGGCCGGCCCGGGAGAACGGCAGTCGGCCCGCGCCGTCCGCCGGGATCCAGCTGCCGAAGTAGCCGCCGATGAGCAGGGCCTGCAGCGGCCGGTCGGCGCCGCCGGACCGCGCCAGGATCGCGCCGAGCGGGGTGCCGATCGCGATCTCGTGCACCGCCGGCTCTCGCACCGCGCCGAGCACGGTGACCAGCATGGATCCGGGCTCCTGCGGCGTGCCGGCGGACCGGAACCAGGCCGCGCCGTACCGGCCGATGAGCGCCAGGTGCGCCAGCGTCTCGACGTTCTGCACCAGCGTCGGGGCACCGCCGAGGCCGCGCTCGGACAGCCGGGGCGGCGCGGCCACCGGCACGGGCTCGCGGTGGCCGAGCCAGTTGACCACGGCCCGGGCCTCCCCGGCCACGAAGCCGCCGGCGGCCTCGACGACCCGGATCCGGACCCGCCCGGGCCGCGGCGGCCCCGGCGGCCGGCGCTGCGCGGCGGCCTCGGCCACGATGCTGGCCACGCTCGGGTGCGCGTTCACGATCACGCGCCGGGCCCCCGTCAGCCCGGCCGCGAGCACGGCGCCGTCGAGCACCAGGTGCGGAGACCGGGCCAGCAGGATCTTGTCCTTGGCCGAGCCGGGCTCGCCCTCGGTGCCGTTGGCGACCACGACCGGCGCCTGCCCGGCCGCGACGGCGGCCAGCTTGACCGCCACCGGGAACCCGGCGCCGCCGCGGCCGGTCAGCCCGGATCGCCGGACCTGCTCCAGCAGGGCGGCCCGGTCCGCGGCACCGACCGCGGACGGCGGCGGTCCGTACCGGGCCCGGTGCTCAGCCAGGCTGGCCGGGCCGGCGGCGAAGCCGTCGGGCAGCAGCCTGGGCAGGCCGCTGCCCCGCTGCCGTTCCGCCTGCTCAGCATGCTCGCCCGCGCTGGCCAGGGTGCGCACTGCCGGTGTCTCCTTCCTGCGCCGCCAGGGCGCGGTCACGTTCACGGTGCTCGGTGCCGGCCGGCAGGCCGGCTGGCGGCACCGGGGACTTCGCCGCCGGCCGGCCTGCGGCGCGGCCTGCGGAGATCGCCTGCCCGAGCCGGGCCGCCGCGGCCGTCGCAGCGGCCCCGGCGCAGGCCCACTCGATCAGCGCCACCCACCAGATCCGCAGGTCACCGCCTGCGGTCAGCGAGTGCGCGAACGCAGCAGGCCAGGCCAGGTACGCCAGCCAGTGCACCGCCCGCCAGGCCCGCCAGCCCAGCCGGGCCCGCGCCAGGCTGGTGACCAGCACGGCGCCGCCGAGGTCGACCGCCAGCGTGCCCAGGCCGATCGCCAGCGTCCGGTACCCGGAGGCGAACGGCACCAGGGCCGCGGCCCAGCCGATCGTGACGTACGGGTCGAGCAGGGCCGTCAGCACGTGCAGGGCCAGGAAGGCCACCGAGAACAGCGCCAGCGCCCGGTGCACCTCGCCGAAGACGAACCGCGGCAGCCGCCGCGGTGCCGAGCCCATCCGCGCGGCGGCGCCGAGCACCAGCACGACGGTGAACGCGACCAGCACCGCCAGCCCGCTGGCCCGGGACACGAACCACAGGCCCTGCGATCCGGTCACGGCGGCCGCGGCGCTCACCGCAGGCCCCCCAGCCGCACGCTGCCGCCGTAGACGTGCGTCCCCGGCGGGATCACCAGCGGCTCCCCGTCCCCGGCCGGCCAGCCGCCGACGCGCTGCACCGTGCCGTCCAAGCCGACCAGCCGGGCTGGCAGGCCGGCCGTGCGCAGCCACTGCGCCGCGGCGTCGCCGGCCACGATCGCCGCGGTCGCGGCGGCGTTAGCGTCGGCGCAGGTGGCGGCGGCCGCCGAGACGGCCCGCCACGGCCCCGTGGCGGGCAGGCCGGTTCGCGGGTCGATGATGTGGTGCATCTGGCGGCCGGCCCGCCGCCAGCGACGGCAGGTCACCGAGGAGGTCGCGACCGCGCCGCGCGGCAGCCGGACCAGCTGCACCGGGTCGCCGTCCGCAGGCCGCGGCCCGTCGGCGGCCAGCACCGGCCAGCCGCCGCGCGGCGGGGTCCCGGCCACGGCGATATCCCCGCCCAGGCTGACCAGCACGCCTCCGGCCTGGCCTGCTGCCCGCATCACCGCGTGCACGGCCCGGTCGCAGCCCACGCCCTTGGCGGTAGCGCCCAGGTCCAGCTGGATCCCGGCCGGCAGCCGGAGCATCGGCCCGTCCAGCTGGACCCGGCGCCAGCCCGGCGCGGGGCCAGGGGCCCGGAAAGGCCCGGGCCGGTCCGGCTCGATGGCGGCGAAGTCGCGGTCGTAGCCCAGTACGCGGACGGCTTCGCCCACCGTCGGGTCGGCCAGCCCGCCCGTCCAGCGCGCGGCGGCGAGCGCCACGCTGAGCGCCTCGGCCAGCCCGTCGCTGAGCATGAACAGGCCGCCGCTGCAGCCGTGCACCCAGGAGATCTCCGAGTCCGGCCGGAACCGGCTGGCCTGCTGGTCCAGCGCGGCCAGCACCACGTCCACCGTGGCCTGGGCCAGGACCAGATGCTCCGGCGGCCACACTGCGACCCGGGCGGTGGTGCCGATCGCCGTGCGCTGCGCCACGGCGATCGTGTCGTCACCGGTCTGCACCCGCCGCCAGTCCGCAGCCGCCGCCCGGGCCGGGGTCGTCATCATCGCGGTCATCGTCGGCATCAGTTGTCGTGGTAGGCCGGCGCGTGCCGGACCCTGGACACGATGGTCTTGCCGTTGACCACCCTGGTCGTCGTGGTGGTGGTGACCCCGGAGCCGCTGGTCGTCGCGACCGAGTGCGCCACCGCCGGCCCGCCCGCGGTGCTCTGCCCCGCCGCGGCGCCCGCGGTCGCCGCGGTCCCGGCGGCCGCGGCCGGGACCGCCGCGGGCGGGGTGATGGCGAGAGTGCCCCGGGCCAGCGCCACGGTAGCCGCGCCGGTGCCGACCAGCAGCGCGGCGGCCGTCCAGTTCGACATGCGCCGGGCGTGCCGCAGCCCCGCCCGCCGGCCGCCGCCCGGTGCGTCCCGGCCGGGCTCCGCGGCGTCGAAGCCAGCGAGCGGCACCCGTCCGGCGTCATACTCGCGCTCGGAATCCATGTCCGCGTTTCCTTTCGCAGTCGCCTGCCCGGGCCCTGCTGGCCCGGCATGTCGATACTGCGCGACCGGTGATGAGCGAACCGTGTAAGAACGATGTGAGCGGCGCACATCTTCGGCCCGGCCGCCGGCGGCCCGCGAGTTCTCATCGCTTTCTCATCGAGGGCTGCATAGCCTGCACGGCATGCGGGTGCTCGTCGTGGAGGACGATCTGCGGATGGCGCGGCTGCTGCGGCGCGCGCTGGAGGAAGAAGGCCACGCAGTGGACGTGGCCGGCGACGGCCCGGAAGGCCTGTGGATGGCCACCGAGAACCCGTACTCCGCCATCGTCCTGGACGTCATGCTGCCCGGCTTTGACGGCTTCGAGGTCTGCCGGCGGCTGCGGGCGGCCGGCACCTGGGTGCCCGTGCTGATGCTCACCGCGCGCGACGAGGTCGGCGACCGGGTCCGCGGCCTGGACGCCGGAGCAGACGACTACCTGGTCAAGCCGTTCAGCCTGCTGGAACTGGCGGCCCGGCTGCGAGCGCTGGCCCGGCGCGACGACCGGCGCCGGCCGGCCGTGCTCGCCGAGGGGGACCTGCGGCTCGATCCGGCCAGCAAGCAGGCGTGGCGCGGGGACACCGAGGTGCGGCTGTCACCGAAGGAATTCGCGCTGCTCGAGCTCTTCCTCCGCCATCCCGGCACGGTGCTGACCCGGTCCCAGATCATCGAGGCGGTCTGGGACTTCGCCTACGACGGCACCTCGAACGTCGTCGACCAGTACGTTAACTACCTGCGCCGGAAGGTGGACATCCCGTTCGGGCGGGCGGACATCGAGACCGTCCGCGGGATGGGCTACCGGCTGCGCCGCGCCGGGGCGGAGCCGTAATGTCCATCCGGCTCCGGCTGGCCGTCGTGTTCACCGTGGCCGCGGCCGCCCTGTTCGCGCTGGGCAGCGTGCTGTTCGTCAGCCAGCTGTCGGCCCGGCTGCTCAGCGCCATCGACGCTCAGCTCAAGGTCAGCCTGGGCCAGGCGGCCCGGTACCTGCCCGGCCCGGGCGCCCGCCCGGTGGCCGGCGGCAGCGCGCTGCCGGGCGAGTACGCCGTGCAGCTCATCGACCCGGCCGGCCGGGTCCGCGGCGCGAGCCCGGACGCGGGCACCGCGCCGATGCTGCCGCGGGCGGCGCTGCCTCGCGCGGCCCGCGGCCAGATCGTGCTGTTCACCAGCGAGGAAGGTGAGCGGACGCGGCTGATGGCGCAGCCGCTGGCCGGGCATCGAGGCTGGGTCGCGGTGGCCGGGACCTCGCTGGAAGGTCTGGACAGCACGCTGGCCGACGTCACCCATCAGCTGGTGATCGCGGGTGCGGTGTTCGCCGCGGCGGCGGGCCTGGGGTCCTACGGGCTGGCGCGGGCGGCGCTGTCGCCGGTCGAGCGGATGCGGCGCGAGGTGGCCGCGCTGTCGGAGCGGGACGAGGCGCCGGGCGTGGCGGTGCCGCGGACCCGCGATGAGATCGCCGCTCTCGCGGTCACGATGAACGGGCTGCTCGACCGGCTGCACCGGGCCCTGTCCCGGCAGCGGGCGCTGGTCGCCGACGCCAGTCACGAGCTGCGCACGCCGCTGGCCGTGCTCAGCGGGGAGCTGGAGCTGGCGGGGCGCCCAGGGCGAGGCGAGCAAGACCTGCGCGAGGCCACCGCGCGGGCCGCTGACGAGGTGGCCCGGCTGGCCCGGCTGACCGACCAGCTGCTGTTCCTGGCCCGCAGCGACGAGCACCGGGCCCCGCCTCGGCGCGAGCAGGCCGACGTCGCCGCGCTGCTGGGGCGCAGCGCCCAGCTGCGCGGCGGCCAGGGCAGCGGACCCGGCGTCGCGTGCCAGGTCCAGGCGCCCGCCGGCCTGGTCGCCGATATCGACCCGGACCGCATCCGCGAGGGGGTCGACAACCTGGTCGACAACGCGCTGCGGTACGCCCCGGCTGGCACGCCGGTCACGATCCGGGCGGCGGCCCGCGGCCGCGACCTGATCATCGAGGTGGCCGACCGGGGCCCGGGATTCCCGGCGGAGTTCCTGCCGCGGGCGTTCGAGCGCTTCGCCCGGCCGGATTCCGGCCGCTCCCGCGAAGACGGCGGTGCCGGGCTGGGGCTGGCGATCGTCAGCGCGATCGCCGCGGCGCACGGCGGCCGCGCGGCGGCGCGCAACCGGGACGGCGGCGGCGCGGTGGTGACGATCGAGCTGCCGGGCGCGGTCGTGACGGCCGGTGACGGCCCGGCCGCGGACCCGCTGGCCGCGGACGGGCCCGCTCCGTTCCCGGCGGCCGGGTCTCAGCGACCCGGCCCGCTGCCGGGATCCGGCCCGGCAGGATCGGCGCCAGGACCGGGCTGGCCGCCGGGGAGCGGCCCGGGCTGACGCCGGGCGGCCCACTCCTCATAGGCCGCCACCGCCGTCGGCAGGGTCGGGTAGAGCCGGTCCGCGCCGATGGCCTGGGCCAGGCCGAAGGCTTCCAGCCGGGCCAGCAGGTCGTGCTACTCCGGCCCCATCGACAGCGACCGGGACGAGCCGAGCACCGCGTAGACCACCAGCGCGGGCAGGGCCGCCCACAGGCCGGCTGCCGGCTGCACTCCGGCGACAGTGGCATACGCCATCACCTGGGGAATCAGGTAGGCGGCCACGGGCACGCCCGCGATCAGGTCACCGCGCAGCCAGGACCGCTGGTAACTGCGCAGCCAGAAGCGCCGCACGCCGCTCTGCCGGGAACGCCGCCGGCCCGGCGCCGCCGGGCCGGCGGTCATCCGCGGCCCGGCGTGCCGCCGGGCACGGCCGGACCGGGACCGCGCTGCTTGCGCGGTCCCGGCCTGCTGCGCACGCGCTGCCTAACCCGGGCGGGTCAGCCAGCTTTCTCGGGGTGCGCCGGATGGTGCTCGGTCTCGGTCCCGGACGTCGGGAAGAACACGCTCCGGTGCCCGTTCGACCAGCGGACCAGGTAGGGCGGCTCGCCGTCCGCCCCGTGGATCTCCACGACCACGCCCCGGCGGTCCTCATCGCCGACGTGACGGCCCTTGACGACCAGCTCGTCGCCTACGACTGCTCGCATCGTCATCCTCCCTTCGGCGGTCAGCGTGCTGACAGTTCATGCTGACTCCTGAGCGGCTCGCTGACCAGGGCCTAAGGTCCGGGCCGATCTCCCGCGGCCCGCGCCGTCCCGCGGGGACCTTGGACTCTGGGCCGCGACAGCGGGCCCGGCGGAGAATGAGCGTGCGGTGGCGCGGACTGGTCACGCTCCGGAGCCTGGGTCAGGTGCCCGGGCGGGCCGGGAAGGAGAGCCGTTGCCGCAAGTGCATGACTTCCTCGACAGGTTCCGGCCGGCCGGCGCGCCGGGCGCGGTGGCTGCGGTGCCCGCTGACCGCGCGCCGGCGCTGGCCGCCGAGCTGGCCCCGGTGCTGGCGTCGCTGGATGACACCGACGCGCAGTGCCGCCGCATCGTCGATCAGGCACAGCGGGATGCCAGCCGGATCGTGGCCGATGCCCGGGCGCAGGCGGCCAGCATCGCCGCCGATGCCGCGCAGCGCGCGGCTGCCGCCCGGGACCAGGCGGTGCGCGATGCCCAGGCAGCAGCCCGGGCGCAGGCCGACGGACTGACTGCCGCCGCCGGCCGGGAGGCCGGGCGCATTGCGGAGCTCGCGCAGCAGCGGCTGCCGGGCCTGGTGCAGCTGGCGGTCGGGCTGCTGGCCAGCCTGCCGGATGGCACTGGGGCGGCTGGTGCGGGCCAGTGAGAGCGAGATGAGCATCCGGTGAGCGCGGGCTGGGCCGCGGCCAGCGTCCGGGCCAGGGCGATGGCCCGCCGCCGCCTCGGCCCGGCCTCGGCCCGCTCACTGGCGGCGTGCGGGTCGCTGCCCGAGGCGCTGCGGGTGCTGGCGGCCACCCCCTACGGGCAGGCCGCCGGCCCAGGCCTGCCGCTGGCGGCGGCCCAGCACGCGGTGGCCGACGCGATCGTGTGGGATCTGCGGGTGCTGGCGGGCTGGCTGCCGCCGGGCGGCGTTCCGCTGCTGCGCGCGCTGGCCGGCTGGTTCGAGATCGCGAACGTCGACGAGCTGCTCGAGCGGCTGGGCGGCCGCCCAGCCGGGCCGGCTTTCGAGATGGGCGCACTGGCCACAGCCTGGCCCCGGCTGCAATCAGCCGCCAGCCCAGCGGCGCTGCGCGCCGCGCTGGCCGCCTCGGCCTGGCAGGACCCGGGCACCGCCGAGCCGGCGGGCATCCGGCTGGCGCTGCGCGCCCGGCAGGCGACCCGGCTGGCCGCCTTGCCCGGCCGGGCCGCGGACTGGGGCGCGGGCGCCGCGGCGCTGCTGCTGGCCGCCGCGCGGTTCGCCGGGGCCGATCCGGCGGTGGTACCCGGCGGCGCCGGATCAGGAACGGCTGTCCCCGGGATGGCCGGCCCCGGGATGGCCGGCCCCGGGTCGGCCGGGGCCGGGTCGGCCGGGGCCGGGTCGGCCGCGGCCGGGGACACCGGGCTCTCCGGCGTGGTGCTGGCGGGCACCCGGGTGCTGCTCGGCCCCGCGGCGGGTGCCGCGGCGACGCTCGGCGAGCTGGTGAACCGGCTCCCGGCCCGGGCCCGCTGGGTCCTCGCCGGCGTGCGGACCGCCGCGGACCTGTGGCAGGCCGAGGCGGCCTGGTGGGCACGCGTCGAGCAGGACGGTGAGCGGCTGCTGCGCGGCGGCGGGCTGGATCGCGGGCCCGTGCTCGGCGCGGCGGCCGTGCTGGCTGCCGATGCCCGGCGGATCCGTGCGGCCCTGGAGCTCGCGGCCCGCGGCGGCGGGCCGCTGGAGGCCTACGATGCGGTGGCCTGACCTGCCCGCCCCGGTCCGGATGCGCCGGGTGGCACTGGTCGCGCCCAGCCCGGCACTGCGGGACATGCTCGTCCGGGTGGCCGCATCCGGGACAGTCGAGATCGAGCAAGCCGGCCGGCGGCAAGCCGGGCCCGGGGCGGCGGCCCGCCGGCTGCAGCGCTCCGGCCAGCCCGCCGCCGCGCCCGTGCTGTCCCCGGCCGCGCCGGACCTCGCGGAGCTGGACCGGGCCGGCCGCTATGACCTGCTGGCCGGCGAGGCGCAGCTGGAGGCCCGGGCCGGCGCGGCGGTGCACGGCCCGGGGTCGGCCGCGCTGGCCGGCTGGATGCCGGCTGGCCGGCTGCCTGCGCTTGCTGCCGCGCTGGCCGAGATCGGCGGCGCCGTGGTGCCATTGCCGCGGCCGCGCGGGGTCCAGGCCCCCACGCTGCTGACTGGCGCGGCGACGCGACGGTCGATGTCGGCGCTGGTGCAGACCTACGGCACGGTGCCCTACCCCGACATCGACCCGACCTGGCTGGCCTGGGCGAGCTACGTGCTGATGTTCGGCATGATGTTCGGCGACGCCGGACAGGGCCTGCTGCTGGTCGCGGCGGGCGTCGCGCTGCGGGCCGGCTGGCCGCGGCGGCTGCGCAGATTCCGTGCCGCCTGGCCGTTCGTGACCGGAGCCGGGGTGGCGGCGACCGGGTTCGGCGTGCTGTACGGCGAGTTCTTCGGCCCCACTGGGCTGGTGCCTGCTTTCTGGCTGAATCCTGTGCACAGCCCGGTGACCCTGATGCTGGTGGCGGTCGGCATCGGGGCCGGGCTGCTGGCCGTGGCGTACGCGCTGGGCGCGGCGAACAGGTGGCGCGAGGGCGGCTGGCCGGCCGTCCTGTACGCGCCGTCGGGCAT
Organism: Streptosporangiaceae bacterium; assembly: GCA_052143655.1. Taxonomy (GTDB): domain Bacteria; phylum Actinomycetota; class Actinomycetes; order Streptosporangiales; family Streptosporangiaceae; genus CAVSUR01. The sequence goes on along the minus strand of JBKQSL010000329.1, from coordinate 6,827 downwards.
CGCCGGGACGGCGGTGTTCGTCGGGATCGGGGCCGTCGCCGGCGGCTGGTACCTGCATACCGTGCTGCTGGCGGCGGGTGGCGGCCTGGTCGCCGCCACCGGGCTGGCACTGGCGTTCGCCGGGTTCGCCGCCGAGTCGGGCGGCGGCCCCACAGGGATCTTCCAGGCCCTGATCGAGCTGTTCGACCTGGTCGTCCGGCTGGGCTCCAACGTGGTGTCGTTCGCCCGGCTGGCCGCCTTCGGGCTGACCCACGCCGCCCTCGGCATGATCGTCTGGGCGGGCACCATCGCGCTGTGGCACCGGGGCGGCGTGGGAGCCGCGGCCGCGGTCGTGGTGTTCGCGGCGGGGACGGCACTGGCCTTCAGCCTGGAGGCCCTGGTCGCCGCGATCCAGGCGCTCCGGCTGGAGTACTACGAGCTGTTCTCCCGGATCTTCGTGACCCAGGGCCGCCCGTTCCGGCCCTGGCAGCTGCCGGTCGCGACCGGTGCCGGGACCGCGGCGCCGGCCGCTGGCCCGGTGCCGCCGCCTGACCAGGACCCGGCCGGCGTCCTGGCCGGCCCGCGGCCCTCGCCCGCTAACGCGCCCCTGGCCTGGCCAGCGGCGCAGTGAGGAAGGTGCGGCATGGTTGCCTGGCTGATCGGATTGCCGGTCATCGTCGGCTGCGGGCTGGCAGCGGGCCTGGCTGCCCGGCGCGGCCGCCGGGCCGGGTTCTTCCTCGCCGCGGTCGGCGGGCTGCTGCTGACCTCGGCCGTCGTGCTGCTCACCGCGGCGCTGACCGCAGGCCCGGCTGTCGCGGCCAGCGCCGCGACGACGGCGGCCAGCACGGGCAGTTCCGGCGCGCTCATCGGCGCGGCGATCGCCGTCGCGGGCTCGACGATCGGCGCGGGCATCGCCGTCGCCTACACCGGCTCGGCGGCACTGGCGGTGATGAGCGAGCGGCCGGAGCTGTTCGGCCGGGCGATGGTGATCGTCGGCCTGGCGGAAGGCATCGCAATCTACGGCCTGATCATCGGCATCATCCTGATCGGGAAGGGGTGAGCCGGATGTCCCGGGTCGCCGTGCTCGGCGACGAGCTGCAGATCCAGGGCTTCGCCCTGGCTGGCGCGGTGCTCTGCCCGGCGGCGGATGCCGCAGCGGCCCGCGCGGCGTGCCGGTCGCTGCCGGCCGACGTCGCCGTGCTGGTGCTCACCGCGCAGGCCGCGCGCTGGCTCGGCGGTGCCACGGCGGCGGAGCTGCCCGCGGCCGTGCTGCCGGTGGTGATGCCGGAATGAGCCTGGCTGCCGAGCAGGACGCCGCGCTGGGGCCGGTGCGGGACGGGCTGCTGCGCCGGGCGGCCGGCCAGGCGGAGGAGATCGTGGCCGCGGCCCGCCGGCAGGCCGACGAGATAACCGGGCTGGCCCGCCGCGCCGCCGCCCGGGCCGCGGCTGATGGCCAGGCCGACGGCGAGGCCCAGGGCGCCCCGCTCAGCGCCGCCGAGATCAGCCGCGGGCGCCGCGAGGCCAGGCAGGCCGTGCTGGCCGCCCGCGAGGCCGCCCGGGCGGAACTGGCCCGGCAGGTCCGTGCCGCGGCCGGCGCGCTGCGCGGCGATCCCGGCTACCCGCAGCTGCGGGACCGGCTCGCCCAGCTGGCCGCGCGCGCGGCGGGGCCCGGGGCCGCGGTCACCGAGCACCCGGACGGCGGCGTGCTGGCCAGTGCTCCCGGCGTGCTGGTCGACCTGTCGCTGCCCCGGCTCGCCGACCGGGCGGTCGAGGCACTCGGCAGTCAGGCGGCCCGGCTGTGGACGCCGTGACCGCCCCGCCCGGCACCGGCCGGGTGGCCCGGGTGAACGGCCCGCTGGTCGAGGTGGCCGGCCTGCCGGGAGTGGCGATGTACGACATCATCGAGGTCGGGAACGACGCGCTGCCCGGCGAGGCCGTCGCCATCCGCGGTGACGTCACTACCGTGCAGGCCTACGAGTACACCGGCGGCCTGGCGCCCGGCGACCCGGTCCGCTCCCGCGGCGAGCCGCTGTCGGCCCGGCTCGGCCCGCACCTGCTCGGCGGGGTCTTCGACGGGCTGCTGCGGCCGCTGGTCGGCGCGGCTGTGTGGCTGGAGCCTGGCCAGGCCGGCGAGGCCGCCGGGCAGGCCGCCGCTGACGAGCGGGTGTACCCGTTCACGCCGGAAGTCACGGAGGGCACGCCGGTGACGGCGGGGACCTGCCTGGGCTCGGTGGCCACCGCCAGCGGGGTGCCGTACCGGGTGCTGGTGCCGCCTGGCTGCGCCGGCCCCGCCGGGCAGGTGCGCCCGGCCGGCCCGGCCCCGGCCGGGGCCCTGATCGCGACCGTCGGCGGCGCTGAAGTCCGGCTGACCTCTTCCTGGCCGGTCCGCCGCCCGCGGCCGTACCGCGAGCGGCTGCCGGGCAGCGGGCCGCTGCTGACTGGCCAGCGCGTCGTCGACGTGCTGTTCCCGGTGACCAGGGGCGGCACGACCGCGGTTCCCGGCGGGTTCGGCACCGGCAAGACGGTCCTGCTCCAGCAGATCACCAAGTGGTGCGACGCCGACGTGATTGTCTACGTCGGCTGCGGCGAGCGCGGCAACGAGCTGGCCGACATGCTCAGCGAGCTGGCCGAGCTCACCGACCCGCGGACCGGCGGGCCGCTGGCGGCCCGGACCGTCGTGATCGCTAACACCTCGAACATGCCGATGATGGCCCGCGAGGCCAGCATCTACAGCGGCGCGGCGGTCGCCGAGCACTTCCGGGACATGGGCCTGGACGTGGTGGTCGTGGCCGACTCCACCTCACGCTGGGCGGAGGCGCTGCGCGAGTTCGCCTCCCGCACCGGGGAGCTGCCCGCCGAGGAGGGCTACCCGGCGAGCCTGTCGTCGGCGCTGGCCGCGTTCTACGAGCGGGCTGGCCGGGTGACCACGCTGGCGGGCCGCGCGGGCTCGGTGACGATCATCGGCGCCGTGTCGCCCGCGGGCGGGGACATGACCGAGCCGGTCACCACCTACACTCAGCGGTTCGTCCGGTGCCTGTGGTCGCTGGACCGGGACCTGGCCTATGCCCGGCACTACCCGGCGGTGTCCTGGGCGGGGTCGTTCTCCCGGGACGCCGCCGCGGTCAGCGTCTGGTACGCCCGCCAGGACGACCCGGGCTGGGACAGCCGGCGGGCGCGGCTGATCGAGCTGCTCGCCGAGGCCGACCGGCTCAGCACGCTCGCCGAGCTGATGGGGGCCAGCGCGCTGCCGGCCCGGGAGCGGGCCGTCATGCTCGCCGGGCGGCTGATCCGCGAGGGCGTGCTGCAGCAGAGCGCCCTGTCGGCGGTCGACGCCTACAGCGACATCCCGCGGACCGCCGCGCTGGTCACCGCGGTGCTCGCGGTGGCCGACCGGTGCCTGGACCTGGCCGGCCGGGGCGTGCCCGCGGCCGTACTGGAAGAGCAGGACTTCTCGCCGATCCTGCGGGCGAGCCAGGAGGCCAGCACGCCGGAGGCGGTCACGGCGCGGCAGCAGGACATGCTGGCCCGGCTGGACCAGCTGACCGGGCACCGGGAAGATGGCGCGCCGTGACGAGCTGGGCGCCGCGCGAGCACACCGGGGTCGCCGAGCTGCGCGGGCCGCTGCTGGTGCTGACCGCCGTCAGCGGCGTGGGCTGGGACGAGTTCGCCACGATCCGGGTCGGCGACGGGCCGCCGCGGCACGGGCTGGTGCTCGACGTGGACCGGGACCTGGCCGTGGTGCAGGTGCTGGAGGGCACTGCGGGGATGTCGACGGCCGGCACCCGGGTCGAGTTCACCGGCAGCCCGCTGCGGATACCGGTCGGCCCGGGCTGGCTCGGCCGGGTCTGCAACGGCCGCGGCGAGCCGGCCGACGGCGGGCCGCCGGTCACCGGCGAGATCACCGCGCCGGTCGCCGGGCGGCCGATGAACCCGGTGCACCGCGAGCCGCCCGCCGACCCGGTGCTCACCGGGATCTCGGTGATCGACGCGCTGACCACGCTGGTCCGCGGGCAGAAGCTGCCGGTCTTCTCGGTCGCCGGGCTGCCGCACCTGGAACTGGCCGCCCAGATCGCCGCGCAGGCCTCGGCGGGCGGGGAGCCGTTCAGCGTCGTGTTCGCGGCCATGGGCCTGACGCACGCCGACGCGGCCGCGGTCCGCGCGGTGCTGGAGGAGCGGTCGGCGTCCGGCGAGCTGACCCTGCTGCTGAACCTGGCCGACGAGCCGGTCATCGAGCGGATCCTCACCCCGCGGATCGCGCTGACCGTGGCCGAGTACCTGGCTTTCACCCTCGGCCGGCACGTGCTGGTGGTGATGGCGGACATGACCAGCTACTGCGAGGCGCTGCGCGAGGTGTCGGCGGCCCGCGGCGAGATCCCGGCCCGCCGCGCCTACCCCGGCTACCTGTACAGCGACCTGGCGTCGCTGTACGAGCGGTGCGGCCGCATCCGCGGCGTTCCCGGCTCGGTAACGCTGGTGCCGGTGCTGACCATGCCGGCCGGCGACATCACCCACCCGGTGCCGGACCTGACCGGCTACATCACCGAGGGCCAGATCGTGCTGGCCGCCGACCAGCACGCCCGCGGCAGCTACCCGCCGGTCGACCCGCTGTCATCGCTGTCGCGGCTGATGCGGCACGGCGCCGGCCCGGGCCGGACCCGGGCCGATCACCTGGACGTGGCCGCGCAGCTGCTGGCCGCGCTGGCCGCGGCCCGGCGCGCCAGGGAACTCGCCGAGCTGATCGGCTCTGCCGCGCTGAGCGACGCGGACCGCCGGTACCTGGAACTGGAGCGGGTGTTCGCCGCGCAGCTGATGAACCAGCGCCCGGACGAGAACCGCAGCCTGGAGCAGACGCTGGCCGCAGCCTGGCGGGCACTGGCCGTGCTGCCCCGCCGGGAGCTGACCATGCTGCCGCGCGAAGCCCTCGACCGCTACTACGCGTCCGGCCCGGCAGCCGGGGCCGGGGGGCCCGGCAGTGCCCCCGCCACAGGTGACTCTGACCCGCACGGCGGCCCAGCCGGGCCGCAGGTCGCCGGGCTGCGTGCGGACGGGCCTCGCGGAGCCGGGCCGTGAGCCCGGCCCGGATCGCGGTGCCACCCGGCCGGGCCGGGAGGCTATGGCTCGAGCGCCGCCTGGCGGTCGCGCACCGCGGGGCGGACCTGCTCGACCGCAAGCTCCGCCTGCTGGAGCGCGAACACGACCGCGCGCGGGCCACCGCCGCCCAGACTGCCACGGCCTGGGACCACGCCAGTGCGCAGGCCCGGGTGTGGCTGCTGCGCGCCGCGCTGCTCGGCGGCCAGCGGGCGCTGCGGCTGGCCGCCGCCAGCCCCGCGGAGGTGACCATCCGCTACGACATCACCGTAGGGGTGCGGCATCCCGCGGCCGCGGGCTGCGTCTTCCCGGCCGCTCCCGGCACGGACAGCGCGGCTGTCGCTGGTGCCCGCCGGGCGCACCAGGCCGCGCTGGCCGCAGCCAGCGCGCACGCGGTCGCCAGCGCGGAACTGCAGATCATCGAGACCGAGGTCGCGGCCACCCGCTACCGGCTGCGCGCGCTGCGGGACCGCTGGATCCCGCTTCTGGAAGGCGCGCTCGCCGAGGCGAAGCTGGCCATCGAGGAAACCGAGCGCGCCGACGCCGCCCGCCTGCGCCTAGCCGCCCGCGGCCCAGCCGCCCGCGGCCGCCGGGACGCGCCCCGTTCATGACCGCGGCGTTTCATCCGACGTCTGAGGTGAGGGCATGCCGGTCACCGATCCAGCCGCCACCCTGGCGGAAGACACCGCAGCGGCCACAGCCCGCCTCCCGGGCGCAGGTCAACCGGCTCGCCCGCCTCTTCGAGGCCGCGCTGCGCCAGCGCATCGCCGCGCACGGCGTCGTACCCTGCCAGTTCCCCGCGCTGCTCGCCCTGTTCGAGAACGACGGCCGCACGCAGCGCGAGCTGTGCGATACCGCCAGCGTCGACCAGCCGACCATGGCCAAGACCCTGGCCCGGATGAGACGTGACGGCCTAGTCCGGGAAGAACCAGAGGTGTTCGTTCTGGACGCGGGATCGGTTCGGATCCGGATCCGGCACGGGCGTCCTGAACTGGTCATTCTGGCGCTGAGGTGGTCCCGCCGCTGGCGCTGTCTGGCGCGAAATGCTGGTGCGGTCTGGCCGCCCGGCCGGCAGGATAATCGTGTGCTGCCGCAGCGGATGCCCGCCATCGATCATGCTCCGGTGGTGCTGCGCGAGTTCGGCGACGGCGACATCGGCGTCGTGCGGTCCGCCGCCGCCGACCCGCTCATCCCGCTGATCACGACCGTCCCGGCTGGCGGCGGCCCGGCTGACGCCCTGGCCTACATCGAGCGCCAGCGGCAGCGGCTTCCCTCGGGCGCTGGCTGCTCCTTCGCGATCGCCAGCGCTCGCACCGGCGAGGCAGTGGGCCAGATCGGCCTGTGGCTGCGCGACCTGAACGCTGGCCGGGCCAGCACCGGCTACTGGATCGCCCCGGAGCACCGCCGCCGCGGCTACGCCACCGCGGCCCTGGACGCGATCACCCGCTGGGGCCTGACCCTGCCGGGCATCCACCGCATCGAACTGCACGTCGAACCCCGCAACCGCGGCTCCTGGCGGGCCGCCGAACGCGCCGGATACCAGCGCGAGGGACTACTGCGCAGCTGGCAGCAGGTCGGAACCGAGCGCCGCGACATGTACGTCTACAGCGCCATCCGGCACGACCAGGACCCCGCGCCTGCGGGCGGCGCCGGTTATCCCACGCCGTTGATCTTGTCAGCTTCGATGATGATCAGCAGTCGTCTTTGATCGCGGCCGCCGTACCAGGGATACGGACCGCCCAGGTAGCGCTGGGCCAGCT
>JBKQSL010000328.1:0-3978 GCA_052143655.1 Streptosporangiaceae bacterium | reverse complement strand
CGCCAGCCCGCCGTGGACTACACCAGCCTGAAGATGCTCTCCTACTACCTGGCACAGCGGTTCTGGGCCGATCTCGAGGAGCACCACCCCGGCATCGACAGCCTGCACCTGACCGCCGAGGTCGCCGACGCGTGGAAACAGCGGCAGAGAACCAAACCCCAGATCATCACCGCAGCGGACGGGAAGAGGACCGTCGTGACGGCCGATCGGATCGGCTACCGCCAGTGCCTGACCCCGGTCCGGGCCTTCTACCTGGACTTGTCCCAGTGGGCGATCGAGGATCCCGCCCGCTGGGCACAGTGGGCGGCGCCCTGCCCGGTCGGGCAGGAAGAGATCAGCCAGCGCAAGTTCGCCCGCCACCGCAAGGCCCGCATGGATGCGCGGACCCGGGAACGGCTGCCCGTCCTGCCGGTGCTCGCCCGCACCGTTGATGAGCGGCGCAGGAACGCCGCCGCGCTCCTGGAGGCCGCTCGCCGGGCCCAGCCCGGCGTGGCGTTGACCGCCGCGGGCCCGACGCAGACCCGGCCGGTCACCAAGTCCGCCCGCAAGACCTGGGCCGACAATCCCGGCTCCGGCAGGCGCCGCGACCTGGAACTCGAAGACGATCACGCGTTCTGGGCGTGGGCCGCCGTCGAGGTTTTCAGGCTCACAGGCTGCCGGATCGAGGAAGTCCTGGAGGTCAGCCACCACAGCCTGATCCAGTACCGGCTGCCGTCCACCGGCGAGATCGTCCCCCTGCTGCAGATCATCCCCTCGAAGACAGATGAGGAGCGACTTCTGGTCGTATCCCCGGAGCTGGCGGACGTGTTGTCAGCCATCATCCAGCGGGTCCGCCAGCCCGACGGGAGCGTCCCGCTCGTCCCCGTCTACGACCGCTACGAGTGCGTGTGGCGGCCGCCGTCCCCGGTCCTGTTCCAGCGCCGGTTCCCTGCCGAGTGTCGCGCGATCAGCGACACCTCACTGAGGGAAATGCTCGACGAAGCCCTCGCCTGCACCGGGCTGACAGACCCGGCCACCGGGAACCCGCTGCATTACACACCCCACGATTTCCGGAGAATCTTTATTACGGATGCCGTCATGAGCGGCCTGCCGCCGCATATCGCGCAGGTTATCGCGGGACACAGGGATATCAATACCACTATGGGTTACAAGGCTGTTTATCCTGAAGAGGCCATCCAGTCTCACCTGGCCTTCCTGGCCCGGCGGCGGGCTCAGCGGCCAACCGATGAATACCGTGTCCCCAGCGACGAGGAATGGCAGGAATTCCTCGGGCACTTCGAGCTCCGGAAGGTCGCGACCGGAATATGCGGGCGCGCATTCGGCACGCCCTGCATTCACGAGCATAGCTGTTTGCGGTGCAGCATGCACTGGCCGGACCCCATCCAGCGGCCCCGCATCGCCGAGATCCGCGGCAACCTCATCGACCGCATCACCGAAGCCGAGCGTGAAGGCTGGCTCGGCGAAGTCGAGGGCCTGAAAGTCAGCCTCGCCGGCGCCGAGGACAAGCTCGCCCAGATCGACCGCCGCACCGGACGCGATGGCCCGGTCAGCCTCGGTACCACGATCCCCGTCGGCCCCCAGCAGGAAGCCAGCACCCGCCATGACCACTGACGAGCTCACCGCAGCTCTCCGTGCCTGCGCCGCCGGTCACTACCCGCTTGAAGCCGGCGTCGCACTGCTCACCGCCGAGGGAACGTTCCTCCGCCGCGACGACTTCACCAGCCGCTTCATCACAGTCGGCACCAGCATCAGCGACGGCACCACCCTGATGGCCGCCATCGACTGGGACACCGTGATCACCGCCCTTCAGGCCGGCGAAATTCCCTGCTCCGGAGGCGAACGGCGCGTCCTGATGCTGTCTGCCAGCCTCGCCGGCGGCATCCCGGTCGACCTCCGCGACGCTGCCACCGGCCTCGACGACCGCAACGTCCGGCGACTGGACACCGCGATCCTGCACGCGACAGGAAAACGTCCCGAACCTGGCCTATATCGATGATCATCTTTAGTTCAGGGAATGGTGGTATCGCCCGAGCTGGCCGATGTGCTGTCCACGATCATGTGCCGGATCCGCGGCACCAGGCCGGACGTGCCGCTGGTGGTGTCTTACGACAAGAACGAGCGCATCTACAACCCGCCGGTGCCGCTGCTGTTCCAGTGGCGGTGCCGGCTGGAGAACCGGGCCGTCGGCGAGGCGTCGCTGCGGAAATACCTCGACGACGCGCTGGCCGCGATCGGGGTCAAAGACGCCAGCGGCCACGCATTGCGTTACACCTTCCACGATTTCAGGAGGATCTTCATCACCGACGCGATCATGCACGGGATGCCGCCGCACATCGCCCAGCTGGTGGCCGGCCACCGCGACATCAATACCACCATGGGGTATAAGGCGGTCTACCCGGAAGAGGTCATCAACGGTCACCGGGCCTTCATCGCCCGCCGCCGGGCACTGCGCCCGGACGGGGAATACCGGACGCCGACAGACCAGGAATGGGCCGGCTTCCTCGGCCACTTCGAGCGTCGCAAGGTCGCCCTCGGCGACTGCGGCCGCTCCTACGACACCCCGTGCATCCACGAGCACTCCTGCCTGCGCTGCCCGCTGCTGCGCCCCGATCCCGCCCAGCGCCACAGCCTCCTGGAGATCTGCGGAAATCTGACCGCCCGTATCGCCGAGGCTGAAGCGGCCCGCTGGCTCGGCGAGGCCGAAGGGCTGAAGGTCAGCCTGGCCGGCGCCCGGCACAAGCTCGCCCAGATGGATCAGATCACCGCCCGCCGCCACGGCAGCACCCAGCTCGGCCTGCCCGCCTTCCCCGACGCCGCCGGCCGTGCCCTCACCAACCCAGCCACCCATCACGCCAGCCAGGAAACCTGATGACCCCCAGCAGCGCCGACCTCTCACTACCTGCCGCACTGCGTGCATGCGCCCGTGGCCTCTACCCCTGGAGGCAGGAGTCGGCCTCCTCATCAGCCACGCCTGCTGGCTGCACCGCCAGGACTTCCAGGACGAGTTCATCCACGCCGGCACCAGCATCGCCGACGGCGTCACCGCGATGGCCGAGATCGACTGGGCCGCCGCGATCACCGCCCTAGACGTCCGTCACCTGCCCTGCAGCGGCGGGGAGGAACGGATACTCCGCCTGGCAGCAAGCCTCGCCGGCGGGACACCAGTGAGCCTCCGCGACACCCTGACCGGCATCGATCATCGCAACATCGAACTGGTGATCACAGCAGTGCTGCACGCGTGGGGACAACGGCCAGAACCAGAGATTCCTTGATCATCTTCTTAGTTCGGAGAAGACAAGCTGGATGCGATGTGGCTGGCCCGGCTGACCGAGATGGGGCTGCTGCGGCCCTCGTTCGTGCCGCCGGCCGCGATCCGGGCGCTGCGGGACTACACCCGGGCCCGCACCCGGCTGACCCAGGAGCGGACCCGCTGCTTCCAGCGGCTGGAAAAACTGCTGGAAGGCGCCTTGATCAAGCTGTCCAGCGTGGCCAGCAAGCTGACCACCGAATCAGCCAAGGACATGATCAAGGCCATGATCGCCGGGGAACGCGACCCGCACACGCTGGCCGCCCTGGCCCGCACCCGGATGAAGGCTAAGCACGACGACCTCGTCGAGGCCCTGGCCGGCATGTTCGATGACCACCACGGCGAGCTCGCCCAGCTGCTGCTGGACCAGGCCGCCTTCTGCGACGCCCGGATCGCCCGGCTGACCGCCCGGATCACCGCATCGGTCGCCGCGATGCCCGCCGCCTGGGGCGTGGACGCGGACGGGACCACCGGCCCGGACGCCGGGACCGGCCCCGACGCCGCCGCCCTGCCCGCGGTGGCCCGGCTGGCCGAGATCCCCGGCGTCAGCCCCGCCCTGGCCTGCTCGATCATCGCCGAAACAGGCCTGGACATGTCCCGCTTCCCCACCGCCGCCCACCTGGTGTCCTGGGCCGGGCTGTGCCCCCGGGCCAGCCAGTCCGGGCCCCGCA
>JBKQSL010000327.1:0-35190 GCA_052143655.1 Streptosporangiaceae bacterium | reverse complement strand
ATGTGCTCAGTCCCGATGTAGTTGTGGTTGAGCATCCTGGCCTCTTCCTGAGCCAGGACAACCACCCGCCGCGCCCGGTCGGTGAACCTCTCGAACATACTTGTCGCTCCCTCACAGAGCGGTCGGGAAGAGCTGTGCTGCCCTGTCCCTTCCGCATGGTAGCCCGAACACCGGCGTTCGCTGCGCGCGCGATATGTCGCACAGGTAAAACGTTCCCCTTCGCTGGGCGTTCACCCCATCCAACCTAAGGGGGCCGGGACGGTGTTCCCGGCTACGCCGCGAGCGAACGCAGCAAGACGGCGCGCCGCACGCAGTAGTGCGGCGCACCGTCTTGCGAGCGCTTCCAGCGGGACGCGGCCAGGTCGGCAGACGGCACGGTCAGGCAGACGGCACAGCCTCGGAGCAGCTACCGGGCCTGGCCGGCTGGCCGGGGCCTCAGCCTGGCGACGGGGCCGGGGCCGGGGCCATCGGCCGGCTGTTAGTGCGCGGCCTCGTAGTCGCGGATGATCGATGCGGGAATCCGGCCGCGCTCACTGACCTTGTGCCCGCGCTCGCGCGCCCAGGCCCGGATTTCCGAACTCCGCTCCCGGCCCGGCCCGGTCCGCGGCTTACGGCGACGGCCCGCAGCCGCCGCGACTGAGTTGGCCCTGCGCGCATGATCGACGTAGCCGCCAAACTTGTCGTGCAGTTCCTTCGCGTGCGTGGTGCACAGGTCGATCTCGAAGCTGGTTCCGTCAATGGAGAACGAAACCGTCTCCTTGCCCTCAACCTCATCTTCGTGGGGAAGGTCGCACACGACCGTAACTACTGTCCTCTGAGCCATGAGTGCCAGCCTTTCCGCTGGGGCAAGTCCATTAGGCGTCCTAAACATATACCACGGCCCCGCTGTTGACAATTCACGATTCACGGATTCAGCCGGCAAACTCCGGGCGCACCCGCTCAGTGCAATCCGGAAGTTTACAGTAACTCTGTGTAATCAGTGTCAGGATCGGTCGCCGTCAAACTGCCCGGCCGCCGCGCCGCCTTCACCCTTCGCTGATCCACTCTCACCGCCGCGCTCAGGAATCCCGCTGTCGGCGGAAATATCGGCCGGCTGATCCCGGTCATCATGACGGCGCTTGCCCCTCATCTCGTGGCGCAGGAAGGCCCCGACGGCAATGAGGAAAGCAGCGCATACAAGGAACGGAGGAGCCAGCGCAGAGAGATCGTTCAACATCAGCATGCCTCCTTCCGTTCTGCCTGACCGACCGCTGAGGATTTCCTGGTAACCGGCGCCCTGCGTTAAGCCATCCGGGTCCGGCCGCGGCCGGGCTCACCCGCGCCCCGGCCGGCGCATTGCACCGGTGCGGTCAGTGCCTCGCGCACTGGCGCTGTTCTTATTGTGCGCCTGACGCCAGGATGCCGCTGCCGGGGGCCACCGGGCACCCGCACGTGGCGGGCGCCAGCCCGGACCGCACGGCGACCGCGCGGCCGCGAATACGGCACTGCCGGCGCCACTGCATGGCAGTATCACTAGCGGCCGGTTCCCGAGCCGGCCGCGACCGGGGCCGGCTGCCCGGCGTGCCGCTTCTCATCCCTCCCGGCCAGAGCGGACGACAGCCTGCATGTTCCATGCCGACCTGCACATTCACTCCAGGTTTTCGCGTGCCTGCAGCCGGGACTGTGACATCGAGCACCTCGCCTGGTGGGCCCGGCGCAAGGGCATCACCGTCGTCGGCACCGGCGACTTCACCCATCCCGGCTGGGCGCAGGAACTGCGCAGCACGCTGGAGAGCGCCGAGCCTGGCCTGTTCCGGCTGCGGCCCGATGCCGCGCGGCGACTGCGCGCGACATCACCGGGCAACTGCGACGGCGACGTGCGGTTCCTGCTGTCCACCGAGATTTCGACCATCTACCGGGCGGACGGGCAGACGAGGAAAGTTCACCATCTGCTATATGCCCCGGACTTCGAGGCGGCGCACCGCATCACCGAGGCGCTGGCTAAGATCGGCAATCTCGCGTCCGACGGCCGTCCTATTCTCGGCCTCGACTCACGGCATCTGCTGGAGATCACGCTCGGCGCCGGCGACGGCTGCTATCTCATCCCGGCCCACGCCTGGACGCCGTGGTTCGCCGTACTGGGATCTAAATCCGGTTTCGATACGGTAGCAGACTGTTACCGTGATCTCGCCGGCCAGATTTTCGCGATCGAGACTGGGCTCTCCTCGGATCCTGCGATGAACTGGATGTGCTCATCGCTGGACCGCTATCGCCTGGTGAGCAACTCTGACGCCCATTCGCCGCCCATGCTCGGCCGGGAGGCGACGACCTTCAGCACAGATCTTGATTACTTTGCTATGGCGCGGGCGCTGCGCACCGGCGACGGCCTGGCCGGAACCCTGGAGTTCTATCCCGAGGAAGGCAAGTACCACCTGGACGGGCACCGGAAATGCAGCATACGCTTTGCCCCCGAGCAGAGCGCAGCGCACTCCGGAACCTGCCCGGAGTGCGGAAAGCCACTCACGATCGGGGTACTTCACAGGGTAGCCGAGCTGGCGGACCGGCCATCGGGCTACCGGCCGCCGGGCGCGCCTGGATTCACCAATCTGGTGCAGTTGCCTCAGGTGGTAGCCGAGCTGGCGGGCACCGGTCCCCGCAGCAAGAAGGTCACCGCTCAGGTGAGCAGGCTGGTGGCCGCGCTCGGCCCGGAGCTTGACATCCTGACTCGCCGCCCGGTCGCCGACATCAGCCGCGCGGGCGGCGAGCTGCTGGGCGAGGCGATCACCAGGCTGCGGCGCGGTGAGGTGCGGCGGGAGGCCGGCTTCGACGGGGAGTACGGCAGCGTCTGCCTCTTCGCGCCCGGCGAGCTGGACCGGGCCGCTGCACTGTTCGACCTCGGCGTGCCGGACCGGGCACCCGACCTGGCGGTTCCGCCCCCGCGGGTACCGGGGGATCCGCCCGCAGGCGAGCCGACCGCAGCCGGGAGGCCGCCGGGCAGCCAGACGGCGGCCGCGGCCGGGCAGGCCACCAGCGCCAGCGAGCCGGCCAGGGGCGAAGCCGGCGACCCGGGACCGGATGGGGACCCGGTCGGCACTCCGGGCGCGGGCACGCGAGGCCCGGCTGGCGCGGCCGCGGCCGGGCGCTCGCTGCTCGACGGCCTCGACGCCGGTCAGCGGGCGGCCGCCGGGGAGGGCAGCCCGCTGATGATCATTGCCGGGCCGGGCACCGGCAAGACCCGAACGCTGGCGCACCGGATTGCCTGGCTGGTCACCGAGCGCGGCGTCGCCGCGCGGCGCTGCCTGGCGCTGACCTTCACCCGGCGCGCAGCCGGCGAGCTGCGCGACCGGCTGGCCGCGCTGCTGCCAGGGGCGACCGCCGGCGTCACCGTGACGACCTTCCACGGCCTGGGCCTGATGATCTTGCGCGAGTACTCCTGCGAGGCAGGCCTGCCGGCTGGCTTCGGCATCGCCGACGAACCGGCCCAGCTCGCAGTCGCCGCCGAGCTGGCCGGATCCGCGCGGGCTGGCCGGGAGCTGCTGGCTGCGGCCGCCGTCGATGCCGACTCAAGCCAGCTTCTCGCAGCGGCCCTGGCGGCCAGGGGCCTGGTCGACTTCGACGGCCTGGTCGGGCTGTCCGCAGCCCTGCTGGAGCGCGAGCCCGCAGTGGCCCGGGCGCTGCGGGACCGCTGGCAGCACATCAGCGTGGATGAGTACCAGGACATCGACGCGGCACAGTACCAGCTGCTGAAGCTGCTGGCCGGCGACGGCCGCGAGCTGACCGTGATCGGGGACCCGGATCAGGCGATCTACCGGTTCCGCGGCGGGGACGTGCGCTTCTTCCTGCGGTTCGGCCGTGACTATCCCGGAGCCAGCACGCAGCGGCTGAGCTGCAGTTACCGGTCCAGCGAGCAGATCGTCACGGCGGCACTGCAGGCCGTGCGGCCCGGCACCCTGGTGCCCGGCCGGACGCTGCGGTCTGCGGCCGGCCCGGGCCCGGCACTCAGCTTCCATCAGGCGGCCGATGAGCACGCCGAGGCCGCCTGGATCGCCCGTGCTGTAGACCGCCTGCTGGGCGGGCTGTCGTTTCACTCGCTGGACAGCGGCCGGGCCGGGCCGGACGGCCACGACGGGCTCAGCCTGGCTGACATCGCCGTGCTCTACCGGACCGACGCGCAAGCCGCGCCGCTCGGCCAGGCACTGGCCCGGGCCGGGCTGCCGTTCCAGAAGAGCACGCATGACCTGCTGAGCCGCCGGACCTGCGTGCCGGAGATCCTGCACGAGATGCGGCTCGCCGATACGGCGGCCGGGCCGGCGGCGGCCCCGGGCAGCGCCGTCGCTGTCCGGCTCCAGGCAGCCGTGCAGCGGCTGGCCGAGCGCAGCCGCTACCCGGGCCAGGGCGAAGCCGCGCTCGCGGCCGCCGACGTCCGCACCGCCGGGCAGGTGCTCGCGCCGCTGGCCCGGCGCTGCGGCGATGACCTTGACCGGTTCTGCACCGAGATCTCGATCGGGGCCGAGGCGGACGCCCTCGATCCGCGGGCCGACGCGGTCACGCTGCTGACGCTGCACGCCGCCAAGGGCCTGGAGTACGAGGTGGTGTTCCTGGCCGGATGCGAGCGGGGCCTGCTCCCGCTGCGCATCCCCGGCTCGCCGCCGCTGACCGGGGACCAGCGCGACGAGGAGCGGCGGCTGCTGTTCGTCGGCATGACCCGCGCGCGGACGCGGCTGCTGCTGACCTGCGCGGCCCGGCGCGCCCGGTACGGGGTAACCCGGGAGGCCGGCCCGTCGCCGTTCCTGGAGTCGATCGAGACCAGCCTGCTCGACGCGTCCGCGCCGGCCCGGCGGCGGCCGACCGAGCGGCAGCTGAGGCTTATCTAGCCCGGCGGGCTAGAGCCGCAGCAGCATGCGGGCGTTGCCCAGCGTGTTGGGCTTTACCCGGTCGAGGTCCAGGAACTCCGCGACGCCCTCGTCATAACTGCGCAGCAGCTCTGCGTAGACGTCCGGGCTGGCTGCGGCCTCGTGGCTGATCTGCTCGAAGCCGTGCTGCGCGAAGAAGTCCACCGCGAACGTCAGCACGAACACCCGCTGCACGCCGACGTCGCGAGCTGCGGCGAGCAGGGCCGCGACGATCTGCTGCCCGACGCCCTTGCCCTGCCGGCCGCCGTCGACTGCGATCGTCCGCAGCTCAGCCAGGTCCTCCCACATCACGTGCAGCGCCCCGCAGCCGATCACCTCGCCGCCTGGCTCGGCGCTGCAGACCCAGAATTCCTGGATGTCCTCGTAGAGCGCCACCGCCGGCTTGTCGAGCAGGCGCCCGGATGGCACGTTGGCATCGATCAGGCGGCGGATCGCGCGCACGTCCGGGGTCCGCGCACGGCGCACCGCATAGTCCATCTCCTGGCCGCCTCCGGGGTCAGCGCCGGGATCCCGGCTGATCAGCCGGCGTGATCCCGATAGCATCCCAAACGCCGCTCACCTATGGCAATTCGCCTGCCGGCATAGAGTCACCAGGCATGCGCATATTGCTTTCACGGCGCGGTCCGTCAGCATATCACCGCAGATCACGCATAGATCACGCGTCCCCGCGCCGACTGCCGTATTGGCCGCTGACCTGCGCAGACTCCGGCGGTGACCGAGCCGGAAGACCGCGCCGCCGCGGCCGCCTGACCGATGGCGGCACAGGCGGCGCGGCCGTTTTACCTGGCCGGTAAGGGCCGCCCGGCAAATCTTTTCCATTCCCCCGGCGACCGGGGTCACGGTGCATTAATGTCCATCGCTGATACCCCCCGTCACGCTAATAACGGCGCGGCGGACGGCACGACCCGCCGAGTTCCTGCGCGCTATGGCGCCAGGGAGCCGGGGACCCAATGATCCCCGGGGTGAATCGGCGGCCCGGATGCACGGCCCGGTCCGCCGTAGGGCTCCTCCGGCCCGAACCCGTCAGCTAACCCGGTAGGCGGCGAAGGAGAGGAGACCTCGGGTGGAACGCTTGCCTGTCGGCAGGCTCGTGCGGGCTCAGCGCGCAGGCATCCGGCATCTGGTTCCGGACGGCCGCCTCCGGCGCGGCCGGGGCCGCCGGCGGCTAGCTCGCGGGGCCGTGCTCATCGGCGCTTTCAGCGTGGCCACCATGGCGCTGCCCGCCGCTGCGGGCAGCGCGTCGTCGGCTCCGGTGTCCCCGACGCTGGCGCGAACCCTGGCCCGGGCCAACAAGCTGTCGAACGAGATCGACAGCCTTGGCCAGCAGTACGACGGCCTGAAGATCGAGCTCGGCCAGGCGCGCAGCGAGGTCCGGATCGCCCGCCAGCTGGCCCAGCGGGATGAGCGGCTGCTCTCCGCGAGCCGGGCCGCGATCGGCCGGATCGCCGCTGCCGGGTACATGACCGGCGGGCTGAGCCCGGCTCTGCAGCTGCTGCAGAGCAGTGCCCCGCAGACGCTGCTGAACCGCGCTTCCATCATGACGCAGCTGCAGCAGGAGAACGGCGACCAGGTCACTGCGGTGCAGGCAGCCGAGCAGGCCGCGCGCCGGGCGGAGCTGACCGCCCGGCAGCAGCAGCAGCGCGCGACGAAGCTGGCCGCGGCGATGAAGTCCAAGGTCGCCGCGATCCAGTCCAGGGAAGACGTGCTGAACAGCGCCGCCTTCACCGAGGCACTGCAGATCTACCAGCGCACGCACAGGTACCCCAACATCAACGTGGCTGGCGATTCCATCGGCGCCCAGGCGCTCCGGTACGCCCTCACCCGGCTCGGTGACCCGTATGTGTGGGGCGGCGCCGGGCCGAGCGACTTCGACTGCTCCGGCCTGGTGATGTGGTCCTACGCCCAGGTCGGCATCAGCCTGGAGCACTACACCGGGGACCAGTGGAACGAGGGCGAGCACATCCCCCGCAGCCAGATCGAGCCTGGTGACCTTCTCTTCTTCTTCAACCTCGACCACGTCGGCATGTACGTCGGGCACGGCCTGATGGTGGATGCGCCGACCTACGGCCAGCCGGTGCAGATCCAGCCGGTCTACTGGAGCGCATTCGACGGCGCGGTCCGCATCGTGGCCTGAGGCAGCGGCCAGCCCGAGATCAGTCGGCCCACGCCGACCGGGGGCCGCCCGGGTCAGACCGGCTTGACCAGCGGGAACAGCACGGTCTCCCGGATGGTCGCGCCGGTCAGCATGATGAGCAGGCGGTCGATGCCCATCCCGACGCCGCCGCTGGGCGGCATGCCGAACTCCAGTGCCCGCAGGAAGTCCTCGTCCAGCTGCATCGCATCCGGGTCACCGCCAGCGGCCAGCAGTGACTGAGCCGTCAGCCGCCTGCGCTGCTCGACCGGATCGACGAGCTCGGAGTAGGCGGTGCCGATCTCCGCGCCGAACGCGACCAGGTCCCACTTCTCCGCCAGCCGCGGATCGCCGCGATGCTGGCGGGTTAGCGGCGCGACCTCGACCGGGAAGTCCAGGTAGAAGGTCGGCTTGACGGTCCGCGCCTCCACCAGGTGCTCGTAGAGCTCCAGCACGACCTGCCCGGCATTCCACCCGGGCTGCAGTTCGATCGCGGCCGCCGCGGCCAGCTTGCGCAGCGTATCCAGCTCGGTGTCGGGGGTGACCGGCTCGCCGAGCGCGTCGGACACCGCGCCGTAGACCGTGCGCCGGGGCCAGTCGCCGCCGATGTCGAGCTCGCTGCCGTCCGGCCTGCGGACGATGGTCCCGCCGAGCCCGGCGCGCGCCGAGGCCTGGATCAGCTCCTGGGTGAGCGCCGCCATCGTGGCGTAGTCGCCGTAGGCCTCGTAGGCCTCAAGCATCGTGAACTCGGGATTGTGGGTCGCGTCGGCGCCCTCGTTGCGGAAGATCCGGCCGATCTCGTAGACCCGCTCGATGCCGCCCACGACCAGCCGCTTGAGGTAGAGCTCCAGCGCGATGCGCAGGTACAGCTCCATGTCGTAGGCGTTCATGTGGGTGATGAACGGGCGCGCGTTCGCCCCGCCGTGCAGCGTCTGGAGCACCGGGGTCTCTGCCTCCAGGTAGCCGCGGGCGTGCAGCTCCTCCCGGATCGCCCGGGTGACGGCCGCGCGCAGCTGCGCCATCTGCCGCGCCTGCGGGTTGATGATGAGGTCGACGTATCGCTGCCGCACCCGGGACTGCGGGTCGGCCAGTCCCTTGTGCTTCTCCGGCGGCGGCCGCAGCGCCTTCGCGGTGATCACGAACGAGTCAGCGAGCACGGACAGCTCGCCGCGCCGGGAGCAGATGATCTCTCCCTCGACGCCGACGTGATCCCAGAGGTCGACATCTCGCTTCCAGGCGGCCAGGGCCTGCTCGCCCACCCGGTCCAGCGAGATCATCACCTGGATCTCGCCGGTGCCGTCCTTGAAGGTGGCGAAGCAGAGCTTGCCGGTATTGCGGGCGAACATGACCCGGCCGGCCACCGCGGCCCGTTCCCCGGTCTGCGCGTCGGCGGGCAGGTCCGGATACCGCTCCCGGATGGCGGCGATCGTGTCAGTGCGCGGGAAGCCGACGGGATAAGGATCGACGCCCGCCTCCCGCAGCCGCGCGGCCTTCGCCAGCCGCACCTGCATCTGCTCGGGAACCGCGCTGTCCTCGGCTGCCTGCCCGGGGTCTTGTGTCACCTGCCCGAGGTTACCGGCCGGGCGGGCGGCGCAGCACGCCGGTTTCGGCAGATCCCGGTCAGGCCCGGGACACGTTGCGCTCGTAGATCAGGCGCAGGCCGATCAGCGTCAGCCAGGGCTCGTACGCGTCGATGATGCTCACCTCGTCGATGATCAGCGGCGCGAGGCCGCCGGTCGCGATGACGGTCACCGACTCGGGGTCGGCGGGGGCAAGCTCGGCGGCGATCCTCGCCGCGAGTCCCTCGACCTGGCCGGCGAAGCCGAAGATAATTCCCGACTGGAGCGCCTCGACTGTGCTCTTGCCGATCACCCGGGACGGCCTTGTCAGCTCTACCTTCAGCAGCTGGGCGGCACGGCGGGACAGCGCGTCGACGGAGATCTCGATGCCCGGCGCGAGCGCGCCGCCGACGAACTCGCCGCGGTCGCTGACCGCGTCGAAGTTGGTGGAGGTCCCGAAGTCGACCACGATGGCCGGGCCGCCGTACAAGTGCACGGCCGCGGCAGCGTTGGTGATCCGGTCGCTGCCGACCTCCTTCGGATTGTCGTACCGCACCGGCACGCCGGTCTTGATGCCCGGCTCCACGATGATCGCAGGGACGTCGCCATAGTGCCGCCGGAACATCTCCCGCATCTCGTGCAGCACGGACGGCACGGTGGAGCACAGCGCGATCCCGGTGATGCCGGGGTCGGCGTGCAGCGGGCTGCCCGCGAGCAGCCCGCGCATGATCACCGCCAGCTCGTCCGCCGTGCGAACCGGGTCGGTGGCAATGCGCCAGTGCTCGACGACCTCCTCGCCGTCGAAGATGCCGAGGACCGTGTTGGTGTTACCGACGTCAATCGCCAGCAGCATGACTCTCCCCGCGGCCTGCGCCGATGGTGACCTCAGCGTTGTCGATGAGCCGGGTCGTCCCGACCCGGGCAGCGGTCAGCAGCAGCGCACCGCCGGCATAGTCCTCGCCGACCTCAGTGAAGGTAGCCGGGTCGGCGAGCACGAGGTAATCCAGGCGCAGCGGCGGATCGCCGGCCGCCGCCGCGTCCAGCACGGCCGCCGCGGCAGCGCGCACCGCCGCCGGGCCGCCCGCCGCGGCGGAGGCACCCGCCTGCAGCGCCTGCGGCAGGGCCAGCGCCACCGACCTCTCGCGGGCCGACAGGTAGGCATTCCGGCTGGAGGCGGCCAGCCCGTCAGCCTCCCGGATGATCGGCGCCGCCGCGATGCCCACGTCCAGGTTCAGGTCCGCGGTCATCCGGCGGATCAGGGCCAGCTGCTGCGCGTCCTTCTGGCCGAACACCGCGATGTCGGGGCTGGCCAGCTCGAAGAGCTTGAGCACGACCGTGAGCACCCCGTCGAAGAACCCCGGCCTGCTGGCACCTTCCAGGACCCGCCCCATCGTGCCCGGGCTGACCGTGACGATCTGCTCCGCCGGGTACATCTGCGCCTGCGCCGGGGCGAACGCCGCCGTCGCGCCCTCCTGCGCGCACACGGACATGTCCGCCTCCAGGTTCCGGGGGTACCGACCGAAATCCTCGCCCGCGCCGAACTGCAGCGGGTTGACGAAGATGGAGACCAGCACGCTGCCGTCCGGCCCGGCAAGCTCCCGGGCCCGGCGCAGCAGCACCCGGTGTCCGTCGTGCAGGGCGCCCATGGTGGGCACCAGCACGACCGGCGACGGCAGGCCGCACCGGACCGCCCGCAGCCCGGCTATCGTCCGCGCCAGGACCGGGATCATGCCGGGCCCCCGGCCAGCACGTCGAGCAGGCGCTGAGCGTCCTGCGCCGTGAGCGTCCCGGCGGCCAGCGCCCGGTCGGCGGTCAGCCGGGCCAGGGCCAGGTAGGCCGGGAGCGCCCCGGGCGCGGCCGCCTGCAGCGCCGCCACGTGACTGGCCACCGTCTCGGCGTCACCGCGCGCGACCGGGCCGGTGAGCGCCGCGTCACCCAGGCGCAGGGCGTTGTCCAGCGCCGCCGACAGCAGCGGGCCGAGCATCCTTGCCGGATCGGCCACCCCGGCATCCCGCAGCAAGTCGGCGGCCTGGGTGACCAGCGTCACCAGATGGTTAGCCGCGCCGGCCAGCGCGGCGTGATACAGGTCCCGGCGGTCTTCCTCGATGACCACCGGCTCGCCGCCCATCTCCACCACCAGGGCCTGGGCCACCGGGAGCAGCGCCGCCGGGGCTGTCACCCCGAAGCTCACGCCCGCCAGCCGGTCAACGTCGTCCGGGCGCCCGGTGAACGTCATCACCGGATGGATCGCCAGCGGCAGCGCGCCGCGGCGGACGGCCGGGTCGAGTACGGCGATCCCGTGCCGGCCGCTGACGTGCGCCAGCAGCTTGCCCGCCAGCTGGACACCGGTGGCCGACAGCCCGGCCACCAGGCCGGGCAGGACATCGTCAGGAACGGTCAGCAGCACCAGGCTGGCGGCGGCGATCACCTGCTCCGGGCGCTCGATCGCAGTACCGGGCAGCCGCTGCCTGACCCGCTGGACCGAGGCGGCCGAGATCGCCGATGCCGCCACGACCTGATGGCCGGCCCGGGCCAGCGCCGCGGCGAGCGCCGTGCCGGCCCGGCCCGCGCCCACCACGCCGATCCTCAGCTGCGCGGGATGCACCAGGTCGCGGCGGCCGGGACCGGCCGTGCTGCGCGGGTCGTCGGTTCCCATCATGCTCCAGTCCTCGCCGGGTACCGGGCGGCCGTGATCAGCATAGTCGGAGGCGGGTCCTGGTCCGGGAGACGGCTCCCGGACGCCCGCAGCCATCGCCCGGAGGCCGCCAGGAACCCGGGGCCGCCAGGAACCGCCGCGCGCCGCTAGTGCCAGTCCGCCGGGCCCCACGGGTCGGGCGGCAGGTCGTCGTCGGGCGGGGTGCGCGCCCGGCAGCAGTGCTCCAGGTAAAGGGCCGCGGCGGCGAGCAGGACGGCCGCCGCGAAGGTCGCCAGCCCGACGACGGCATCGTGCCGCGGCACCATCTTGGCCAAGTTCTGGGCTCCGTAGATGCCGCAGCCGGCGGCCAGCCCGCCGAACACCGCGGCCGCCACCGAGCTGGCCTTGGCCAGGGCCGCCAGCCGGGCCACCGCCACTGGGGCCACCGGCCTGCCGCGGCCGGCCAGCCTGGCGGTGAGATTACGGGCCATTACCGTCTCGGCCGCCGCCAGCAGCACCAGCGCGGGTATGGCGGTCCACGGCAGCGGCGGCAGGCTGGCGAATGTGGCGCGAACCGCCAGCCAGGATCCTGCCGCGCAGACCGCGGCGACAGCCAGCAGCGTGCGCAGCCGGGTAGGCGTCACCGGCGGGCCGCCTGCGCCTCGCCGCGGATATGCAGCCGGGCCCCGGGCAGCAGTGTCACGCCAGCGGTGCCCACGGCGGCCAGCAGGTCCGCGACAGCTCCGCGGCCAGGTATCCGCGCTTCCGGCTCGATGTCGTGCCAGGGCACGAGCACGAACGCCCGCTCATGCGCACGCGGGTGCGGCACGGTGAGCGCGGGATCATCGCTGACCGACTCGCCGTAGACGATGAGATCAGCGTCCAGGGTCCGCGGGCCCCAGGCCTCGGCGCGGACCCGGTGCAGCGCCGCTTCCGCGGCATGACAGCGGGCCAGCACCTCGCCAGCGGGCAGCGTGGCCTGCGCGGTCGCGACAGCGTTGAGGTAGTCCGGCTGGGGCAGGCCGCCGACCGGGGCGGTCTGATAGACCGGCGAGACCGCCACGAGGTCCAGGCCAGGCCCGTCACCGAGCATGTCGAGCCCGGCCTGCAAGCTGGCCAGCCGGTCGCCGAGGTTGCTGCCCAGGGCCAGCACGACGTGCGTCACGCCCGGCTCCGGCGGATGGTCACCGTCACGTCGCTGACCGCCTGGGCCAGCGGCGCCTGCGGCTTGTGCACCGTGATCTCGGCTTCCTGGACCCGCTCGTCGGCCAGGCAGGCCGCGGCGAGCCGGTCGGCCAGGGTCTCGATCAGCGCGACTGGCTCGCCCGCGACGATGGCCGCCAGCCGGTCGGCCAGGGCGCCGTAGTCGACGGTCCTGGTCAGGTCGTCGGTGGCTGCGGCGGCGGAGGTGTCCAGCCACAGCGCAGCGTCGATCACGAAGTCCTGGCCGCTGGCCCGCTCGAAATCAAACACGCCGTGCCTGCCGGTCACTCGCAGGCCGAGCAGCGAGATCCGGTCCAGGCTCACTCGTTTCCCTCCTGTAGCGCGGCACGCCAGCGGGCCGCTACCCGCACCGCGTCGGCGTTCCCGGCGACCGCGTGCACGCGCACGCACCACGCCCCGGCCGACGCGGCCAGCGCCGTCAGCGCGATCGTCGCGTCGTCGCTGCCGGCGAACGATCGCGGCTCGCCGTCCGGCCCGCCCAGCAGCCGGCCGATGAAGCGCTTGCGGGACGCGCCGACCAGGACGGGGAAGGTCGCGCCGCCGATCCTGGCGATGTCGGCCAGCCGGGTCAGCAGGGCCCAGTTATGCTCGGGCAGCTTAGCGAACCCCAGCCCGGGATCGACGACGAGCTGACTCTCGCGCACGCCGGCGGCGGTGAGCGCCGCCACCCGCTGGCCCAGCTCGTCGCGGACCTCAGCGACGACGTCGCGGTAGACGGCCAGGCGCTGCATCTCGTGGCTGTGCCCGCGCCAGTGCATGACCACGTACGGGACGCCGGCCGCCGCGATCAGCCCGGCCATCTGCGGGTCGGCGAGCCCGCCGCTGACGTCATTGACGATGCGCGCCCCCGCCTCCAGGGCCGCGGCGGCCACGGCCGCCCGCATCGTGTCGATGCTGACCAGCACGCCGCCCGCGGCCAGCCCGGCCACCACGGGCAGGGCACGGCGCAGTTCCTCGGCCGCGAGCGGGCGCTCGGCGCCCGGCCGGGTGGACTCGCCGCCCACGTCGATGATGTCGGCGCCCTGCGCGGTGAGCTCGAGGCCGCGGGCGATCGCCGCGTCCGGCTGCAGCCAGGCACCGCCGTCGGAGAACGAGTCGGGCGTGACGTTGACCACCCCCATGACCAGGCAGCGGCCCGATCTCGGCAGGCCGCCCAGGGGGAGACTGCCAGCTGCGCCAGATGCGCCAGATGGGGCGGCTGCGGCACGGGCGGCCGGGCTGGCCCCTGGCTGGGGGGTGGTGCCTGCGGCTGCCTCCGGGCCCGGCCGGCGCGGCGGTGCGGCCAAGCTACGAGCCTGACGTCCGGGTCGCATCCGCCCGGCTGCCGGCCGCATCCGCCCGGCTGCGGCCGGCGGCCTCCCGGCGGCGGCCCGACAGGCGGCGCCGGAGCCGGCCCAGGCCCAGGCGGCGGGCGATCCTGCGCAGCTCGATGGTGGGCCACACCAGGAATGCCTCGGCCTCCAGCGCCGCCAGGCTGATCCGCGGCAGGTCACCGGCGGCCGGGAACACCAGGAACCGGGGCTGCCAGACGGGGCGGAACTTGGCGTTGAACTTGTACAGGGATTCGATCTGGAACCAGCGGGACGCGAAGAGCAGGATCCGCCGCCAGGCCCGCAGCACCGGCCCCGCGCCGATCCGCTCCCCGCGCTCGAGCGCGGCCCGGAATGCGGCAAAGTTC
This sequence comes from Streptosporangiaceae bacterium, assembly GCA_052143655.1. Lineage (GTDB taxonomy): Bacteria > Actinomycetota > Actinomycetes > Streptosporangiales > Streptosporangiaceae > CAVSUR01. The sequence continues at coordinate 21,071 of JBKQSL010000327.1, read as the reverse complement.
AGGGAGATGCGCTTGATGCCCAGTTCCGGGGCGGCCTTGATGGTCTCGACGATCATGAAGTCATTGATGCCCGGCTGGGCCGAGCGGTCCCGGCGCATCAGGTCCAGCGACAGGCCGTCGGCACCCCACGGGACGAATTGCAGCAGCCCGCGCAGCACCCCGTTCTCGGTGACGGTGACCAGCACGCAGCAGTCATCGCCGGGACCGCCGACCCGGCCCAGGGCCATCGAGAAGCCGCGCTCGGTGGGACTGCCCCGCCAGGAGTCGGCCTGCCGGATCAGCCTGCGGATCTCCTCGGGCGGGATGTCGGCGACGCACCGGATCTCGGTGGAGTAGCCCTGCCGGGCCACCCGGGAGACCATCTGCCGGACGTTGCGCATCGACCGGCCCTGCAAGGAGAAGTCGGCGACCTCTACGACCGCCTCGTCGCCGAGTTCCAGCGCGGTCAGCCCGCCTTCCCGGCACCAGATCTCCGCGCCGAGCTCCCCGCAGCCGACTACCGCCGGAACCCAGGCGTGCCGGGCCGCCTCGTCCAGGAAGGCATGGATGGCGCCGGGCCAGGCCTCGGGGTCCCCGATCGGGTCGCCGCTGGCCAGGATGGCCCCGGCCAGCACCCGGTAGCCGATGCAGGACTTGCCCGACGGCGACCAGATGATGTCCTTGTCGTCGCGCAGCGCGAAGTAGCCCAGCGAGTCCTGCTCGCCGTGCCGCTCCAGCAGGTCCCTGATCCGGCTCGCATCCCGGGCGGTCATCCGGTCGGGCTGCCGGGCCGAGCGCAGGAACATGTACGCGGTGACGATGAGGGTGAAGGCGGCGAGCGCGGCGGCCAGGAAGCCGAAGAAGTCGTCGCGCCCTTCTGCGGTGAACTGGACCGGCCCGGTAGCGCCGACCATCCGGTAGATGACGGACTGGATGCGCTGGCCGATGGTGTAGTTGCCGGCCAGCCCGCGGCGGACCGCGAGGTAGGACAGCCCGATCGCGATGTCCGCGCACACCAGCCCGACGAACACGGCCAGCGCCCGCCATCGCGAGCCCGGCTCGCCGACCGCGTAGAACTCCCGCCAGAAGAACACCAGCGCGGCCAGCAGCACCCCCGTGATGATCATCGCGCGCAGGTGGTGGCCGTGTATGTAGTGGATGACCAGGCTGCTGGCCAGCAGCACCACGCTGGCCTGCCAGGCCCGGCGCTTGCGGCGGCGCAGCCCGTGGGAGAGCATCAGCAGCAGCAGGCCGATGATGATATCAGCGGTGTGGGTCAGGTTGCTGAGCGTGCCGGGCGCGACCGCGGCCAGCCGGTGCAGCGGGTGCTTGACGTGCCGGTAGAAGATGCTGAACTCGGTGCCGACGATGATGTCGGCCAGCCCGATCAGCAGCGCCAGCCAGCTCGCGGTGATCGGCACCCATCTGCGGCGCCGCCGCTGGTCAGGCGGACGGGCAGCCGTCGGCTTGGACGGCCGCTGCGCCTCGCCGACCGCGGGCTGCGCCGGGCCTGGCCCGTTTTCGTCAGTCATGTCAGACACGTAGGTCAAGCCCCTGATCACGGGCCATCAGCGTAGTCATCGCCAAGGCCGGCCGCCGCCAAACCCGAGCACGGCCACGACGGCTTGCTGCCCCGGGGAGGCCCGGCGCAATCAGCCGCGGGCCATGAGCAGGCTCATCGCCTCGGCCCTGGTGCTGTCGGAGTCCCGGAAACTTCCGCGGACCGCGGAAGTCACCGTCTTCGCGCCCGGCTTGCGCACACCGCGCATGGCCATGCACAAATGCTCGGCCTCGATTACCACGATAACGCCTCGCGGCTCCAGCACGCGCACGAGCGCATCGGCGATCTGCGCGGTCATCCGTTCTTGCACCTGTGGCCTGCGAGCATACAGATCGACCAGCCTGGCCAGCTTCGAGAGCCCAGTGAGCTGACCCTTCTCGTTCGGGATGTAGCCGACGTGGGCATGGCCGAAGAACGGGGACAGGTGGTGCTCGCAGACCGAGTAAACCTCGATGTCGCGGACCAGGACCATCTCGTCGTGCTCCGCATCGAACATGGTGCTGAGCACTTCCTCGGGGGATTGCCGCAGGCCGGCGAACTGCTCGGCGTAAGCGCGCGCCACCCGGGCGGGAGTCTCCACCAGCCCGTCGCGGTACGGGTCCTCGCCGATGGCGAGCAGGATCTCCCGGACGGCGCGCTCGATCCGGCCGAGGTCGATGGCCGGCCCGCCGGGAACGGCGGCCGCCGGGCCGTCTGGCCCGGCGGCCCCGTCCTGGCTCACAAGGGCTCGCCGTGACCGGGCTCGCCTGGCTGGCGCGGGTCAGCCCCGGGCCCGCTGCGGCGGCCGTCCGGCCCGAACGGGTCCTGGCCGAGCGGGTCATGCAGCGGGCCGGCCGGGCCGAGGGAACCCGGGCCGGGCAGCGACCCGCCGGGGCGCCCGATCGCCTGCGCCGGGTCGGCGACGCCGCCGGGCCCCTGCCCGTTGCCGGACGGCAGGTCCTTGCCGTCGGAGGCAGCGGTCAGCGCGAGTTCCTTCGGCGTCAGCACCGGCGGCCGGTCCGAGGGCAGCCGCTTGCCGTAGCCGGTGTAGGAACCGCGGATCGGCCGCTTGTGCACCGGGGCGAAGATCCGCAGGACTTCCTCCCGGGCCAGGGTCTCGCGCTCCATCAGCTGCAGTACCAGGTGATCGAGGACGTCCCGGTACTGGACCAGGATCTCCCAGGCCTCGTCGTGGGAAGACTCGATGAGCCGGCGGACCTCGTCATCGATCGCCGAGGCGATTTCCTCGGAGTAGTCCCGGCTGTGCGACATCTCCCGGCCCAGGAACGGCTCGCCGTCCCCGGTACCGAACTTGCGGGCTCCCAGTCGCTCGCTCATCCCGTACTCGGTGACCATGCCGCGGGCAATAGAGCTGGCCTTCTCGATGTCGTTGGCCGCGCCCGTGGTGGGCTCGTGGAACACCAGTTCCTCGGCGGTCCGCCCGCCGAGCAGCATCGCCAGCTGGTCCATCATCTCCGCGCGCGAGACCAGGAACTTGTCCTCGACCGGCGCGGACGCGGTGTAGCCCAGTGCCCGGCCGCGCGGGATGATCGTGATCTTGTGCACCGGATCGGCGTTCGGCAGCGCATGGCCCACGAGTGCATGGCCGCCCTCGTGGTAAGCGATGATCTTGCGCTCCTTCTCCGACAGCAGCACGCTCTTGCGCTTCGGGCCCGCCGTGACCCGGTCGATCGCCTCTTCCAGCGACGCCATCGTGATCTGGGTCTCGTTACCGCGGGCGGTGAGCAGCGCACCCTCGTTGATCACGTTGGCCAGGTCCGCGCCGGTGAAGCCCGGCGTCCGGCGCGCGATCATGTCCAGGTCCACGCCCGGCGCGAACGGCTTGCCGCGGGCGTGCACCCGCAGGATGCCCTTGCGGCCGGCCAGGTCGGGCTGGGCGACGACGATCTGCCGGTCGAACCGGCCGGGGCGCAGCAGCGCCGGGTCCAGGATGTCGGGCCGGTTGGTCGCGGCGATCACGATGACCCCGCCTTTGGCGTCGAACCCGTCCAGCTCGACCAGCAGCTGGTTCAGGGTCTGCTCGCGCTCATCGTGGCCGCCGCCGAAGCCGGCGCCGCGGTGCCGGCCGACGGCGTCGATCTCGTCCACGAACACGATCGCCGGCGCGTTGGCCTTGGCCTGCTCGAACAGGTCGCGGACCCGGGAGGCGCCGACACCGACGAACATCTCTACGAAATCGGAGCCGGAGATCGAGTAGAACGGGACCCCGGCCTCGCCGGCCACGGCCCTGGCCAGCAGCGTCTTGCCGGTTCCCGGCGGCCCGTACAGCAGCACGCCCTTCGGGATCTTGGCGCCGATCGCCTGGAACTTGCCGGGGCTCTGCAGGAACTCCTTGATCTCCTGGAGTTCCTCGATCGCCTCGTCGGCGCCGGCCACGTCGGAGAAGGTCGTCTTCGGGGTGTCCTTGGTAACCAGCTTGGCGCGGGACTTGCCGAAGTTCATGACCCGCGAGCCGCCGCCCTGCATCTGGTTCATGAACACGAAGAACAGCAGGAACAGCACCACGAACGGCAGCCACGACAGCAGCACGGTCCAGATCGAGCTGCCCTTGGGCACCTCGACGTTGTAGCCCTGCGGCAGCTTGCCGGCGTCGTAGTCGCGCTGCAGTATCGCGGCGAGCTGCTGGCCCTGGTTGCCGACCCAGGACGCCTGCAGGGCCTGGCCGCCCCTGGTGGTGACCTGGATGGTCTGCTCGGTATCGATCAGCAGGGCCGACTTGACCTGGCCGGTGTTGATCAGCTTGACGACGTACGAGGTGTCCTTCTGCTCGTACGTCGGCCCAGAGCTGGCGAACCGGTAGACGAACAGGAACACCAGGACTACGGCGAGGATGGCGATCGTCCATCCGCGGAAGATGCGCTTCAGATCCATCGATGAGCGGCCCCGCCGGGTCCGGGCCGTTCCCTCCTGACGAGCCTCGTGTCCAGCCGCCACCCGGCAGGACTGCCGCGCGCCCCAGCGTTCGCGCGCGGCCTTGGTGTCCCTGCATATTCGCGGGAATAATCGACGGTACACCGCGCCGGCTGCTGCCGGCACGGCCAAGACACCGCGACGACCCCGCGACCGTGCACTATGTCCTTCTACCCCGGTGAACGTATTTAACTACGGCTTGTGTTCCCCCGCTGCCGGGCGGCCGGTCCGGCCTGATCCCGGCCGGAGTAAACCCGGGGTGCCAGCGTCCCGATAAACGGCAGGTTCCGGAAGCGCTCGGCGTAGTCGAGCCCGTAGCCGATCACGAACTTGTCCTCGATGTCGAAGCCCATGTAGGTCACCTCAACCGGCATCAGGACCGCGGCCGGCTTGCGCAGCAGAGCGCAGACCCGCACTGAGGCCGGCTCGCGTGACTGCAGGTTCTGCACCAGCCAGGAAAGGGTCAGGCCGGAGTCCACGATGTCCTCTACGACGAGCACGTGCCGGCCGCTGATGTCGGCGTCGAGGTCCTTCAGGATGCGGACCACGCCGGACGACTTGGTGCCCGATCCGTAGGAGGACACCGCCATCCAGTCCATCTGCACCGGCAGGTGCAGGGCGCGAGCCAGGTCGGCCATCACCATCACCGCGCCCTTGAGCACGCCGATCAGCAGCAGGTCACGGCCGGCGTAATCGGCGTCGATCTGCGCGGCCAGCTCGGTGATCCGCCGCTGCAGCTGCGCGGGGGAGATGAGGACCTCCTCAAGGTCCGCGCCCATGTCGCCAGCATCCACCTGCGCTCACCTCTTCCGCCTAGCGCCTAGGCGCGGGCATCTGCCTGATGCGCCCCGGATGTCCGCGCGCCGAATAGCAGCCTGTCATACCGCCGCCAGCACCGGACCCCGCCAGGCAGGTCCGTGCCGCGCTGCCCGTGCCAGCCGGTGACCAGCGCGTCCATCGCGCTGACGTGCCGGGCGCTGAGCTGGCCAGGCGGCACTCCCGCGGCGACGGCCGCAGCGCGCAGCAGCCGCGCGCGGATTGCGGCGGGCAGCCGGGCCAGCTCGGCGGCGGGCAGCGAGCCGTCCGGGGCCGTCACCCTGGCCGACTCGGCCGCGGCGAGGCTGTCCAGCACGTCCGCGTCGGCCCGCAGCTGGCAGGCGGTCCTGGCCAGCGCCTCGGGCACCCCCGGGCCGAGTACCTCGGCCATGAGGGGCAGCAGCTCGGCGCGGATCCGGGCCCGGGTGAAGGCGGGGTTGGCGTTATGCGGGTCATCCCACGGCTGCAGGTCCAGTGCCGTGCAGGCCGCCCTGGTGGCGGCCCGGCGCACCGCCAGCAGCGGCCGCCGGTACCGGCCCGCCACGGCCGGCATGCCTGCCATGGACCGGGCACCCGAGCCGCGGGCCAGTCCGAGCAGCACCGACTCGGCCTGGTCATCGAGGGTATGGCCGAGCAGTATGGCGGCGGCCCCGGTGGCGGCTGCGACCTGGTCCAGGGCCGCGTACCGGGCCTGCCGGGCGGCTGCCTCCGGGCCGGGATAGGGCAGGGATCCGGGCGGGCCGCCCCGGGCGGCCACGGTCACGGCCACGCTGCGCACCGGGTCGAGGCCCTGGCCGGCCAGCACGCCGGCCAGCTCGCGGGCCCGGTCGGCCGAGCCCGGCTGCAGGCCGTGGTCCACGGTGACCGCCCCCGGCCGCAGTCCCAGCCGGGGACCCTCGAACGCCAGCGCCCCGGCCAGCGCCAGTGAGTCGGCGCCGCCGGAGCAGGCGGCGAGCACGAGCTCACCGCGGCCGATGCCCGCCAGGCTGCGCCGGACCGCCAGCCGGACCTGCGCGACCGCGGGATGCGGGCCCATCGCCGGTCAGCCGGCGGCCGCGCCGGTGCCGTCCACCCGCTCCAGCCAGGCCTGCGGATGGCTGATCTCGTCCTTGTCGGGCAGCGTCTGCGGTGACGTCCACACCTTGTTGAACGTCGCCATGCCCGCCTCGGCCACCACCGTGCGGACGAACCGCGAGCCCTGCTCGTACTGCTTCATCTTCAGGTCGATGCCGAGAATCCTGCGGATCACCTGCTCGATCCGGCCCGCCGAGCCGCGCCGGGCACTGAACTTGGCCCGGATCTCGGCCACCGACGGCACCACGCTCGGCCCGACCGCGTCCATTACGTAGTCGCCGTGCCCCTCGACCAGCGTCATGACCGAGGTCAGCCGGTCCAGGATGGCGCGCTGGCGCGGGCTCTGGATGGCCTCGATGACGCTCTCGCCATCGGTGCCGCGGACCGCGCCGGCGACCGCGTCAGTGGCGGCGCGCAGCCGGTCCAGGATGGAGGCGGGGTCCAGCTCGGAAGCGAGCAGGAACTTGGTCATCTGCTCCTGGACATAGGGCCGCAGCCACGGCACCGAGGTGAACTGGGTGCGGTGCGTCTCCTCGTGCAGGCAGACCCACCGCCGGAAGTCATGCGGGTCGACGCCGAGCTCCTGCTCGATCATGACGATGTTGGGCGCGACCAGGGTGAGCCGGCCGGCCGGCGCGTCCGGCGCGAGCGCGTCCGGGTCCGGCGGCAGGAACAGCTCGTACTGGCCGAGCACCCGGGCGGCGAGGTAGGCCAGGATCAGCCCGGCCTGCATCCCGGTAACCCGCGAAGAAACCGCGGTGAGCATCGACCCCGGCGGCGGCGCGGCCCCGCGTTCGGCCAGGTGCTCCACCAGCGGGTCGAAGACGACCCGGAAGCCGTCCACGTTGGCCCGGATCCAGGCCGGCCGGTCCACGATGGCGACCTGGCCGTCACCGCCGGGCCCGGGCAGCAGGGTCACGTCGCGGACCGGCTCCTGGACCGCCACGGCCAGATCGCGTAGCTCGGCGACCACCCGCCGGGCCTGCGCCATGCTGATCTGCGGTCCCGGCCTGACCCACCGGACCCCGGTGGCGGTGGCGACATCCCAGTCGATCATCTGCGAGCTGCTCACCCCTCCACCGTATGTGGACGCCGGAGCGGCTGGCTCCGGCCGGGCCGGGCAATTGCCGCGGCCCCGCCATCATGCCCGCCTGCGGCGCTGTCATGCCCCCGGCTGTCATCGGCCAGCGGGCCGGCCTGGCTCGCCGGGCCGCACCGCGGTCCGGGCCCGGACCGCGGCAGGCGGTGGCGCGCTAGTGGCAGCCGCAGCCCGCCAGGGCCGTGGCGATCCGGGCCATGTCCGCCGCGCCGGCGGCCAGCCCGTTCGCCGGGAGCCGGTCGGCCATGATGGCGAAGGAGATCAGCTCGCCGTTGCGCGCGTAGGCGATCCCGGCGAGCGCGGCCACCGTGGTCAGGTTGCCGGTCTTGGCCCGCACCGTCCCGAGGCCGGCCCGGCCGATGGTGGCGAAAGCGCTCCCGCCCGGCCCGAGGGTGCCGGAAAAACCCGCGACCGGCAACCCGGCGAGCACCGGGCGCAGCCGCGGGCTGGCGGCTGCCACGGCCAGCAGCCTGATCAGGGCGGCAGGAGTGACCCGGTCCCGGGGGGACAGGCCGCTGCCGTCCACCAGGTGCACCCCGCCGGGCACGCCGAGCCGGCCCAGCACTGCCTGCTCGGCGGCCGCAGCCCCGCTGAAGGACGCCGGGCGGCCGGCCGCGATCGCGACATGCCGGGCCAGGTTCTCCGCGATGACGTTGTTGCTCTCGGTCAGCATCTGCGCGATCACCGCGGCGAGCGGCGGCGACCAGACGGTGGCCAGCGGCCGGGCTCCCCGCCCGGCGGCGCCCGGCGCCGGCGTCCCCAGCAGCCGGATTCCGTCCCGGGCCAGGAAGCCGGCGAAGGCCTGCGCTGCCTCGGCAGCCGGGTCGGATGACCGGGGCCGGGCATTGGCCGGCACGTCGGCATCCTGCGGGGCGCCGGACGGCGTCAGGCGGCCCTGGTCCACTTCCAGTGCGGTGATCGCGGTGACGTTCCCGGTCGTCACGTAACCGGGCGTCCAGCCGGGCGCGAAGGCCGGGCCGGTGAACAGGCTGGTGTCATAGGCCAGCCGGACCGCCGTCTCACCGCGCGCCCGCAGCGCGCGCGCCGTGGCCGCGGCGAGGGACAGCAGCGAGGCCGGCCGCGGGTAGTCCGACGCCGGCGGCCGGCCCGCCGCCAGCGTCGGGTCGCCACCGCCGACCAGGACGACAGTGCCGGGCACGGACCCGGCCACGACCCTGGTGGCAAAGCGGGCGCCCGCGCCCAGCGCCGCCAGCGCGGCGGTCGCGGTGGCGACCTTGGTGGTGGACGCCGGGGCGAAGCCCGAGCCCGCGGACCGCGCGTACAGCACCTGGCCGGTGCGCAGGTCGGTAACCTCCACGCCCGCGTGCGACCCCAGCGCCGGCGAGCCGGCCAGGGCGCGCAGGATGGCGGCGACGCCGGCGGGCGTGGCGGCAGGACCCGCGGCGGCACCGGCAGCGCCGGCCATGCCGGCCGGCGTCAGGACGGCACCGGCGGCACCGGACAGCCGCCCGGCCACGGTGGGAATGTGCCAGCGGGCCAGCCGGGGGGGCAGCAGCCGGGCCACGGCCGCGCCGGCGCCGATCGTGACTGCGCACAGCAGCGCCAGGCACAGCAGCGCCATCCGGTGGAGCCGGCTCACCACGAAACGTCCTTTCGCGAGATGCTGGGCTCTGACGTGAGGTCATCGACTTCACGCGGGTAGAACAACCAGGCAACGCAGTCAATCATCTACGGGCCGAGGAGATGCGATCGTGGAGTTCGAAGTAGTCATCGAGATCCCCAAGGGCCAGCGCAACAAATACGAGATGGACCACGAGACCGGCCGGATCCGGCTGGACCGGATGCTGTTCACCTCAACCAGGTATCCCGCCGATTATGGCTTCATCGAGGACACGCTGGCCGACGACGGCGACCCGCTGGACGCGCTGGTACTGCTGGAGGAGCCGACCTTTCCCGGCTGCCTGATCAGCTGCCGGGCGATCGGCATGTTCCGGATGCATGACGAGAACGGCGCCGACGACAAGGTGCTGTGCGTGCCGGCCACCGATCCCCGGGTCGCCCACCTTCGTGACATCGATGACGTTCCGGCCTTCGACCAGCTGGAGATCCAGCACTTCTTCGAGGTCTACAAGGCCCTGGAGCCCGGCAAGGAAGTGGACGCCAAGACCTGGGTCGGCCGGGCGGCGGCAGAGGACGAGATCGAGGCGTGCAGGCGGCGGCTGGCTGGGTCAGCGGACGGGCATCCGCCGTCCGCTGGCCCAGCCAGATAGGCCAGACTAAGAGCCGGATGACGCGAGGAGGAGGCACCGTGAGTCACGCGGATGATGTGCTCAGCCAGGCGCCGTTGTTCCGGGCGCTGAGCGAGGACGATGCCAAATCGCTGCGCACCGGCCTGACCATTACCGAGATCAGCCGTGGCGACCGGCTCTTCAGCGAGGGGGACCCGGGCGACAAGCTGTACGTGGTGCTGACCGGGAAGATCAAGCTCACCCGCGCGGCCCCGGATGGCCGGGAGAACCTGCTGTCGGTGCACGGGCCCGGGGAGATGTTCGGCGAGCTGTCGCTGTTCGACCCGCGGCCGCGGACTTCCAGCGCGACCGCTGTCACCGACGCGCGGCTGGCCGGCCTGGCTCACGACTTCATCCGCAGCTGGCTCGCCACCCGGCCCGAGGTGGCGATGCACCTGCTGCGGGCGCTGGCGCAGCGGCTGCGCCGGGTCAACGACGACCGCACGGACCTGGTCTTCACTGACGTCCCCGGCCGGGTGGCCAAGGCGCTGCTCGACCTGTCCGAGCGATTCGGCGAGCGGCAGGAGGACGGCGTCCAGGTCAACCACGACCTGACCCAGGAGGAGCTGGCCCAGCTCGTCGGCGCATCCCGGGAGACGGTGAACAAGGCGCTGGCAGACTTCGTCAGCCGCGGCTGGGTCCAGCTGTCGGCCAAGTCGGTGCTGCTCCTGGACCCCGAGCGGCTGCGCAAGCGGGCCCGCTAGGCGTTCTCCTGCGTGTTCAGGTAGTCCAGCTGGGCCTGGACTGACCAGGCGGCGAACGGCCAGAGGGCCTGGTCGACGTCGGTGTAGACCCGGGCCACGATCTGCTCGACCGTGGTGTCACCGGCCGCCAGCGCGGCCCGGATCTCGGCCAGCCGCTCGGCCCGGTGCGCGCGGTAGTACTCCAGCGTGCCGGCGGGGTCCGCGAGCACGGGCCCGTGCCCGGGCAGCAGGACGCGCAGCCCCGGCAGTGACCGCAGCACGTCCAGCGAGCGCAGGTAGTCGGCCAGGTTCCCGTCCTGCGCCAGCACGGTGGTGCCGCGGCCGAGCACGGTGTCGCCGGTGAACAGCGCACCGTCCGCGGCGAGCTGGAAGCAGACCGAGTCCTGCGTGTGCCCGGGGGTGGCGACCGCGCGCAGCTCGCAGCCGCCGGCGGTGACCGCCGAACCCGGCGGCAGGCCCTCGTCCCCGAGCCGGTGCGCGGGGTCGGCGGCCAGCACGGGCGCTCCGGTCAGCTCGGCGAGCCGCCGGGCACCCGCCGCGTGGTCGTCGTGCCCGTGCGTCAGCAGGATCGTGGTGATGCGCTGTCCTGCCTCCCGTGCGAGCTGGCGCACCCGGCGCAGGTGGCCCTCGTCGGCCGGGCCGGGGTCGAGCACCGCGGCGGTGGCCGAGCCCAGCTCGGCGATCAGCCAGGTGTTGGTGCCCTCCAGGGTCATCGGTGACGGGTTGGGCGCCAGCACGCACCGGGCGCGCGAGGTGCCGGACCCGTCGATGGCGTCCCGGCCCGCCGGCTGCCCGGGCGGCCCGGCCGGGGCCGTCATAGCGGGTACTCCGTGATGCCTGGCACCGTCAGCCACGCGGCCCCCTCGGCGACCAGCATCTCGGGGATGCGGGGGACGACCGAGCGCGGCCCGGCCAGCGCGGTCGCCAGGTCCCCGCAGGCAGCCAGCTCGGTCAGCGATACGACGGTCGGCGGCCACAGCTCGATCTCGCGGCGGCGGCCCGCCGCCAGGGCGGCGGCCGGCTCGATCCATGTCACCGCCGCGGCCTCGCCGCCCACGTCCCGGGTCCGCTGGCCGGGCGGCAGAGCCGCCGCGAAGAACCTGGCATCGAAGCGGCGCGGCGCGGCCGCCGGAGTGATCCACCGTGACCAGGCCCGCAGCAGGTCACTGCGCAGCACCAGCCGGCGGCGGTGCAGCAGCCCGGCCAGGGACAGCGAGCGGTCCAGCAGCGCCTGCCGGTCGGCCTCCCAGTCGGCGCTGGTCGTATCGGCGATGACCGAGCCGGCGTCCGGCCCGGCAAGCAGCACGCCCGACTCCTCGAAGGTCTCCCGGACCGCGGCGCACACCAGGGCGCGGGCCAGCTCCGGCGGCGCGGCTAGCAGCTCGCCCCAGGCGGCGATGTCCCGGCCGGCCCAGGCCACCTCTTCCTCCGCGTCCCTGGCATCGACGCCGCCGCCGGGGAACACGAAGGCACCAGGGGCGAACGCCATCGAGGGCTTGCGGCGCAGCATGTAGACCTCGAAGCCAGCGGGACCGCCGCGGCTGGGCGGGCTGGCGCGGCCGGCTCCGGTGGCGTTCCGGCCGCCGGGGCGGCCCGCCCCGGCGGGCCGCAGCAGCATCACCGTGGCCGCGTCGCGCGGGACGGCAGGGGCACGCCGGCCCTCGATCACCTCGCGGGCCGATTCGGTGAGCCGGCCCGGGAACCGGATGGTGACCCGGTCCGCGCGGTCCGCCCCATCCGCGCCGGCCTGGCCGGCGGGCGGTTGCTCAGTCACCGACCTCGGCGATCAGCTCGATCTCCACCGGAGCGTCCATCGGCAGCACCGCGGTCCCGACGGCACTGCGCGCGTGCAGCCCGGCGTCGCCGAAGATCTCCAGCAGCAGCTCGCTTGCCCCGTTGACCACCTGCGGCTGGCCGGTGAAGTCCGGGGCGCTGGCCACGAAGCCTGTCACCTTCACGATGCGCCGGATCGCCGCCAGCCCGCCGGCCGCCGACGCCGCCGCCGCGACCGCGTTCAGGGCGCAGGTCCGAGCCAGCTCGGCGGCGCGTGCCGGGTCGATCTCGGCCCCGACCTTGCCGGCTGCCAGCAGCTTGCCGTCCGCCAGGGGCAGCTGCCCCGCCGTGTATACGTAGCTGCCGGACCGCACTGCGGGGACGTAGGCCGCCAGCGGGGCCACCACGGGCGGCAGCGTCAGCCCGAGCTCGGCCAGCCTGGCCTCCGGGCCGCCAGCCGCCTGGGTCACGACCGCTCCCGCTTCAGGTAGGCGACCAGCTGCTCAGGGTTGGGCCCGGGCACCACCGCCACGAGCTCCCAGCCGTCCTCACCCCAGTTGTCCAGTATCTGCTTGGTTGCGTGGACCAGCAGCGGGACAGTCGCGTACTCCCATTTCGCCATGGCGAAACCCTAGCGGGCACCGCCGAGAAGGGACTCTAGCGGGCCGGTGGCTTCCGCCGGGTGCTGGGCCCGGGCCTGGCGGCGGGCTGCCCGGCCGGGCTGACGCCGTTCCCGTCAGCATCCGCAGCTGCGGCCTCCGTCCCGGCCGACGGGAGCGCTCCGGCGCCGCCGGGCACGGCCCCGGCGCCCGGCGCGGTGGCAGGATCGCCCGCCGCAGGCGCGGCAGCATCCTGGGCCGCGGGCTCCGGGGCCGCGGCGCCGGTGGTGTCCATGGCCGCCGCCGCGGGCCCGATCAGATCGGCGGAGAGCTCCGGGATCGACGGCACGTCGGGGATCTCCAGCGGCGCGGATGGCGCGCTGCCGAGCTCGGCTGCCGCCTCGGCCTCGGCCACTGCCTCGTCGCCGAAGTCGGCCAGCGAGGCCGAATCCGCGGCCGAGCGCTGCTCTCCGGCGACAGGGGACGGCGCCATCTTGTCGAAGAACCGCAGCATCTCCACCGGGATCGGCATGACCAGGGTGCTGTTGCGCTCGCCCGCCACCTCGACCACGGTCTGCAGCAGCCGCAGCTGGAGCGCAGCCGGGTCGCGGGCCATCACGTTCGCCGCCGCGGCCAGCCGCTTGGATGCCTGGTACTCGCCGTCAGCGGTGATGATCCGGGCGCGCCGCTCCCGCTCCGCCTCGGCCTGCCGGGACATGGAGCGCTTCATGCCCTCCGGCAGCGAGACGTCCTTGATCTCGACTCGCTCCACCCGGACGCCCCACGGGCCCTCGGTCGGCTCGTCGATGATCCGCCGCAGCTCCCGGTTGACCGTGTCGCGCTCGGCCAGCAGCTGGTCCATCTCCGACTGCCCGATGATCGACCGGAGTGAGGTCTGGGCCTGCTGAGAGACCGCGAACAGGTAGTTCTGCACGTTGATCGTGGCCTTGATCGGGTCGACGACCCGGAAGTACACCACGGCGTCCACCCGCACGCTCACGTTGTCGCGGGTGATGCCCTCCTGGGCCGGCACGGCCATCGCGATGATCTGCATGTTGACTTTCTGCAGCCGGTCGCCGAACGGGCGGATGATCGTCAGCCCTGCCCCGCGCGGCCCGGACAGCACCCGGCCAAACCGGAAAACGATGCCCTGCTCGTACTGCTGCACGACCTTGACGGACCGGCCGAGCGTGATCCCTCCGGCGATGACAAGGACGACGAGGATGATCAGCAGTGCTTCCATGGCGGACACTTCCTTCCGGAGCAGTCCCGCGCGGATCGCTTGTTTCCCACATTAGTAACCTTCCGGCGCGATCCGAGCACTGCGAGGTCACGGACGGGGCACGGAGCCGGCGGTCCGCGACCGCAGATAGCCTCCAAGACGTGCGCACTCGGGACACGGACTGGGAGGGCGTGCGGCTGCACGTCGTCACCGGCAAGGGCGGCACCGGCAAGACCACGGTGGCCGGCGCCCTGGCGCTCGCGCTCGCCTCGGGCGGCAAGCGGGTGCTGCTGATGGAAGTCGAAGGCCGCCAGGGGATCGCCCAGCTGTTCGACTCCGCGCCGCTGCCATACGCGGAGCGGAAGATCGCGGTGGCCCCGGCCTCTGCGGCCCGGCCAGGCGGGGATGTATACGCGCTGAACGCCGATCCGGAGTCCGCGCTGATCGAGTACCTGGAGATGTTCTACAACCTGCGGCATGCCGGGGCCGTGCTGACCAAGCTGGGCGTGATCGATTTCGCGACCACGATCGCGCCGGGGCTGCGCGACGTGCTGCTGACCGGCAAGGCGGCCGAGGCGGTGCGGCGCAAGTCCGGCGGCGCCCCGGTGTACGACGCGGTAGTGATGGACGCTCCGCCGACCGGCCGGATCGGGCGGTTCCTGAACGTGACGACTGAGATCTCGGGCCTGGCCAAGGTGGGCCCGGTCCGCGGGCACGCCGACAGCGTGCTGCGGGTCATCCATTCCCCGCAGACAGCCGTGCACTTCGTGACCCTGCTGGAGGAGATGCCGGTGCAGGAGACCCTGGATGGCATCGCCGAGCTGAGCGGCCTGGACGGCGGGATCGCGCCGGGCGGCATCATGATCAACATGACCCGGCCGCTGGACCTGTCCGGCGAGCAGCTTGCCGCCGCCGCGCAGGGCCAGCTGGACGAGGAGGAGCTGGTGCTCGGGCTCAAGGCGGCCGGGCTGGACGACAGCCGCACTCTCGCCGCGGACCTGGCGGCAGAGCTGGCCGAGCAGGCCACCGCGGCGGCGGGCCAGCAGGTGCAGCAGCGCCGCCTGGACGCGGCGGGCCAGCCCTGCTACGAGCTGCCGCTGATCCCGGACGGGATGGACCTGGCCGGCCTGTACCGGCTGGCCGCGGCGCTGCGCGAGCAGGGAGCAGCGTGATGGCCGGCCAGGTACCTCCGCGGCTGGACGTGGACCGGCTGATCGACGACCGCCGGACCCGCATCATCGTCTGCTGCGGCTCCGGCGGGGTGGGCAAGACGACCACCGCGGCCGCTGTCGGGCTGCGCGCCGCGCGCCGCGGCCGCCACGTGGTCGTGCTGACCGTGGACCCTGCGCGCAGGCTGGCTCAGGCCATGGGCCTGTCCTCGCTCGACAACACCCCCCGCCTGGTGCCCGGGGCAGCCGATTCGCCGGCCGGCCCGGCGGAGGCCGCCGGCAGCGACGGAGCGGAGGCGGCAGCCGACCAGGAGCAGAACGGCACGTCCGGCGGCAGCCTGCACGCGATGATGCTCGACATGAAGCGGACCTTCGACGAGATCGTCGAGGCGCACGCAGATCCCGACCGGGCCGCGCAGATCCTGGCCAACCCCTTCTACCAGTCGCTGTCGTCCAGCTTCGCCGGCACGCAGGAGTACATGGCGATGGAGAAGCTGGGCCAGCTGCGCCGGGCCGACGAGTGGGACCTGATCGTGGTGGACACCCCGCCAAGCCGCTCGGCGCTGGATTTCCTGGACGCGCCGCAGCGGCTGAGCCGGTTCCTGGACGGCCGGCTGCTGCGGCTGCTGACCTCTCCGGCCAAGGTGGGCGGCCGCGCCTACCTGCGGTTTTTCACCGCCGGGTTCGGGATGATGACCGGCATCCTGACCAAGATCCTCGGCGGTCAGATGCTGCGGGACGCGCAGACGTTCGTGACGGCGCTGGACACGATGTTCGGCGGCTTCCGGGAGCGCGCCGAGTACACCTCCCAGCTGCTGCGCACACCCGGCACCGCGTTCCTGGTCATCGCCGCGCCAGAGCCGGACGCGCTGCGCGAGGCCTCCTACTTCGTGGAGCGGCTGGATCAGGAGGGGATGCCGCTGGCAGGGCTGCTGCTGAACCGGGTGCACCGCTCGCCCGCCGCCCGGCTGTCGGCGGCTCGCAGCATGGCGGCAGCGGAAACGCTGCAGTCCGCAGCGGCGGGAGACGGCACGGCCGGGAACAGTGCGGCCGGGAACAGTGCGCCAGACTATCAGCTGGCTGTCACGGCGCTGCGGCTGCACGCGGAGCGGATGACCCAGCGGTCCGCGGAGCGGCGGGTAGCCGAGCACTTCACCGCCGCGCATCCGCTGGTGCCGGTCGCGGAGATACCGGCCCAGCCGGAAGACGTGCACGATCTCCAGGGCCTGGGCGCCATCGGCACCAGCTTCGGCGAGTAATAGGACGCCGGGCAGGTCCTGGCCTTCCCGGCGACAGCCCGCGCCGGTAGTGTTACGGAAAGTATTCGGGGTTACAGGCTGCGAGCCTGCGGGAAAGGCGCCGGTCAGCTGGCGACGAGCTCGCCGCCGCTGCGCTCGTAATGGTTGCGGGCGTTCTCCAGCAGCTCGCGCCAGGAGGCGACGTCGGGGCGACGTCGCAGCAGAGCCCGGCGCTCGCGCTCGGTCATCCCGCCCCACACCCCGAACTCGATCCGGTTGTCGAGCGCATCCGCAAGGCACTCGGTCCGGACAGGGCAACCGCGGCAGACCAGCTTGGCCCGGTTCTGCGCCGCGCCCTGGACGAAGAGCTCGTCCGGGTCAGTTCCCTTGCATGCGGCGCGGGCGGTCCAGTCCGTGATCCACATGTAGCCCAACTCCTCCTGATCGTCACGCCCCGCAATTGGTTTATTACCTTTTAGTGGTCCAATTCGCGGTTCAAGGGCCCCGGGTTGGTCCCGGCTCCCTCGTAAGTGATGGTCGCGGAAGAGTAATTTACGGGGACCAGCGAAGCTGCGCTAGCCCCCGGCAGACCCATTTCCCGCATAGCCCTGATGGACTACGCGCGCAGATGTGACTAGTCACTCCGCGACCGGCCTGCGCTTCCCCCCGTTTTACCGCCCTCTGGGCGGCTGTGTACTGCTGGACAATCCCCCCGCTAGAGTCGTCTGTGTCTATGCCTTGCGCGGGCCAGCGTAACCTGGGGCACGTGCTGAGTTCTGGGCGCCGCGCCGGCGCGAGTGCAATTGGCCTGGTCCTCGTCCTGGCCGTCGTGAGCGGACTGCTCGCGGCGGGCGTCGCGCTCCCGGTGGTGGGGACGTTCGGCGTCATCACCCGGGATGCCGCGCAGGCCTTCAACACTATGAAGGTCCCGCAGCTCGGCGTGGTGCCGCAGCGGTCGGAGATCCTGGACAGCCGCGGTCACCTGCTCGCGTACTACTACCCGCGCAACATCGACCGGGTGCCGGTGTCCTACAACCAGATCGCGCCAGACATGCGCAACGCCATTGTGGCGATCGAGGACTCCCGGTTCTACCACCACGGTGCCTTCGACCTGCGCGGCACGCTGCGGGCCGTCGTCAACGACCTGTCGCACCAGCCCATCCAGGGGGCCTCGACGCTGGCGCAGCAGTACGTGAAGAACGCGCTGATCCTGACCGCGACCACCAAGGCGCAGCAGATCGCGGCGGCGGCCGACAACCTGACGCGGAAGATCCGCGAGCTGCGGATGGCCGCTGAGGTCGAGCACGAGATGACCAAGGACCAGCTGCTCGCGGCCTACCTGAGCGTCGCCTACTTCGAGAACAACGCCTACGGGGTCCAGGTCGCGGCCCAGCGGTACTTCTCCACCACCGCCGCCAACCTGACCCTGGACCAGTCGGCCATGCTGGCCGGGCTGGTGGAGAACCCGGCGCTGTACAACCCGGTCGTCAACCCGAAGCTCGCGAAGGAGCGGCGCAACACGGTGCTGGCCCGGATGGCGCAGCTGCACTACATCACCAAGGCCACAGCCACGGCGGCCGGGGCCAAGCCGCTCGGGCTGAAGCTGCACAGCACGACGCTGCAGAGCGGCTGCACCGCCGCGTCAGCCAGGAAGGCGGCGTTCTTCTGCGACTACGTGTTCGCGGTCATGCGCAAGCAGAAGGCCTTCGCCACGGCCGAGTCCATGCTCAACACCGTCGGCGGCCTCAAGATCTACACCACTCTCAACCCGCACGACCAGCGGGTGGCCGACAGCGCTGTCAACTACGTCGTGCCACCGTTCTCCGGCACCTACAACCCCGGGCACAACGTCGCCGCCGAGGCGCTGATCAAGCCGGGCACTGGCGCGATCCGCGCGATCGCGATCGACCGGCCGTACGGTTTCAGCCGGGGCGACACCACCGTCGACTATGCAGTGAACTCCCCTTATGACGGCGGCGGCGGGGTGCAGACCGGGTCGTCGTCCAAGATCTTCACCCTGCTCACGGCGCTGAAGCAGGGGGTGCCCTTCGGCTTCAGCATCCCGTATGCATCCCCCTCGACTCTCGGCCCCTACTACAGCTGCCGGGGCCAGGCCTCTATATATCCCGACCTGGGCAACGCAGAGGGCCCGGGCAAGGGTGTCGCCACCTTGTACAACGGGACTACGCAGTCCATCAACGTCTTCTACGGCCACCTCGAGCAGAAGGTCGGGCTGTGCAATGTCGTGCGGACCGCGGCCAGCCTGGGGATGACCCGGGCTGACGGCAAGTCCCTGTTCCGGCCGGAAGGCAAGCCAGGCTCAGCCGGCTACCAGTACCCAGCTGATGACACCCCGTCCTTCACGCTGGGCTCTGTCTACGTCTCGCCGATGAACATGGCGGCCGCGTACGCTACCGTCGCGGCTCGCGGCATCTACTGCAGGCCGACGGCGATCACCAAGATCGTGACCGTGGCTGGCCAGCGGTTGCCGGTCGCCTCTTCCGACTGCCACCGCGTCCTGCCGTCTGCAGTAGCCGACGCCGCGAACTACATCCTCCAGGGCGTTCTCACCTCGGGCACGGCCGCTGGGCGCGGCATCGGTATCCCGGCGGCAGGCAAGACCGGCACCGCCAACGGCGGTTTCTATGCCGCATTCGCCGGCTACACGCCAGTGCTGGCCGGGTACGTCTCGGTCTTCAACCCGCTCAATCCGACCACGGGCGGTGCCATGGTTGGCAGCAATGCCTGCTACCGCGAGGTCGGCGGCGGCCTGAGCTGCCCCGGGCAGATGTTCGGCGACAATGCGCCGGCCGCGACCTGGCAGGAGACGTTCCTGCACCTGGGCCTGCCCGCAGTCAGCTTCGTCGGCGTCCCGCCGACCAGCCCGTTCTTCTCCATGGGCACCGGCATCGCCTCGCCCAAGCCACCCAAGCCCCCCAAGCCCGCCGGCGGCGGCGGCGGAGGCGGCGGCAACGGAGGAGGCGGCGGAGGCGGAGGCGGCGGAGGCGGGGGCGGCCACGGCAAGGGCTGACAGAGCCAGCCGTAACTCGCCCGCGCTCAGCCCGCCGGTGCCTGCATCCGAGCGCCTGGTGGCTACCTGCCGGTGATCCGGCGTGCGACCGCCGAAGGCAGCAGCTCGGCTGCTGTGATCAGCTGGCGAGCTGGCGCCGCACCTCGGCGGCTACCCGCCCGCCGTCGGCCCGGCCGGTCGTCTGCGGCGTGACGACTTTCATCACCTGGCCCATGGCTTGCGGGCCAGGTGCTCCGGTCTCGGCGATTGCCGCCGAGACGATCTCCGTGAGTTCCGCATCGGTCAGCTGGGCCGGCAGGTACTGCGCCAGCACGTCATCCTCGGCCCGCTCGGCCGCCGCCTGATCGGCCCGGCCGGCCTGCTCGAACGCCGCAGCGGCTTCCCGACGGCGCTTGACTTCCCTGGTGAGCACCTGAAGCACGTCGGCGTCGCTGAGCTCGCGCGCTGCCTTGCCTGCGACTTCGGCGTTGGTGACCGCGGTGAGCGCCATCCGCAGGGTCCGGGTGCGCACTTCATCCCGGTCTTTCATGGCCGCGGTGAGATCGCTGCGGAGCCGGTTCTTGAGTTCGGGCATGGCCCCATCCTGCCGCGCCGCAGTGGCAGATCACGACCACCCTCCGCCGCATGGCACTATGTCAAGATGCGCTCACGAGTTCTCGCCGGGGCTGCCGTTGCGGGCGCCGCCGTCGCGGCATACGCCTCTGTAGTGGAACGCAACTGGTTCACGCTGCGCAGCCACGAGGTGCCGGTGCTGCCCGCCGGGGCCGGGCCGCTGCGGGTGCTGCACATCTCCGACGTCCACCTGACGCCGGGCCGCCACCGCCTGATGTCCTGGATCCGGACGCTGGCCGCGCTCGAGCCCGACCTGGTCGTCAACACCGGGGACTCCGTCGCGCATGAGCGGGCCCTGACGCCGTTCCTGGAGTCGCTCGGGCCGCTGCTGGAAGTGCCGGGCGTGTTCGTCTACGGATCCAATGACCTGTACAAGCCGACGGTCAAGAACCCGGCCCGCTACCTGTGGCGCACCAGCGCGCACGACCATGAGCACGACGTGCCGACGCTGCCCTACACCGAGCTTAGCGACAGCCTCGAGGCAGCCGGCTGGCTGAACGCCAACAACCGGCGCGGCCGCCTGAAGGCCGGGGATCTGGACATCGAAATAGGCGGCGTGGATGACGCGCACCTGAACCGTGACCGGTACGAGCTCATCGCCGGGCCCACCGACCCGCAGGCTGACTTGCGGCTGGGCGTCATGCACACGCCCGAGCCGTCGGTCATGGACCACTTCGTCGCTGACGGCTACGACCTGCTGATGGCCGGCCACACCCACGGCGGCCAGATTTGTCTGCCGGTCGTGGGCTCGCTGGTCTCCAATTGCGGCATCGACCGCCGCCGGGCCAGCGGCCTGCATCACCATCCGGCGGCAGACACCGGTTCCGGCCAGGCGTGGCTGCACGTCTCGGCAGGCCTGGGCACCTCCCCCGCCGCGCCGGCCAGGTTCTGCTGCCGTCCGGAGGCAACCTTGCTCACGCTGGTTCCCAGGATCGGCTAGACTGCTCGGGCGGTAACCGGGGTGTGGCGCAGCTTGGCAGCGCGCTTCGTTCGGGACGAAGAGGCCGCCGGTTCAAATCCGGCCACCCCGACCAG
>JBKQSL010000326.1:0-4681 GCA_052143655.1 Streptosporangiaceae bacterium | reverse complement strand
CAGAAGTCCAGTGGGACCTGCTCGGCACGATCCCGCGTACGCAGTTCCGCCCGGTGCCGCGGGTCGATGCGGGGATCCTGCGGCTGGCGCGCCGCCCTGAGCCGCTGATCGCCCCCGGCAGGCTCGGCGCCTACCGCCGGATGGTGCAGGCCGGCTTCAGCGGCGTCGGGGGCTCATTGCTGGCCTCTCTGCGCGGTCAGTACCCGGCCGCAGCGCTGCGGGCCGCGTTCCAGGCCGCCGGGATCGGGCCGCAGACCGTGGTGGCGTTTGTCGGCCCGGCGCAATGGGTGGACCTCTTCCGCCACCTGGAGCGGCGCAGCTGAGCACTGCGCGGATGCCAGATCCGGTGGCATGTCCCGCGCGCCCCTTCGCGCCATTATGCCGGGACGTGCCCAGGCGATTAACTACTCAATGACCGTTCAGTAATGGTTGCCGCAGTCGAGAGCGAAAGCCCTGGCAGAGGCTTAGATGCCGATGTTACGGAAGCGTTACTTAATGACCAATTTTGTCGATCTTTAAATCCTGCTAGCGTCCAACCTCGGTATATGTCGGTGAGCTCAACTCGCGTGCCAGGCGGGCAGCTGGCGAAACCGCAGGTTCTGCTCTACTCGCGGCCCAGGCCGCCCTCGAGGATGAGGCGAGCATGCACGGACGTATGGCAGGCGGCGCGGCGAGAGCGCGTTCCGCACGAAGGACCCTTTCCCTGGCCGTCGCGGCTGTCGCGGTACCGGCGCTGATCATCGGCCAGCCGGCGGCCGCGCTGGCTGCGCCCGCCGGGCGCGCGGCTGGGGCCGCGGTGTCGGCCCAGCAGCCGCTGACCGCGGCGCAGGCGGTCGCGCTGTCCAAGAACGTCAACCGGCACGTGATCGTGATCATGAAGAGCCAGATGGCGGCCGCCCCGGTCGGCACCAGCGCGCAGACCGCGCGCTCCGCCGCGACCGCCAGCGATCAGGCTCCGGTGATGAGCGAGCTTCGCGCCGTGCATGCCACCCACGTGCAGGGCTACACGCTGATCAACGCGCTGTCCGCCACGGTCTCCCAGGGCGAGATGGCCCGGCTGAAGGCGAACTCGGCTGTCGCGGAAGTCATCCCGGACGTGACCATCAAGGGGGCTTCCCCCGAGCAGGCGAGTGCCTCCGTAAAGACCGCAGGCACGTCGCTGACACCGAACGTGATCCCCGGTGCCTGCGGCAAGAACGGTCAGGCGCAGCTGGCTCCTGAGGGGCTGTCGCTCACCAATACCGCTTCGGACAACCCGCACCAGCAGACCGCGCGCACGCTCGGCATCACCGGCGCCGGCGTCAAGGTGGCCTGGATCGCCGACGGCCTCGACCCCGACAACGTGAACTTCATCCGGCCGAACGGCACCTCGGTGTTCGACCCGGCCACCGGCGGGGACTACGAGGACTTCAGCGGGGACGGGCCCGGTCAGATCACCGGTGGCGACGAGGCGTTCCTCGACGCGAACACGATCGCCGGGCAGGGCATCCACGTCTACAACGTGAACGGCTTCTCCGCCCAGCCGGACCCGTCCGCCTGCAACATCCGGATCGAGGGCGTCGCGCCGGGAGCCAGCCTGGTCGGGCTCGACGTGTTCGGCTCGTTCGAGGACACCACCGAGTCCAACTTCCTTCAGGCCATCAACTACGCGGTCGAGACCGACCACGTCAACGTGATCAACGAGTCGTTCGGCTCCAACCCGTTCCCCGACATCACGGCGCTGGACGTGACCAAGCAGTTCAACGACGCGGCCGTCGCCGCTGGCGTAGTCGTCAGCGTCTCCAGCGGCGACGCCGGGTCGACCAACACGATCGGCTCGCCCTCGACCGACCCGAAGGTCATCTCCGTCGGAGCGTCCACGCAATTCCAGTTCTACGCCCAGACCAACTACGCCGCCGCCCGGTACTTCGCGACGACAGGCTGGCTGAACGACAACATCAGCTCGCTCAGCTCAGGCGGCTTCAACGAAACCGGGGGTACCGTCAGCCTGGTCGCCCCCGGCGACCTGAGCTTCGCCTCGTGCAGCACCGACACGGCGATCTACACCGAGTGCACCAACTTCCAGGGCCAGCCATCGGATATCGAGGAAAGCGGCGGTACCAGCGAGTCATCGCCGTTCGTGGCCGGCGCGTCGGCGCTGGTCATCCAGGCCTACCGGAAGACCCATGGCGGCGCGACACCCGCCCCTGCTCTGGTCAAGCAGATCCTGACCAGCACGGCGACCGACCTGGCCACGCCGCCCACTGAGCAGGGCGCCGGCCTGCTGAACAGCTACAAGGCCGTCGAGCTGGCCGAGTCCATTCACACCAGTGACGGCTCGCCGAAGCCAGTGGGCGACAGCCTGCTGCTGTCGAGCAACCAGCTCAACGCGGTAGCCGCTCCCGGCACCTCGGAGAGCTGGCCGGTCACGGTGACCAACACCGGCGCTCACACCCAGTTCGTGCATGTGCAGGGCCGGACCTTCGGGCCCAGCCAGGACGTGCAGTCCGGCAGCATCACGCTCAAGGACGGCACGAGCCCGCAGTTTGCCAACTACCAGGGCCTGCAGAACAACTACGGCGTCTTCCACTTCACCGTCCGGCGCGGCCAGGACCGGCTGGACGCCTCCCTGGCCTGGCCGGGCAACCCGGCCTACTGCCTCCAGGACTACTGTGAGGTCGGGCTGAACTCCCGGGTGCGGCTGATCCTGATCGACCCGCACGGCCGGTTCGCGGCGCACTCGCTGCCGCAAGGGCCAGGTAACTACGGCAACGTGGACGTACGCTACCCGGCCGCGGGTACCTGGACCGGCGTCATCTTCGGTGACGTCGCCGCCGACGGCGGGACCAACGGGACCGTGCCCTGGCAGGTGTCCACTCAGCAGTTCGCGCCGTTCGGCTCGGTATCGCCGGCCAACATCCTGCTGGCTCCCGGCCAGAGCCGGACGATCACTGTCTCGGCGACCACCCCGGCCAGCCCAGGCGACGCTGCCGACTCGATCGTGCTGACCTCCACCGGCGGCGGCTTCGACAGCACGCTTGGCCTGGAAAGCAACTCGATCCCGGTCACGCTGCGCAGCAAGATCGACGTGGCCAGCGGCGGCACCTTCAGCGGGGTGCTCACCGGCGGCAACGGGCGTGATCTTGGCGAGGGGCAGCAGGAGTACTACGAGTTCGACGTCGGCGCCGGGGTGCACAACATCACCGCCAACGTCTCCCTCACCAACGATGCCGGCGATCCCGTGGGCGCCTACCTGGTCAGCCCGGACGGCGACACCCTCGGCTACGGACAGAACTACCTGGGCACCAGCGTGAACTCCACCACAGGGGCGATCAACTACACCCCCGAGAAGTCGCTGACGGCGTACACGCTGAACCCGGTCGCTGGTACCTGGACGCTAATCGTGGACTTCGCCGAGCCGGTGGTGGGCAATGAGCTCGCCCAGCAGTACACCGGCAGCGTGCAGTTCAACAAGGTCAGGGTCAGTGCTCCGGGGCTGCCGGATAGCCCGGCCACTCAGCTGGCTGCGGGCAAGCCGGTGACCGTTCCCGTCAGCATCACGAACAAGGGTGGGGCCCCGGAGGACTTCTTCGTCGACGCGCGGCTGAACGGGACCACCTCGGTGGCGCTCGCTCCGCTGGACGCCGCCACCGGCGTCACCCTGCCGCTGACCGGCGAGCCGCCGCTGTACATCGTGCCGACGCAGACCTCCGGCATCGCCGTCTCGGCGACCGCCAGCCTGCCGGTCATGTTCGACTACTCGCCGAACCCCGGCGACCCGGACCTGGCCAGCTCGGCCAGCGGCCCAGGGCCGTTGTGCGGTACGTCCCCGTCGGCGTCCTACACGCCGGCCGGCGGGTCCGTCACGGCTGGCGCCTGGTTCGTGACGCCGGACGAGTGCGGGCCGTACCCCGCGCCCGCCCCGGCCGGCACCGTCAGCGTGGCGGTAACGGCGCAGACGAAGCAGTTCGACCCGGCTGTGACCTCTGCGGTCGGCGACTTCTGGGAGGTGGCCGTCAATCCTGCGACGGCGTTCAGCCTCTTCGTCATAAACCCTGGCCAGACCCGGACCATCGACGTGACCATCACGCCGGCCGGCGCGTCGGGCACGGTCGTCAGCGGTAACTTGTACGCCGACGTCTTCACCGGCGATGTCCCGCCGTTGGCCCAGGAAGGCGGGGACGAGCTAGCCGCCCTGCCGTACACCTACACGATCAAGTAAAAGGCAGCTCCCGCCGGCCGGGCCGCGTCCGGTCCGGCCGGCGGGTGATACGTCCGCAACTGTGCGGGGCGGGAGAGCGTCCGCGATCGCCCCCCCGGCATGCCGCCCGGCGGTTCCTGCCGGGCCGGGCCCGGCCCCGCAGGCAGGAATCAGCCGCTGCCCTTCCGTGACCGGTGCTGCGGCAGTCGACGGCCGATAGCTGGGCGCTTAGCACCGGCCGTTACCGGCGCATTCCCTCAGGCCAATTAGGCGCGCTGGCCCGCTCATTACTTTCATGTCCTGATAGGGCGGCTTGCCATTGCTTTAGCCAGCTGTCGTCGCTAGTGTCCCGGACAGACCGCTGAGGAGCGGGGTCCTCGTTGCGAAGCTGCTCGAAGGAGGCGCTTCATGAAAGTTGCCCGTTGGTGGGCTATTGCCGGGTCCGCGGGCCTGGTAGTCAGCATGGGGGCGATGGCCGGTCCTGCATCGGCCGCCGCAAGA
>JBKQSL010000325.1:0-6054 GCA_052143655.1 Streptosporangiaceae bacterium | reverse complement strand
CAAGACCCAGGCGTGGCGTGCCCTCCGCAAGCACGGGCGGGGCTAGCGGCTGCGGCAGAAAGGAACGGTGCCGCCCCGGGAGGGCTCCTGGCTAGCGGTAACGATGCGTCAGCGGCCTTGACACGCTCCAAATACCCGAGCCGCCGTTATGCACGGGTGGCACCGTCTCGGCGCTCATCAACTGTGGCGTGCAGATCAGGTCAATATGTCACGCAAGCCCGCAAGGGCGGAGTCAAGGGGCCCTTTGTGCAGCTTTCCCGTCGGTTGAGGGTTGAAATGAGGCCGCAGGGCCTGCAATGCGTGCGGCTCGGCGCTCCTTGGGGTCGGGATGCCTGCCGGGCGGGCCAAGTAAGGGCGGCTGAGTTGAGTCCCGGATGAGGGGTTCGGTGATTCTGGCCTAGGAGGCCACAAATGACATCGGCAACCATGAAGCCAGCCCAGGGCGCGGGCAGCTACCGTGAACCAGGCCGGGGCTTGGGCCTGATCGCGTTCGCGGCTGTGGTGCTGGGCATAGTTGGCTGCTTCAACCTGCTCTACGGCATCGCCGCAGTCGTCAACTCCCACGTGTTTGTCGCCAACGCGCACTACGTGTTCGGCGACTTGCGCACCTGGGGCTGGATCACCCTGGCCATCGGCTTCCTGCAGCTCATCGCCGCAGGAGGGGTCATGATGGGCAACCAGCTGGCGCGCTGGTACGGCGTGGTGGTGGTCGGGCTGAGCGCGATCGACATGATGTTCTTCATACCCGCCTACCCGTTCTGGGCCCTGACGATCCTGGCCGTGGACATCGTCGCGATCTACGGGCTCTGCGCCTACGGCAGCCGCGCGAACCTGGCGGCTTAACCGCACCAGCGTGCTGACTGGCCGCAGGACCACAGTGCTCGCTGCGGCGGTGAGGCAGTCCTCGCGCAGCCGAATCAGCTCACCATAGCGCCGCTGGCCAGCGCGTCCCGGCAGTGGGGGAGCCACCGATGCCCGGGCAGCCAAGCGGGGTCATCCCGGCGCGACGACGGGGGCAACGGCGCTGCTGAGGCGGCGGCCAGCATGGCCCGCAGCCGGGGCCGTTTGCCCTGGAAGGCCGGGAATAAGGTCTCTGCCCAGGCCACATCTCAGTGGCGATTCTTAGTCCATGAAGCTGAGATTCCCGCGCAGGCACTCGGGCGGAGAGGCCGCGCCTGGCCGCGGCAGCCTTCTGGTGTGCCAGAGCACGGGGAACTTGGCGTCTAATGGCCTGGACCGGGCTTGCTGCTGCCTCGCCTGGCCGGTAGTGCAGGTCACGATGCCGCCCACGGCCCAGCGTCCGTATCCAGTGGACCTGTTGTTGTGCGGGCATCACTACCGTGTTTCCCGCAACGCGCTGGCCGCCACCAGGGCAACCGTGCACTTCCTCCCAGGGCGAGCCGACATCGCGGCAGCAGCACTGTTCAGTGTCACTGGCAGGCGCCGTGCCGAGGTCAGATGACCGGACAGCCTGTACCGGTCACACCGGACTCTCCGGCGGCCCTTATCAACCGGGAGTTGAGCTGGCTCAGCTTCGCCCGCCGCGTGCTGGCCCTGGCCGAGGATCCGGAGCAGCCTCTTCTGGAGCGGGTCAAGTTTGCCGGGATCATGGGCATGATCTACGACGAGTTCGCGATGAAGCGGATCGGCGGCCTGTTCCGGAGGGTCCGAAGGGATGAGCGCAGACGCGGGCCCGAGGGCCTGACTCCGGCCGAGGTGCTCGAGGCCTGCCGCGCAGAGTTGCGGTCCCAGCAGGAGCTGGTGGCCAGGCTTGTCGAGGAGCAATTGCGCCCCGCTCTGCGCGGCCTGGGGATCCCGATCTTGGATGTCGGGGATCTCGGCCCGTCCCAGCGGGACTTCCTCGCCCGGTACTTCGTGGATTCCGTGGAACCGATCCTCACCCCGCTTGCCGCGGACGCCGCACATCCGTTCCCGTTCATCAGCAACCTCGGCCTCAACCTTGCGGTACTGGTCACCGAACCGGGTCGCCGGAAGCGCCGTTTCGTGCGGATCAAGGTGCCGGCCAACCGGCCGCGATGGGTGCCGCTGCCGGACCATGCGGGCTGGGTGCCCCTTGAGCAGGTGATCGTGGACAACTTGAGCGCGCTCTTCCCGCGGGCATTGGAGCTGGCCTGCTTCTTCTTCCGGGTCACCAGGGGGGCGAAGGATGATCCGTGGACCGACCAGGCCGGGGATGAGGACGTGGACCTCTCGCCCGGTGCGATCATCGGGATGGTCACGGCTGAGCTGACCGCCCGGAAGTACGCGGGTGTGGTGCGCCTGGAGGTCAGCGCCGACATGCCCGAAAGCCTCCGGGGCTGGCTCGCGGTTCAGCTTGGCGCCGACCCTGCCGACGTCATCGCGACTCCCGGGCTGCTGAGCCTCGGGGATCTCATGGGACTGCCTGTGGAGGGCCATGCCGAGCAGCGTGACCCTCCGCACCAGCCGGTGACCCATCCTCGGCTGCGGGACCTGGGCCACACCGACCCGTCCGCGGTGTTCGATGAGATCCGTCGCGGGGACATTCTGGTGCATCTGCCGTACCACAGCTTCGACACCTCGATCCTGCGGTTCTTGCAGAGTGCCGCTGTGGATCCCGCCGTTCTCGCGATCAAGCTCACGATCTACCGCACTGGCCGCCGCTCGCCGATCATCCAGGCGCTCAAGGAGGCGGCCCGCCACGGCAAGCAGGTGGCGGTCCTGGTCGAGATCACCGCTCGCTTCGACGAGGCGCCCAACATCAGCTGGGGCAGGGAGCTCGAACAGGCAGGGGCTCACGTCGCGTACGGCGTGGAGCGGGTCAAGACGCACGTCAAGCTGGCGCTGGTGGTGCGTGAGGAGCCGGACGGCCTCCGGCGGTACATCCACGTCGGCACCGGGAACTACCACGAGGGGACGGCCCGGCTGTACGAGGACCTCGGGCTGCTCAGCGCGGATCCCGAGCTCGCCGCTCACGCAGCGGCGGTCTTCAACGAGCTGACCGCTGGCATCCCGGCCCCGGCCCCGGGCAAGCTCCTGGTGGCGCCGCACGACCTGCGCGAGCGGTTCACCGCACTGATCCGGCGCGAGGCCGAGCACGCCCGCGCAGGGCGCCCCTGCGGCATTCGGGCCAAGATGAACCAGCTCCAGGACCCTCAGACGATCCGAGAACTCTACAAGGCCAGCCTGGCCGGCGTCTCCATCGTCCTCAATATCCGCGGCTTGTGCTGCCTGCGGGCAGGAGTGCCGGGGCTGTCACCGACGATCCAGGTCTCCAGCACCCTCGGCAGATTCCTCGAGCACAGCCGGATCTACCGCTTCGAGAACGGTGGCGCGCCCGAGTTCTTCATCGGCTCGGCCGACTGGATGACACGCAACCTCTCCCGGCGGATGGAGGCTGTCGCCCCCGTCTGCGATCCGGTCATCAAAGCCGAGCTGGAGACCATCCTGCGCACCTACGAGGAGGACAACTGCTCGGCGTGGGACATGCAGCCCGACGGCGAGTACATCCGCCGGCACCCGGCCGTGGGCGAGGCCCGGCAGGGTGCCCAACAGGTGTTCATCGAGCGTTACGCGTCACGGTGACCCTCGAATGGGGCCGGCGCCTGCGGGCCTACGGCCAATAGCTTCAGCATGTCACGGTGTGCCCCCGCGAGCCGTCTTCGCCAGGTGCCCGCCAGGTCGTATCCCGCGGCGTCTGGCTTGCAGTGGTCGCGTGGCGCCGGGCCACGTGGCGGGTGTTGTCCTGCCGGGTGGGGCGGGCACATGCGGCCAGCAGCGGCAGCCACAACGCATCGGCACCACTCAGCCCGGAAGGTGACGCCGGGCCGCACGGCTGGCGCAGGCACAAAGAGCACGTGCGATACCACGGGTTGCAGGTTACCCACCAGGCGAGGGGGCCCGCGGCTGGGAGGAACTCCCGCGAAGGCCTGATGTCCTGTCATGAGGGCCGTGTGGCCCCTTACCGGTTTCGCCTTCGCCGGGGAGCCTGTGAGACAGGATGGCTATGCAGCCGTGAAGCCCGCCAGGGCGGGCGGTTGCGCGATCGTTAGGGGGCGAGGGACGTGGCCACCGTCGTGCGCGAGATTGAGCGGAAATACGACCCTGCCACAGCTGGGACGGCCGCCCTGGAGGCGGTGAAAGCCATGACCGGGACGGCCGGAGTTGCCGCTGTTTCACAGCAAGCCGAGCAGTTCCTGGACGCCGTCTACTACGACACCGCGGATTTGCGGCTGATCGGTGCTGGTATCACCTTGCGGCGGCGCACCGGCGGTGAGGATGCGGGCTGGCACCTGAAACTGCCCGCAGGCGCGGACACCCGGGACGAGATACGCCTGCCCCTGGCCGCGCCCGGCGGCAAGCCTGCCGCCGGCGCCGCCTCCGGGACGGCTGGCAAGCGTGCGGCAACGCCCCACGCCAGGGCCGATAACGCGGTACCGAAGGAGCTTGCGGCTTTGGTCCGGGCCTATACCCGGGGCGCGGCGCTCGCACCGGTGGTGCGGATACAGGCGAGCCGCAGCGTGTTGCGGCTGGTCGATGACGCCAGCCGGACACTGGCGGAGATCGCGGCCGACCACGTGTCGGCCGAGCCAGCCGGCGGATCCGCCACTACCTGGGATGAGATCGAGGCCGAACTAGTCACCGGCGACCCCAAGCTGCTGAAGGCGATCGACACGCGGCTGCGTAAGGCCGGCGCCCGGCCCGCCGCCACCGCGACCAAACTGCAGCGGGCGCTCGGCGGCCTGCTGCCCGCAGCCGAGGCCGCGCAGGGACCGCCGTTGACAGCCCAGTCGACCGCGGGCGAGGTGGTGCTGGCCTACGTGCGCGACCAGGTGGCCGCGATCTCACGTTATGACCCGCTGGTCCGCCGTGATGAGCCAGACGCGGTGCACCAGATGCGGGTCGCCACCCGCCGGGCCCGCAGCGCCCTGCAGGCCTTCGGCGCCATCGTCGAGCGGGAGGCGACCCGGCCGCTGTGTGCCGAGCTGAAGTGGCTCGCGGCCGCGCTCGGGCAGGCCCGCGATAGCGAGGTGCTGCTGGCCCGGCTTACCGCCGAGCTCACCGCCATCCCCCCCGCCCTGGTGGTGGGGCCAGTGGAGGCCTGCATCAGCGCACATTTCACCGCCGAGCTCGCCCAGGCGGGCAAGACCGCGCTACGTGCGCTCAACGGGCAGCGCTATCTCCAGCTGCTGGATGACCTGGACGCGCTCCTGGCTGACCCGCCGCTGACACCACTGGCGGAACGCCAGGCAGGCAAGGTGTTTGCCAAGCCGGTCCGGCGGGCGGAACGGCGGCTGCAGCGCGCCCTGGCGGCTGTGCCGGGCGCCGAGGACCGCGACGCGGCGATCCATGAGGCGCGCAAGGCGACCAAACGGGCCCGGTACGCCGCCGAAGCGGCAGTGCCCGCCCTCGGCGGCGCGGCCCGGCGCCAGGCCACACAGGCCAAGGAACTGCAGCAACTGCTCGGCGATCACCACGACAGCGTCGTCGCACGGACAGTGCTGCTCGATCTCGCCGCAAAGGCCCGGGTGGCAGGGCAGGACACATTCACCTATGGCCTGATGCACCAGCGCCAGGCCTGCCAGGCCGCCGACAGCGAGCAAACCCTGCCGCGCTTCGCCGCCCGCGCCAGGTGACAGAAACCATGGGCTACCGACAGGGCAGAAGACAGCCAGGCGGGTTCGTTGCCGCCTGGCACGATGATCTCGGCAAGCGCCGGATTGAGCACCTCCGATGCGCGCTCGGCTGATGGCTGGCCCTGGCGGAATCGGATGATCTGCGTATGCTCACGGCAGTGAAACACACGTCGGCCCGGCGCGCCGATTCGGCGCTCGGGCGCTGTGGACCGACTTCGGCGGCCCGCCAGGGCTGTGACCTGGTGTGACTGTCGTGGCCGGCTTAACGTGGGTTCTCATCGTCTTGCTGGGGCCTCGGGTGGCCCAGCTTCTGGGGTCTCAGCCTGAGTCCTCGGAGGTGCCTGATGGCCACCACTCCCTCGTCCGCTGCTCTCGTCCCGGTGACGCCGGTGTTCAGCAACACCGAGCGGCTGGCCTTAGCCGGGTTCCTGGCCGGGTA
>JBKQSL010000324.1:0-6312 GCA_052143655.1 Streptosporangiaceae bacterium | reverse complement strand
CCGCAGACCCGGTCCTCGGCGCGCTGCTGCGCGTGCACTCCCCGGCCGCCGTCGCAGCCGCGCTCGCCGCCGGCGACGGCCAGATCGCGCCGCCCGCGGGCGGCGACCCGCGCGCCGTCGCCCGCGCACTGCAGCGATGGCGGCGGCGCCTGCCCCTGGTCCCGACCCCGGGCCGGGTCCAAGCCTGGGAAGCCGCAGGCATCCGGCTGGTCTTTCCCGGCGATCCGGAGTGGCCTACCCAGCTCGATGACCTCGGCGATGTCAGGCCGCTGCTGCTATGGCTGCGCGGCACCTCCGACCTGCGCTTCGCCTGCCTGCGATCGGTCTCGGTGGTCGGCGCCCGGGCAGCGACGGCCTACGGCGGCCATGTCGCCACCGACCTGGCCGCCGCGCTGGCCGGCGAGGGCGTCACGGTCGTGTCCGGCGGCGCGTACGGGATCGACGCGGCGGCGCACCGGGGGGCGCTGGCCGGCGGCGGCCTCACGGTCGCCGTGCTGGCCAGCGGCCTGAGCTACGACTACCCGCGCGGTCATCACGAGCTGTTCGCCGCCATCGCCCGCCAGGGGGTCATGGCCACCGAGTGCCCGCCCGGCCGGGCCC
Source organism: Streptosporangiaceae bacterium (assembly GCA_052143655.1). Classification (GTDB taxonomy): domain Bacteria; phylum Actinomycetota; class Actinomycetes; order Streptosporangiales; family Streptosporangiaceae; genus CAVSUR01. Next base: position 5,712 of record JBKQSL010000324.1, on the reverse strand, counting down.
CCACCCGGCCGGGCTTCCTGATCCGCAACCGGCTGATCGCCGCGCTCAGCCGGGGCACCGTTGTGGTCGAGGCAGCGCGCCGCAGCGGCGCGCTGAACACGGCCAAGCACGCCCGCGAGCTCTGCCGGCCGCTGATGGCGGTGCCCGGCCCGGTGACCTCGGACATGTCCGCGGGCTGTCATGACCTGATCCGGGACTGGGCGGTGGTCTGCGTGACCGGCGCCGCCGATGTGCTGGAGCAGGTGACCCCGCTCACCGGCGAGCATCCGGCGCCCGGCCCGGCCGTGTCGCGCGCACGGCTCGACGAGGTGACCGCGAGGGTGCTGGCCGCGGTGCCGCGGCGCGGCGGGCGCGGCCCGGCGGCGATCGCCGCGCAGGCCGGCGCGGATCTGGACACCGTGCTGCGCTGCCTGGGCCTGCTGGCCGCGGCCGGTCACATCGAGCGCTGCGACCAGGGCTGGCGGGCCCGCCCCGATGCCTGACGCAGCCCGCCCCGCGCGATCCGGCTCTGCCCGCCCCGCGCGATCCGGCTCTGCCCGCCCCGCGCGGATCCGGCTCCGCCCGGCCCGCAGCCGCGCTCCGCCCGGCTCGCGCAGAAGGAAATAGCAGCCTGGCGTTGTGACGCCCCGGCAGCCGGCAGGCCGCTGCGGGATCGGCCGCAAGAGGACGGACCGCCGGATCCGGCAGGCGGGGCGCGTGCCGGTCCGGGCCCGCATGCCGGAGACTGAGAGCATGCGGGCACCATCCGGGCCGCCGGCCGCAGCCAGGGAGGCCGCCGCCGAGCCGCTGCCAGATGCCCTGCGGGAGCCGCTGGCGGCTTACGAGCGTCACCTGGCGGCCGAGCGCGGGCTGTCGGCGCACACCGTCCGGGCCTATGCCGGCGACATCCGGTCGCTGCTGGCCCATGCGGATCGCTGCGGGGCCGCGGACCTGGCCGAGATCGACATCTCGGTGCTCCGAGCCTGGCTCGCCGCGCAGCGCGGCAGCGGGCACGGGCGCGCGACCATCGCCCGGCGGGCGGCGGCGGCCCGCTCGTTCACCGCGTTTGCCTGCTCGCGCGGCTGGCTGACGGCCGACCCGGGCCCGATGCTGGCCACCCCCAAGGCCGTCCGCACGCTGCCGCACGTGCTCGGCACGGAGCAGATGCGGGCCGTGCTGGACAAGTCCCTGGGCCAGACCGGCCCCGAGGCGGCCACGTCCGGCGCGATGCGGACCCCGGCGGCCGGGGAGCCGGCCGCGGCGGATGTGGCCGGGACCACGGCGAGCCTGGCGCAAGCCGCAGCGGGCCCGGCCGAGACCACAGCAGGCCCGGCGGGAGCGGCGGCAGGCCCGGCGGGAGCGGCGGCAGGCCCGGCGGAGGCCGCAGCGGGCCCGGCGGAGGCGGTGGCGGCCGCGCTGGCCCTGCGCGCCAGCGCGATCATGGAATTGCTGTATGCGGCCGGCATCCGGGTCAGCGAGCTGTGCGGGCTGGACGCCGGCGACCTGGACACCGGCCGCCGGACTGTCCGGGTGCTGGGCAAGGGCGGCAAGGAACGGGTCGTGCCGGTCGGCATCCCGGCGACCGTCGCGGTCTGCCGCTGGCAGGACGAGGGCCGCCCGGTGCTGGCCAGGCCGGGCAGCGGGGCCGCCCTGTTCCTCGGGGCGCGCGGTCGCCGGATGGATCCGCGGACCGCCCGCCGGGTCGTGCATGCGCAGATCGCGGCCGTGCCGTCGGTGCCTGACACCGGGCCGCACGGGCTGCGCCATACCGCCGCCACCCACCTGCTCGAAGGCGGCGCGGACCTGCGCAGCGTGCAGGAGATCCTGGGGCACGCCTCGCTGGCGACCACGCAGATCTACACCCACGTCTCGATCGAGCGGCTGCGAGCCGCCTACCAGCAGGCCCATCCGCGAGCCTGACCAGCAGGCACGAGGGCCGCCCGGCCGGAGCGCCGACCATGTAGACTGAGTTCACGGCTGTAACATGCCGGTGCGCGCAGCATGCGCGCATTACGGTGGCCGAATTCGCGCGTCCGCTCGCCGTCCGGGTGACCTCCAGAATCCCGGCGGGACGCTCCCCACCGGTCCGCGAGATGCCATCTCGCGGCGGGGACGTACGGGCGCCAGGAGCAACCGGCTAGCGCCCGTGCCGCGGCACCGGCGCACGAACAGGAAGGGACACCGGCATGGCCCCGGTAGTCACCATGCGGCAGCTGCTGGAAAGCGGCGTCCACTTTGGTCATCAGACCCGGCGCTGGAACCCGAAGATGAAGCGCTTCATCTTCACCGAGCGCAACGGCATCTACATCATCGATCTCCAGCAGTCGCTCGACTTCATCGACCGCGCCTACGAGTTCATCAAGGAGACGGTCGCGCACGGCGGCTCGGTGCTGTACGTGGGCACCAAGAAGCAGGCCCAGGAGGCGATCGCCGAGCAGGCCCGCCGAGTCGGCATGCCGTACGTCAACCAGCGCTGGCTCGGCGGGATGCTGACCAACTTCAGCACCGTCTACAAGCGGCTGCAGCGCCTGAAGGAACTTGAGGAGATCGACTTCGACGACGTGGCGGGGTCGAACCTCACCAAGAAGGAGCTCCTGCACCTGCGCCGGGAGCGGGACAAGCTTGAGCGCTCGCTCGGCGGCATCCGGGACATGGCCCGGGTACCGAGCGCGCTGTGGGTGGTGGACACCAAGAAGGAGCACATCGCCGTCAGCGAGGCCCGCAAGCTCGGCATCCCGGTGATCGCCATCCTGGACACCAACTGCGACCCCGACGAGGTCAACTACCCGATCCCGGGCAACGACGACGCGATCCGCAGCGTGTCCCTGCTCACCCGGGTGGTGGCCGACGCCGTGGCGGACGGCCTCATCGCCCGGGCCGGGGCAGCGGACGGCGAGGAGAAGCCCGCCGTGGCGAGTGCTAACGGCCAGCTTGGCTCGGACCAGCCGCTGACCGAGTGGGAGCGCGAGCTGCTCGAGGGCGAGAGCGCCGCCGGGACCGCCGGGCAGGGCGCAGCCGCGTCCGCGGCAGCCACCGAGGCCGCCGCCGCGCAGGAGCCAGCGGCCAGCGCGGCCGAGGACGTGCAGGCTGCCCCGGCGGAGGCGCAGGCTGCCCCGGCGGTGGCCCCGGCTGCCCCGGCGGAGGCCCCGGCCGTCCCGGCGGAGGCCCCGGCCGCCCCGGCGGAGGCGCAGGCTGACCCCGCGGAGGCCCCGGCCGTCCCGGCGGAGGACCAGGCCACGGCGGAGGACCAGGCCACGGCGGAGTCGGCTGACGGCGAGCGCGCGGACGCGGTCGCGGAGGCGGTTGCGCAGGCCGAGACGACATGAGCGAGCGCCCGGCCGCCGCGTCCGCGCGGCGCCCGGCCGCCCATGACTAGACAGCGAGAGATGAGGAAATGGCGAACTACAGCGCCGCTGACGTGAAGCGGCTTCGCGAGCTGACCGGCGCGGGCATGCTCGACTGCAAGAACGCCCTGGTGGAGGCGGACGGTGACTTCGACGCGGCGGTCGAGGCGCTGCGCCTGAAGGGCGCCAAGGACGTGGCCAAGCGGGCCGGCCGGATGGCCGCCAACGGGCTGGTCACCGCCGAGCTGGACGGGACCGGCGCAGGCGTGCTGGTCGAGCTGAACTGCGAGACCGACTTCGTCGCGAAGACCGACCTGTTCCAGCAGGTGGCGGAGGACATCGCCAAAGCGGCCCTGGCGGCCGGCTCGGCGGACCGGGCCGCGGTGCTGGAGCTGGAGGTACGGCCCGGCCAGACCACCCGGCAGCTGATCGAGGAGGCGGGCGCCTCGCTCAAGGAGAACCTTGACCTGGGCCGGTACGCCCGGTTCGGGGGCGGTTACGTCGCCAGCTACCTGCACAAGTCCAGCCCTGACCTGCCGCCCACGCTCGGCGTGCTGGTGCAGCTGGACGCCGGCGGCGAGGAGGCCGCGGTGGACATCGCGCACCAGGTGGCCGCCATGCGGCCGCAGTACGTGACCCGGGACGACGTGCCGGCCGACGTGGTCGCGAACGAGCGGCGGATCGCCGAGAAGATCACCCGCGACGAGGGCAAGCCCGAGCAGGCCATCCCGAAGATCGTCGAGGGCCGTCTCGGGGCGTTCTTCAAGGACGTGGTGCTGGTCGACCAGCCGTCAGTCCGGGACCAGAAGAAGGCGGTCAAGCAGCTGCTGGCCGAGCGCGGCGCCGTGGTGCGCCACTTCGCTCGCTTCCAGATCGGCCAGGCGGGCTAGCTCGCAGGCAGGTGAACACGACGGGAGGATGCCTCTGTGCAGGACGGCGCAGCTGACGATGAGCCGGCCAGGATGCCGATGAGCGGCACGGCCTCGGTGACCGCACCGCGTACTGCTGCTGCCGGGGAGGCCCACTCCGTCTGGCATCGGGTCGTCCTCAAGCTGTCCGGCGAGGCGTTCGCCGGCGGCGAGGGGCTGGGCATCTCGCCCGATGCGGTTATTCATATCGCCCGTGAGATCACGGCCGCGGCCCGGGAAGGCGTCCAGGTCGCGGCCGTGGTCGGCGGGGGCAACATGTTCCGCGGCGCCGCCCTGTCCCAGCGCGGCATCGACCGGGCCCGCGCCGACTACATGGGCATGCTGGGCACCGTGATCAACTGCCTGGCCCTGCAGGACGTGCTGGAGAAGCTGGGCCTGGAGACCAGGGTCCAGACCGCGATCACCATGGGCCAGGTCGCCGAGCCCTACATTCCGCGGCGCGCGATCCGGCACCTGGAAAAGGGCCGGGTGGTCATCTTCGGGGCCGGCCTGGGCGCGCCGTTCTTCTCCACCGACACCTGCGCCGCGCAGCGCGCGCTGGAGATCGGGGCGCAGGCTGTGCTGAAGGGCACCCAGGTCGACGGGGTCTACGACGCCGACCCGCGCACCATGCCCGAGGCGGTCCGCTTCCACCGGCTGGATTACGCCGAGGTGCTGCGCCGCGAGCTGCGGTTCATGGACGCCACGGCGGTCAGCCTCTGCATGGACAACGACCTGCCGATCGTCGTGTTCGACCTGATGGGAGCGGGCAACGTGGTCCGGGCCGTACGCGGTGAGAGGATCGGCACGCTGGTGAGCAGGCTCGGCCGGTGACGGCGCCGCGTAGCGGGCGCGCGGTCACGGGGAGCACCATGGACTGTGCGGGCGTTCCCGCGGCCGGGTCCCCGACGAGGCACAGGAGCAGCAGTGATTGACGACACCCTCCTCGAGGCTGAGGAGAAGATGGAGAAGGCAGTAGCCGTCGCCAAGGAGGACTTCGCCGGCATCCGGACCGGCCGCGCGCACCCGGCGATGTTCGCCAAGATCACGGCAGAGTATTACGGCACCCAGACCCCGCTGAACCAGCTGGCGTCCTTCCACATGCCCGAGCCGCGGATGGTCGTGATCCAGCCGTTCGACAAGTCGTCGCTCGGGGCGGTGGAGAAGGCGATCCGCAAGAGTGACCTCGGGGTCAATCCGTCCAATGACGGGGCGATCATCCGGGTGGCCTTCCCGGAGCTGTCGGAGGAACGGCGCCGCGAGTTCATCAAGGTGGCCCGGCATAAGGCCGAGGACAGCCGGGTCTCCATCCGCAACATCCGGCGGCACGCCAAGGACTCGATCGACAAGCTGGTGAAGAACGGCGAAGAGGGCGAGGACGACGGCCACCGGGCCGAGCGCGAGCTTGACGAGCTGACACACGGCTACGTGGCGCAGATCGACGAGCTGCTGCGCAACAAGGAAGCCGAATTGCTCGAGGT
>JBKQSL010000323.1:0-10031 GCA_052143655.1 Streptosporangiaceae bacterium | reverse complement strand
AGGCGGATCCGGTGAGAAACCGGGCAGCAGGGCGCAAGGGGGCGAGCATGCGCCGGGTCATGGTCATAACGCCTCGATGCGAGTCGGTGAAACTGTGGTCAGCAGGACTGTACGCGGCCGTGTCATTTGCGGCAGGATCCTCGGAGCGGCTGAGCACCAGATCCGTCAGCGGCGCGGACCTGGCGCCTGGGCCGGACATCGGACGGACCTGGCCGGATCGCGCCTACGCTGCTGGCATGGCGTCACCAGCGCGCCGCGCGCGAGTCGCGGATGTCCACGAGCTGGCCATGAGCATGCCGCATGTGAGGGTCTGGCACGGACCGGGCGGGAACCCCGTCTATCAGGTCGGCGGCAAGTCCTTCGTGTTCTTCCGCACGCCCCGTCCCGACGCCGCTGATCCCGTCACCGGCGAGCGCCACCCGGACGTGATCGTGTTCTGGGTGGCGTCAGAATCCGACAAGCAGGCACTGATCCAAGACCCCGGATCGCCGTTCTTCAGCACGCCGCACTTCGACGGCCACTGCTCGGTGCTGGTGCGCGCCAGCCGGGTCGGGGAACTCACCCGGCAGGAGCTGACCGAGGTCATTCAGGACGCCTGGCTCTCCCGGGCCTCCCCCGCCCGCGCCGCGGCCTGGCTCAGCGAGCAGTGAAGTCGACCTCGGCGGTGCTGACCGTGCCCGCGGTCCGGCCAGGAGCCTTGTGGTACTGCCAGTACAGGTTCGTGTGGGCGATGACCTTGTCGGGGGGCGGCGCGCCGAACTCCGACAAGTCCTCCGTCGTGTGGGCATCGGCGACCAGCGTCGCGTCGTAGCCGCGGGTGATCGCGCCGTGCAGTGTCGACCGGATGCACTCGTCGGTCTGCGCGCCCGCGACGATGAGCCGGCCGATACCGCGCGCGGCGAGCACCTGCTCCAGGTCAGTGTCCTCGAACGAGTCGGCGTAGGTCTTGTGCACCAGCGGCTCGTCGTCGCGCCGCTTGAGCTCGGGCACGTACTGCCAGCCCTCGCTGTCTCGCGGCATATCGGTGCCGCTGTGCTGGACCCAGACCACGGCCGCGCCGGCCGTGCGGGCCTTGTCGACCAGGGCGGCGACGTTGGCGACAACGGTGTCCCGGTGGTAGGCCTCCCCCACGACGCCGTTCTGCACGTCGATGACGAGCAGCGCGGTATCGGGCCTGTTGACGAGCGTGGTCATGGCACCTCCCGGAAGCGGATCCTGGACTCGGCCACTCTAGGCCCAGCCTCTGACACCGCACATCATCCAGGGCGTGACGGACCCGGTAACGGGCCAATGAGCGGGCCTTCCTGCCTGATCAGCCCGCACTGAGTACTCTCCAACGGCTGGCTGCGGCTCTCGTCCTCGAGCAGAGCCAGCACCGGCGGTAACGCACGCGCAGGCACGCCGGGTTCCCGCTGGCGTGCTGAAAGTCAGCCGGCTGACCGGGTCGAGTCCGGTGGTCGTGCCGCACCGAGGACGGGCAGCCTGGATGGGCCCGGCCGCGGGCGGCGAGTGGCGGCCGGGCCGGGCGATGCGCGATGCTGCTGGCGCGGCCGAGCGGGTACCGCTGACGACGCTGCTGTCGTGGAGGCGGAACCGCTTCGGCGCTGCCGCGGTCGGCTCGCCGACCGGGGCCTGCTGCCGCTGGCCGGGCAGATGCCGTCGTCGCCGCCGGCGGTGCACGCCGCCGACGGCTGCCGGAAAACGATGGTCTTAAGAGCGGGCGTAGTTGCTGGCCCCGTACCAGTCGACGACGATGACCGGCTGATCCCCCACGACCCAGGCGTCGTGGCCCTGGGGCAGGGCGGTGACGTCGCCGGGCCGGGCGTCGAACTCAGTGCCGTCTGCCATCACGATGTGCAGGGTGCCCTGCACGTGGTACTGGAAGTGCGGCGCCTCGCAGAGCTCAGTGCCCGCGAGCGGCTTGACGTGATCGGCCCAGCGCCAGCCGGGCTGCAGCGTCAGGCGGCCGATTTCGGCTCCGCCGATCGTGAGCAGGTCGAGGGTGCCACGCTCGAAGCTGCGGGTCTCGTCGGGCGCGGAGAAGCTCTTCTGTTCTGCCTGGCTGCTCATTGCGGGTTTCCTTTCTCACTGGCTGGCCGGAACTCGCGTTCAGCCTGCCCCGGGCAGGTTGCAGCCGGCTTGCAGCGGGCGGTGGCAACTCGCGCTGGCGGGGGGTTTGATACCTGCATGAGGTCGCTCGCGGTGCGCGTACTCGGTGAGGTCGCCGTGGATGGCGTCGAGCAGCAGGCAGTGGGCAGCCGGAAGGGCCGGCTGACGCTGCGGGTCCTGGCGCTGGCGGCGGGCGAGGTCGTGCCCGCGGACGTGCTGGTCGACGCCCTGTGGGGAGATACCCCGCCATCGCGGCCGGAGGACCAGCTGGCGGTGCTGGTCAGCCGACTGCGCTCGGTGCTCGGCCGGGATCGCATCGAGCATCGTGACGGCGGCTACCTGCTGAACTGTGACTGGGTCGACGCATCCGAGCTCGCCGCTCTGACCGACGAGACGCAGCGCAGGCGGCGCGCGGGCAATGTGCTGGGCGCGGCCGCGGCGGCCCGGGTGGCGCTTTCGCTGTTGCGGGGCGGCGACCCGCCGCCGCTTCCCGGCGAATGGGCGCAGCTCAGGCTGGCCGGGCTGGAGCGGCTGGCTGCCCGGGCCCGGCAGGCGGCAGCCACCGCCCTGCTCGAGGCCGGGGACTGGATGGCGGCCGCCGACGCCGCCCAGGCGGCGCTGGACCGCGACAGGTACGACGAGCCAGCCCTGCGCATCCTGCTGCGCGCCTACGTCGCCGGCGGCCGGGAGGGCGCGGCGCTGGCCGCGTATGCCGAGGCACGCGAGCACCTCAGCGAGGAGCTCGGAGCGGACCCATCGCCGGAAACCACCGCTGTCTACACGGCCATCCTGCGCGGCGAGCTGCCGTCACAGCCGCCGCCGCCCGAGCGTGCCGGGGCTGGCCTCGTCGGCCGTGATGACGAACTGGCGTGCCTGGACGCGGTGGCGGCGCGCGCCCGCGACGGCCCGGCCGAGATCGTCGTGGTCGACGGAGAGGCTGGCATCGGCAAGACTGCGCTGCTGCGCACCTGGGCCAGCCAGCGTGCCGCCGCCGGGGACACCGTGCTGCTGGCCACCTGCGGGCAGCTCGACCAGACCATGCCGCTCGACGCCGTGCTCCGGGCGCTGGCGGATGCGCTGCGGCGGCTCGTGCCGGAGATCAGCGCCACCGTGCTGGGCGGCGATGCGCTGACGCTCGCTCCCGTCCTCGGCACGGCGGAAGGACCGCGCGAGCTGCCGATGATGGCGGACAGCATGCTCGGGCCGGCCGTGCTGTACGCAGCGCTGACGCGGGTCATCGGCCGTCTGGCCAGGCGCGGGCCGCTGGTCCTGGTGATAGACGATGCCCACCTGGCCGGCCTGCCCCAGTCGAACTGGCTGCGCTTCCTGCGGCGGGAAAACGTGCCGGTGACAGTGCTGGCCGCAGCGCGGTCCGGCGAGGGACTGCCGCTGCCGGCCACTGCGCTGATGCACCTGGACGTGCTCGGGCGCGCAGCAGCCGCCCAGCTGACGGGAACAGCCCGGGCGGATGAGCTGTATGAGCGATCCGCCGGCCACCCGCTGTTCCTCACCGAGCTGGCGCAGCAGGCGACGCGGGCCGAGCTGCCCGCCTCGCTGGTCGAGTCGGTCTCGCAGCGCTGCGACGAGCTGGGGGCCGCCGGCGTGATGCTGCGCACAGCGGCAGTGATCGGCGCCGAGCTGGACATCGACCTGCTCGCGGCCCTGCTCGGCCGCCCTGCCGTCGGCATTCTCGATCAGGCCGAGCAGGCCGCCACCCGGCAGCTGCTCACCGAGTACGGCGGCGCATTCCGGTTCCGGCACGAGCTCGTGCGGGAGGCCCTCGCCGCGAGCGCCTCCGCGAGCCGGTCAGCCTTGCTGCACCGGCAGGCCGGCCGGGTGCTGGCCCGCCGGCCCGATGCGGACCCGGCCGTGGTGGCGCACCACGCGCGCCAGGGCGGGGATCTCGCGCTGGCGTCCCGTGCGCTGCGGGACGCCGCTGCGCGGGCCGCGGAGCGCTTCGACCACGCGGCCGCCGAGGCGCTGCTCGACGACGCCCTCCGGCTGCATCCGGATCCGGAGGGATGGCTAGAGCGGGCGCGGGTCCGCACTCGCCGCGGACGCTACGGCGAAGCGCTGCGGGATGTCGAGCGAGCCGCCGCGGCGGGCGCCGCCGCGCTGGAGGTCGGCGCGTGGGCGTGCTACTTCGACCGCCGCTTCGGCCAGGCCGCCCAGTTCGCGGCGGACGGCGCGCTGGCCGCCGCCGACCCGGCCACCCGCTCGCGGTGCCTGTCGGTGGGCGGCCGCACCCGGCACGCCGCCGGCGAGCTTGCGGAGGCAGAGGCACTGCTGGCCGAGGCATTCACGCTGGCGCAGGGGTCCGACCGGGTGACTGCCGCCGCGTGGCTGGGAGTGCTGCGGGCCCACCAGAGCCGCAGTGCGGACGCGCTGGCGCTGCTGCGGCCGGCGGCCCGCGCGCGGGAAGGGGCCACGCACACCTCGGCGACCCTGCACGCGCTGCTGTTCACCGGGCACGCGCATGCCCTGGCGGGGCGCCCGGCGCTGGCCCTGGACACGTTCGCCCGGTACACCGCGGAAGTGGAGCGCCGCCAGGTCCCCCGGTTCGCCGGCCGCGCAGTGAACTTCGCCGGGTGGGTGCTGCGCAGCCTGGGCGCCGCCGACCAGGCGCGCGACCATCACCTGGAGGCGCTGGAGGCCGGCCAGAGCCACGGCACCGCCGAGGTCGTGATCGCCGCCCTGGAGGACCTCGCCGAGCAGGCCGTCGAATCGGGGGACGCCAGCACCGCTCAGTCCCGGCTGGCGCAGGCGCGGGCACTGCTGCGCGGGGACCTGGTCTTCGGCTGGCGGCTGGAGCTGAAGCACCAGCTGATCACCGCGCGGCTTGCGCTGCTGTGCGACGACGCGGAACGGACGCTGGCCGTGGCGGGCGCGCTGGAGTCCCGCGCCGCCGCCCTCGGCATCCCGCGGTACGAGGGCGTAGCCAGGCTGCTGGGGCACCGGGCTCGCCGGGCACTGGGCCTGCCCGTCGACCTCGGGCTGGCCGCCGCGGACCTGGAGCTGATCCAGGCGTCGGTCGCGATCGAGGCCTGGTGGTGGACTGGCGAAGCGGCCGCCGAGCTGAGCGTCCCGGGCTGGCTGGACCGCGCGGCCGGCAGCGCCGCCCGGCTGGCAGGCAGCGCCGGCGACTACGCCGGCGTGCTGCAGCGCGCTGCCGACCAGCGGCTGAGTCGCTGGCAGGCGCTGGCCCGCTTACGCTCGGGGACGCTGGCGGCTCAGCTGGCGGTGAGCACGAGCATGGAGACAACCAGCGGACCAGTGCCCGCGACCGCCGATTCCGCAGCGCGCCGCACTCTCGCCCGGTCCGGCCCGGCCAGCGATCCGACGAACGGGGCGATGTGCGCCATGCCCAGCCGCCAGGAAGCCAGCTCCGCGGGGGCAGCGATCCCGGTGTCGACCGGGACAGTCTGCAGCCGGACATGGCGGAAGCCGGCGTCAGCGGCGTGCCGGGCGAGCGCGGCCGGGTCGCGGGACTGCGGCTCGACGCTGCGCTTGAACGTGACGTACCACCCGGGCGGCCGGTAGCCGTACGACCGGAGCACGGTATCGACCGTGGCCTGGGCCGGATGCGCCCAGCCTGGCGCGAACGAGCTGGCCGCGATCGCGCCAGCGACCCGCCGGGCCTCGCGCAGCCCTGCTGCGATGCTGGGCAGGTGGCCGAGGCTGAACGCCGCCACCAGCAGATCAAAGCTGCCGTCCCGGAACGGCAGCGCCTGCGCGTCCGCCGCTACCGGATGCGCGTCGGCGCGCAGCCCGCGCAGCATGACCGGCGCCAGGTCGGCTGACACCAGCAGCCGCGCCCCGGCGGCCAGCGCGGCGGTGCCGGCCACACCGGTGCCGGCGCCCAGGTCCAGGACCCGGCGGCCGGCCAGCGGCAGGCCCGCGGCCGCCACCAGCGCCCGCGCCAGCACCGCGTACACCGCCTGCGGGCCGGCCCGCCACGCCGCCGCGGCCGCGTCGTAGGCAGCCCGCATCTCGGCGCTCAGCCCGACATCGCCCAGCCCGACATCGCCCAGCCCGGGGCCGCCTGCCCCGGAACCGGTCAGCCCTGAGCCGGTCAGCCCAGCAGCGGCGCCGCCTGCACCGCCTCCCGCTCCCACCACGCCAGCTCCTCGTCGTAGCCGCCCAGCGCCTTCTCCCAGCCGAACTGGACCAGAGCACCCAGCAGGCACAGCGCCAGCTGGCGGTCCCACCACGGCTCGGTGCTGACTCCGCACGCCTCTAGCGCCGTCCGGTAGGCGATGATCGAATCCTCCTTCGGCTGGGGCAGGCGGCGGCAGTTGATCGCCAGGTACCAGGCCAGGTCGCTGAGCGGCGCTCCACGCCCGGGCTGCTCCCAGTCGAGCAGGACCGTCCGTCCCGCGTCGTCGGTGCCGAGGTTGTCTAGCTTCCAGTTGCCGTGCACGAACGTCTGCGGCGTGGTCTCCAGGGCCTGCACCAGCGGGCCAGGGTCGTGCGCCAGCGGGGTGACGATCGCCGCCGCGGCCGGCGCCACCTCCGCGAGCCGCGGCCACCCCTCGCCGACCAGCCGCGGCACCAGGTGCCCGGAACCGGCCGCCGCCTCCGCCTGCGCCAGCCACGGGGACAGCTCCAGGTAACGGTGCATGACCGGGACGACTTCGCAGCTGCTGCCGCAGCCCCAGAATGCCGCGTGCAGCGCGGCCATGTGCTGCAGGAAGCGCTGATGCTGGTCCAGGCTGATCGGCTCGTCAGTGACCGGGACAAGCCATGCCGACACGTCGTGCATCAGCAGCGCGCAGCCGCCAGACGGCCTGCGATCGTCGCCGGCCTGCCGGGCCACCCCGACGATCGGCTGGTTGAAGCAGGCCGGCACCCGGGCCAGGATGCCCCGCTCCCAGAGCACCAGCGGCGCTCCCGGCAGGCAGCCCGCAGCCCGCATCGTCCAGTCCTCGGCCAGGTCGAGGTGCTTGAGCACGTACCGCTGGCCGTCGATGACCACCCGCTCCAGCCGGGCCCCGGACTTGCCCGCGCCTGTCAGGGCCGTGCGCTCGGTCACGCCCGCGAGGAGGTCCTCGGCCCGGGCGAAGGACCGCGGCGCCGCGGCCGGAAGCTTACTCATCTGCTTCATCTGCCGCCTCCATCTCGGCCAGCAGCGACGCGGGCCACCGGCCCCCGCAGAAGACGGTGTCGGCGACGATGCGGCCATCGCGTACCGTCAGCAGGTGCATGTGGTGCGCTGCATGCGGCACGCCGTTCTCGAACCAGCTCAGCATGTACTCCACCACCTCACTCGGGCCGCCCGCAACCGGGCAGCGGCGCAGATCGGTGAGCCGGCCCGGGTCGGCAAACCACCGCCCGTACTCAGCGCGGATCGCATCCGGGCCCGACGCCCGCAGCCGCCAGTTCGGCACGGTCGCGTCCAGCGTCGCGTCCGCGCTCCACACCTCACATGCGGGAATCGCGGCAGTCTCGATGGCCTGCAGGAACTTGTCGATCACCGGTGGCACTGACATCGCGGCCCTCCTGGCTGGTCGGATTACCGGGCCCTATCGTGTCCGGGGATCCTTGCAGCCAGGTTGCAGCCGCGGCCGGGTGCCTGACATCCGGTGCATCCGCCCCGGATGCGATCAGCCGGGGGAACGGGCCACACTAAAGCGATGAGCACGCGCGTCCGGACGGCGATCCGGGTCGAGGGGATCGTCCAGGGCGTTGGCTTCCGGCCGTTCGTGTACTCGCTGGCCACCCGCCTTGGCCTCGGCGGCCTCGTCGGCAACGACGCTGACGGGGTTTTCGCGGAGATCGAGGGCCCCGCCCAGGCGGTAGCAAGGTTCCTGGCCCTGCTGGAAAAGGACGCGCCGCCACTGTCGCGGATCGACCGGGTGACTACGGCGGAACTGCCGCCGCAGGGCGGCGGGCCGTTCACGATCGCCGCCAGCGAGACGGGCGGCGAGCGCCGGGCACTGGTCTCGGCCGACGCTGCCGCCTGCGCCGACTGCCTGGCCGAACTGGCCGACCCGGCCGACCGCAGGTTCGGCTACCCGTTCATCAACTGTACGAACTGCGGGCCGAGGTTCACCATCATCCGTGACGTCCCCTATGACCGGCCGGCGACGACCATGGCCGCGTTCGCCATGTGCGAGCAGTGCGCGGCGGAGTACCACGATCCCGCGAATCGCCGCTTCCACGCCCAGCCGGCCTGCTGCCCGGCCTGCGGGCCGCGGCTGCGGCTGCTGGCCGGGCCGGACCGGGCGGAACTGCCGGGAGACCCGGTGGACGCGGCGGCCCGGCGGCTGGCTCAGGGGCAGGTGCTCGCGGTGAAGGGGCTCGGCGGCTACCACCTGGCCGTGCTCGCGAGCAGCGAGCCGGCCGCGGCCGCGCTGCGGGATCGCAAGCACCGCGAGGATAAGCCGTTCGCGGTCATGGTGGCTGACCTGGCGGCGGCCCGGCGGCTGTGCGCGGCCGACGAGGACGCGGCCGCGATGCTCACCAGCCCGCGGCGGCCGATCGTGCTGCTGCCCAAGCTGGCCGGGGCGTCCGGCGCCGCCGTGGCGCCCGCGGTGGCACCGGGGAACCGGCAGCTGGGGATCATGCTGCCGTACACGCCGCTGCATCACCTGCTGCTCCGGGCGGTGGCCGAGCCCATCGTGCTGACCAGCGGCAACGTCTCCGACGAGCCGATCGCCTACCGCGACGAGGACGCGCTGGCCCGGCTCGGCGAGATCGCGGACGCGTTCCTGACCCACGACCGTGCCATCCACGTCAGGACCGACGACTCGGTGGTACGGCCGCTGCGGTCCCGCGAGACGCTGATCCGGCGCTCACGCGGCTACGTCCCGCAGCCGGTCCGGCTGGCCTGGCCGTTCCCGCGGCCGGTGCTCGCCTGCGGCGCCGAGCTCAAGAACACGTTCTGCCTGGCGAAGGACAGCCATGCTGTCATCTCCCAGCACATCGGCGACCTGCAGAACGCCGAGACACTGGCGTCGTTCACCGAGGGCATCGAGCACTTCCGGCGGCTGTTCGGCATCGACCCGCAGGTAGTGGCGCACGACCTGCACCCGGACTACCTGTCCACCCGGTACGCCCTGGCCCTGGACGGGATGGACGTCTGCGGCGTGCAGCACCACCACGCCCATATCGCCGCCTGCCTGGCCGACAACGACGCGGCCGGCCCGGTCATCGGGGTGGCCTTCGACGGCACCGGGTTCGGCACCGACGGCACCATCTGGGGCGGCGAGTTCCTGATCGCGGACCTGACGGGGTTCCGCCGCGGCGGGCACCTCGCGCCGGTGCCGCTGCCCGGCGGCGAGGCCGCGATCCGGCAGCCGTGGCGGATGGCCGCCGTCTACCTGGATGCGGCGTTCGGCGCCAGCCCGCTCGGCGGCCTGGCCGTCGCCCGGCGGAATGAGCGGCAATGGGAAATCGTGCTGACCCTGGCCCGCAAGCGCATCAGCGCGCCGCTCACGTCCAGCGCCGGGCGGCTGTTCGACGCGGCCGCCGCGCTGCTCGGGGTCCGGGACGCGATCAACTACGAGGGCCAGGCCGCCGTCGAGCTGGAGCAGCTGGCCGACCCGGCCGAGGCCGGCGGCTACCCGGCCGGCATCGACCCGGCGGACCCGTTCACGGCCAGCGGCGCCGACCTGATCGCGGCCGCGGCGGCCGACCTCGCCGCGGGCACCGGCCGCGAGATCGTGGCCGCCCGGTTCCACAACGGCGTCGCCGGGCTGATCGAGGCGGGCTGCGTGCTGCTGCGCGAGCGGCACGGGCTGGACACGGTCGCCCTGTCCGGCGGCGTGTTCCAGAACCTGATCCTGGCCGACCGGGTGACGGCGCGGCTGGAGGCACAGGGCTTCGGCGTTCTCACGCACGCGCGGGTGCCGTGCAACGACGGCGGGATCAGCCTCGGCCAGGCGGCGGTGGCCGCAGCCCGCGACCGGTCATGGTAGCCG
>JBKQSL010000322.1:0-2728 GCA_052143655.1 Streptosporangiaceae bacterium | reverse complement strand
TCGGGGTGACCATGGGTGCGATATCAGGTTCCATCGGGTCGGTCCCCCCTTTTCGCCGAGGCTGGTACCGTCCGGTATGAGCGACGCGTGAGCCGCGGCTGTCGGCACAGGATATGCGGACCCGGCGGCAATATCGGAGCCATCGGGGGTGCGGAAAGGGGTGTGGTCGAACTTCGGAGCAAGCAGGTCATAGCCGCCCTCGACCGAGGACAGCGCCTGCATCGCCAGCTCACGCACAGACGGGCCCCGAGGCGAGAACATCGGCCAACGGTACCTTCCCCGATGCCAGGCAGGCCGCCAGCCCCGGGATCACCCACCGCGCCGAGGGCCAGGCGCAGATCTGCCGGGCACGTAAGCGCATGTTCTGCGCGCTGTCCTGGCAGGGCGAGGCGGCGGCAGGGCTGGTGCCGTCGTGACCGGAAGCCGGGGTCAGCTGGGCGGGACCAGTATGCGCCGAAGCTGGAGAGCTTGTTTCCTGCTGGCCAGGAAGATTTCGAAGCTTGTGAATGGCTGCAGGACCTGGGGGACAAGCCAGGTCTTGCCGGAGACGCTGATGTCGAGATAGCCGTGGGAGTCAAAGGCATCGCCAGAACACCTGCTGGCGATGAAGGTCCTCGCCGCCCGGCGCCGCGACGCGGAAGACGTCAGGTTTCTGGTTGAGCACCTGGACCTCGGCAGCGCTGATCAGGTGCTGACCCTGTGCGCCGAGGTTTCCCCGACGAGGAGGCACCTGCCCGGGCAAGGCTCGTGCTGAAGGACGTCTCTTCGGCAGTCCCTGACCGGCTGGGAAGTCGGCTCATCGACCCGCCCTCCTAGTACATGACCTGCTCAGACGCAGTGGCAGGGGATCACCCGCGACCACAAGATCGTGGTTCGCGACATCGGCAGCCCTTGCGGAGCCGCCGGCCTGCCAGTCCATCATTCGCGGGGGACACCGATCGGGACATTTGAGCGGCTGGCCTTGATGTAGGCGCGAAGCCTGATGGCGTGGCGTTGCATCGCCTCCTCTGTGGTGCTACAAATAGCACATGACATCGGTAGGGGTCCGTGAGCTTCGCCAGCGGGCGAGCGAGCTGCTGCGTCTGGTCGGGGAGGGCGAGACAGTGGAGATCACCGACCGGGGCCGCCCCGTGGCCCTGCTGACGCCTACACCCCAGGGCGGTCCGCTGGAACGGATGCGAGCTGCCGGTGATGTCGAGATCGCGGCGGGCGACTTGGATGATCTGCCAGAGCCGCTCACTCTGCCCGAGGGAGCTGAGTCACCCGCGCATGCTCTGGCGCGGCTGCGGCATGATGAACGCTGATGCCGGCGACTTACCTCGATTCCTCGGCCATCGTGAAACTCGCGGTGCGTGAGGCCGAGTCCGCCGCTCTGCGCCGGTACCTGCGCCGCCGCCGCCGCCCGCTGGTCAGCAGTTCCCTGGCCCGCACGGAAGTACTGCGGGCGCTGCTGCCCGCGGGCGACGACGCGGTCGGCGCTGGCCGCAAGGTGCTGACGCGACTGGATCTTGTCCGGATCAATAACCGTGTTCTGGATGCGGCGGCGACGCTGCGCCCGGCCGAGATCCGTTCGCTGGACGCCATCCATCTGGCGACTGCCGGGCAGCTGGGCGAGGACCTGGGTGTGCTGGTCACTTATGACGAGCGGATGGCTGAGGCGGCCAAGAACCTCGGCCACCGCGTCGTGGCACCGCGCTGAGCACAGGCGCCGCACATTACGCCAGGCAGCCCAAGCTCCGCTTCGACGCATTCCTGGCCCGTGACCTGGGCAGCCGCACCGGCAGCGGACCGCCTGCGACCACAAGATCGTGGTTCGCATACTGGTACGTCCGGCCCACCGATCGTGAGCTGGCGGGCGGGGCCGTCATCAGCCGACTGGGCGACATCGCTACCAAGCTCCCTGAGGTTATCGAGGCGGCACCCGAGATCCCCTGGCGGGAAGCCAAGGGCATGAGGATCATCGCGGCGCATGCCCGCCACCGCATCGACTACGACGAGGTCTGCTGGAGCAGATCACTGCGCGTTGGGCTCGCCTGGGTTAGGGCTGTGCGGTTGGCCGTACGAGGATCTCGTTGAGCGTCATGCGACGCGGGCGGGTGACGGCGAACGCGATTACCTCGGCGATGTCCTCAGCGGTGATGGCTAGCTGCTGGTACATCTGCTCTGCGGCCTTCTTGACGTCGGGTTGGGTGATGTGGTCGGTCAGCTCGGTTGCGACGGCACCGGGCTCGATGACGATGACGCGGACGCCGGGTTGCAGCTCCTGGCGCAGCGACTCTGACCATCCGTTGATGCCCCACTTGGTAGCGGCGTAGACGGCGTTGCCCGGCCGGGCAGTGCGGCCCGCCACGGAGGACAGGTTGACGAGGTCGCCGCCGCCGTCGCGGAGCTGGTCGAGGAACACCTCGGTGGCGTTCATGGCTCCGAGCAGGTTGGCCTCGATCATTCGGCGGTGGTCGGCATGGCTGTCGGGGGTGAAGGGGGCGAGCAGCATGATGCCTGCGTTATTGACCAGGACGTCCGCGCTGCCGAGGTCGGCCTTGACGCGGTCGGCAGCGGCGGCTAGGGAGTCGTAGTCGGTGACGTCGGACTGGATGGCAATCGCGCCGTTGCCTAGCTCATCGGCAAGAGCCTGGATCCTGTCGGCGCGTCGCGCGAGCAAGGCTAGCCGGAAGCCGCTGGCGGCCAGAGCGCGGGCGGTGGCTTCGCCGATGCCGGATGAGGCGCC
>JBKQSL010000321.1:0-6829 GCA_052143655.1 Streptosporangiaceae bacterium | reverse complement strand
GCCGCCACCAGAGCCGCCGCCCGCGCTGCTGCCCGCCCCGCCGGCCGGGCCGCCGCGGGCCGGCCGACGGCGGGGGGCGCCGCCCCGGACTGGGTCCCGCAGCCCGACCACGAGGTCGAGGACAGCGACTCGGACGCGCTGTCGGGCACCGACCTCATCGCGCGCGAGCTCGGCGGCCAGGTCATCGAGGAATTCGGCGAGACCTGACGGCCTGTGGCCGTCAGGTCGCACGCGCGGCTGCCGCAGGCCCGGCAACGCCGTAGGCTCGACACGACAGCCGGCGATGCGACCGAAGTGAGGGAACAGCGTGGACCCTGGCGGCCAGCTGGACATGCAGCAGCTTTTTGCGGCAGCGGCCCAGATGCAGAATCAGCTCATGACCGCGCAGCAGGAGCTCGCGGACGCCGTCGTCGAGGGGACCGCAGGCGGTGGTCTGGTGAAGGCGGTCGTCAACGGCCAGGGCGAGCTGGTGGACCTGACGATCGAACCGGACGCGATCGACCCGGCCGACCTGCAGGAGTCGGCCCAGACGGTCGCCGACCTGGTGCTCGCCGCCTGTCGCGATGCCTACGAGGCCGCTGAGGACCTGCAGCAGGAGCTGATGAGCCCGTTCGCGGCCGGGTTCGGCGGCCTTCCGGAGGGCGAGGCCGGCTTGCCGGGGCTGCCCGGGATTCCGGGGCTGCCCGGGATTCCGGGGCTGCCCGGCTTGCCGGGCCTGTTCGGCGGGACCCCGGCCGACGACGGCGACGAGGACGAGCAGGAGCCCGGGGAGGACGACGTGCCCGGGCCGGGCGGATCCTGAGGTGTACGAGGGAGTCGTCCAGAGCCTCATCGACGAACTGGGCATGCTGCCCGGCGTCGGCCCGAAGGGCGCTCAGCGCATCGCGTTCCACCTGCTCGCCGCCGACCCGGCGGACCTGACCAGGCTGATCCAGGCGCTCACCGAGGTCATGGAGCGGGTCAAGTTCTGCCGCACCTGCGGGAACGTCGCCGAGGAAGACGAGTGCCGGATCTGCCGGGACCCGCGCCGCGACCTGTCGGTACTGTGCGTCGTCGAGGAGCCCAAGGACGTCGCCGCGATCGAGAAGATCCGCGAGTTCCGCGGTCGCTACCATGTGCTTGGCGGAGCGATCAGCCCGATCGACGGCATCGGGCCGGATGAGCTGCGGATCAAGGAGCTGATGGCGCGGCTGGCCGACGGCACGGTCACCGAGCTGATCCTGGCCACTGACCCGAACCTGGAAGGCGAGGCGACGGCGACCTACCTCGCGCGGCTGATCAAGCCCCTGGGGCTCAGGGTCACCCGGCCGGCCAGCGGGCTGCCGGTAGGCGGCGAGCTGGAGTACGCCGATGAGGTCACCCTCGGCCGGGCGTTCGAAGGACGGAGGCTGCTGGATGTCTAGTGCCCAGGCCGGGACCCGCGACCAGACCGGGGAGTGGCGGCAGCTGGCTGACGGGATCGCCCGCCAGGCGCGCAACTTCCTGGACGGGCTCGCCGCGCTCGCCGGGGGCGAGGCCGGCGACGGCACGGTGCCGCTGCTGCTGCTGGAGGTGGCCCAGGTCATGCTGGCCGGGGCGCAGCTCAGCGCGAGCCGCGACGTGATCCCGGCAGGCAACTGGGAGCCGGACGTGGGCGCGGACCCGGACCTGGACGTGCTGCGGGCCGGGCTGGCCGCGCGGCTGGCGGACTGCGACGATTACGCCGAGCTGTTCGACCCCTACGCCGACACGAAGGCGACGCCATTCCGGCTCTCCGATGACCTGTCCGCCATCGCGGCTGACCTCATCCACGGGCTCAAGCACTACGACGCCGGCCGCGCGGCCGAGGCCCTGTGGTGGTGGCAGTACTCATGCGTCAATCACTGGGGCACGCACGGAGGCGCCGCGCTGCGCGCGCTGCACTCCGTGGTGGCCCACGCGCGCCTGGACGTGGCCGAGGACCCGGCCGCGGGATAGCCGGCTGCCCGGCCGGGGGCGCGGCAATGGGCCCGCCGCCTGCGCGGACGCCTGAGGCCGGCCGTGCGCTCGCAGGGGCGGCTTTCCGCAGCCGGGCGGGGCGGTCGCCGGGGTCGATACACTCGGGGCGTTCGCCCGCACACCAGCGACCCGGAGGAGCTGTTCCCCCGTGGCCCTCATCGTCCAGAAGTACGGCGGATCCTCCGTCGCAGATGCCGATGGCATCAAGCGCGTGGCGCAGCGCATCGCGGCCGCGCGCAAGGCCGGCGACTCGGTGGCCGTGGTCGTCTCGGCCATGGGAGACACCACCGACGAGCTGATGGACCTGGCTAACAAGGTGAGCCCGCTGCCGCCCGGGCGTGAGCTCGACATGCTGCTGACGGCCGGCGAGCGGATCGCCATGGCGCTGCTCGCCATGGCCATCGCCAAGCTCGGCTTGCAGGCCCGGTCCTTCACCGGCTCGCAGGCCGGCGTCATCACCGACTCGGCGCACGGAAACGCGCGCATCATCGACGTGACGCCCGGCCGGATTGCCGGCGCCCTGGCAGACGGGGCGATCCCGATTGTGGCCGGCTTCCAGGGCGTGTCGCAGACCAGCAAGGACATCACCACCCTGGGCCGGGGCGGGTCGGACACCACGGCGGTCGCGCTGGCCGCCGCACTGCAGGCCGATGTGTGCGAGATCTACACCGACGTCGACGGCGTGTTCACCGCCGACCCGCGCATCGTGCCGGCAGCCCGGCGCATCCCCCGGATCTCCTACGAGGAGATGCTGGAGATGGCGGCCTGCGGCGCGAAGGTGCTGATGCTGCGCTGCGTGGAATACGCGCGGCGGTACGACATCCCGATCCACGTGCGGTCGTCTTTCAGCAACCGGGACGGCACCTGGGTCACCGACGCCAAGCTTGAGGGAGAGGCAGAGCAGGTGGAGCAGGCGATCATCTCCGGCGTGGCGCACGACCGGAGCGAAGCCAAGATCACCATCATCGGAGTGCCGGACAAGGTCGGCGAGGCGGCGCGGCTGTTCCGCACGATCGCCGCCGCGGCGATCAACATCGACATGATCGTGCAGAACGCGTCCGTCGCCGCCACCGGCCGCACCGACATCTCGTTCACGCTGCCGCGCGAGGACGGCCACCGGGCCGTGACCGCGCTGCGGGCCCTGCAGGATGAGGTCGGCTTCGACTCCATGACCTACGACGACCGGATCGGCAAGGTCTCGGTGATCGGCGCGGGAATGCGCTCGCATCCGGGGGTGAGCGCCGCCTTCTTCGGCGCGCTGGCCGAGGCGGGGGTGAACATCGAGATGATCTCCACCTCGGAGATCCGCATCTCGGTCGTCGTGGACGAGAACGACGTCAACGTCGCCGTCGGCGCCGCGCATTCGGCGTTCAATCTCGGCAGCGGCACGCAGGCCTTCGTCTACGGCGGGACGGGCCGGTGAGCGGCCCGGCCGCCCGGCCGGTGCTGGCGATCGTGGGCGCCACCGGCGCCGTCGGCACTGTGCTGCGCGAGATCGTCTCCAGCCGCGCTGACGTGTGGGGCGAGATCAGGCTCGTCGCCTCGGCCCGCTCGGCGGGCAAGCTGCTGCCGGTCCGGGGCGAGGAGGTCGTGGTCAGGGAACTGGCCCCCGAAGTATTCGACGGCGTCGACCTGGCCATGTTCGACGTGCCCGACGAGGTCAGCGCCCAGTGGGCGCCCGTCGCGGCCCAGCGCGGGGCGGTGGTCATCGACAAGTCCGGCGCGTTCCGGATGGATCCGCAGGTGCCGCTGGTGGTACCCGAGGTCAACCCGGAGGCTGCGAGCTCGCGGCCCAGGGGCATCATCGCGGTGCCCAACTGCACCACGCTGTCGCTGATCGTCGTCATCGCCGCGCTGCACCGCGAATTCGGGCTCCGCGAGATGACCGCGGCGTCCTACCAGGCAGCGTCCGGCGCCGGCCAGGCCGGCACTGACTCGCTGTACGACCAGATCGGCAAGGTCGCCGGCAACCGCTCAGTCGGCCAGCGGGCCGGTGACCTGCGCGGCGCGGTCGGCGATTTCGGCCCGTTCCCGGTACCGCTGGCGCTGAACGTTATTCCGTGGGCCGGGTCGCTGCGCGACGCCGGCTGGTCATCGGAAGAGCTCAAGATCCGCGACGAGACGCGGAAGATCCTGGGCATGCCGCAGCTGCGGGTCTCGGCTACCTGCGCCCGCGTCCCGGTGATCACCGGGCACTCGGTCGCGCTGCACGCCGTCTTCGAGCACGAGGTCACCAGGGCCGCCGCCCAGCAGGTGCTGCGCGGCGCGCCGGGCGTGGTGCTGGCCGACGACCCGGAGCGGGGTGAGTACCCGACGCCCGCCGATGTCGTCGGCACCGACCCGACCTGGGTCGGCCGGATCCGGCAGAACCTGGACGATCCGCGGGCGCTGGAACTGTTCGTGTGCGGGGACAACCTGCGCAAGGGCGCGGCCCTGAACGCGGTGCAGATCGGCGAGCTGCTCGTGCCCGAGCTTGCTGCCCGTGCTGCGGCCCGGCCGGGCACCGGGGCCTGACTGCCCGGGCCCGGCTTGGGCCTGACCGCGCCCGGGTGACGGCGGCGCCCGCTCCCGGGCCGGGCCGCGGTGGCTGGCAGGGCCGGCGGGACGGCCCGGCGGGTGGCCCCGGCAGACTTAGCCCATGACCCAGACCGTGCCCCCGGACGGGCGCCGCCCTGTCCGCGACATCGCTGACGCCTACGTCGCCGAGCTGGCCGAGCTCAACCCGCTGCTGGCCACCAGCCTCGGCCTGCGGCCAGGCGAGGATTGCCTGCCGGACCTGTCGCCGGCCGGCCAGCAGGCCTACGACGATCTCGCCCGCCGTGCGCTGGCCGAGCTGGGCGCGGCGGAGCGCGGCTATGCCGAGGCAGGCGCGGAGCCCGGCGGCGACGAGCGCCGGTGCGCCCGCCTGCTGCGCGAGCGGCTGACCGCGGGCCTGGCCGCCAGCGCCGCCGGCGAGCACCTGCGGTCGGTGTCCAACATCTTCGGGCCGGTGCAGCAGGTCCGCGGCAGCTTCGCGCTGATGCCAGCCGGCACCGCCGAGGACTGGGCGGTGATCGCCCGCCGGATGGCCCGGGTGCCCGAGGCCGTGTCCGGGTACCGCGAGTCGCTGGCGGCCGGCGCGGCGCGCGGCCTGCTCGCCGCGCCCCGCCAGGTTCGCACGGTCGCTGGCCAGCTGGGCGAGTGGACGGCCGCGGCCGGCGGCCGGGGCTGGTTCGCCGAGTTCGCCGCGGGCGCGGCCGGGCCGGCCGCGCTGCGCGCCGACCTGGACGCCGCTGCCGCTGCCGCCACGGCGGCTGCCGCCGCGCTGGCGGACTGGCTGACCGCGCAGTACCTGCCGCAGGCCGAGGAAACCCCGGACGGGGTTGGCGCAGACCGCTACCGGATCGGCACGCGCCGCTGGACCGGTGCCGAGATCGACGCGGCCGAGGCCTACCAGTGGGGCTGGTCGCAGTACTGGGAGCTGCTGGCGCAGATGCGCGCGGAGGCGGCGGAGATCCTGCCCGGCGCCACCGTCGCGGAAACGATGCGCTACCTGGACGAGCACAGCCCGGTCGTCGAGGGCACCGAACAGATCCGGGAGCGGCTGCAGCAGATGATGGATGACGTCATCGCCGATCTCGACGGCAAGCACTTCGACCTGGCAGAGCCGATCCGGCGGGTGGAGGCCTGCCTAGCGCCCGCCGGCAGCGCGGCCGCCCCCTACTACACGATCCCGTCCAGGGATTTCTCCCGGCCTGGCCGGACCTGGCTGCCCACGATGGGGCAGACCAGCTTCCCGCTCTGGAACCTGGTGTCCACCTGGTATCACGAGGGCGTCCCGGGCCATCACCTGCAGCTGGCTCAGTGGATGTACCTGTCGGGCCGGCTGTCGCTGTACCAGACCAGTGTCGGCGGCGTCTCGGCGTGCAGCGAAGGCTGGGCGCTGTACGCCGAGCGGCTGATGGACGAGCTGGGCTACCTGACCGCGCCCGGCACGCGGCTGGGCTACCTCGACGCGCAGATGATGCGGGCCATCCGGGTGATCGTGGACATCGGGATGCACCTGGGCCTGCGGCTGCCCGCCGATGCCCCGATGGCCCCCGGCCAGGCCTGGACGCCGGAGCTGGCACGGGATTTCTTTCTCGCGCACAGCGCCCGGTCCGCCGAGTTCATCGACAGCGAGATCGCCCGCTACCTGAGCGCCCCCGGCCAGGCGATCAGCTACAAGCTCGGCGAGCGGGCCTGGCTGGCCGGCCGGGAGGCCGCCCGCGCCGCGCACGGCGGCACGCTGGACCTGAAGGCGTGGCACATGGCCGCGCTCTCGCTCGGCGCACTGGGCCTAGACGACCTCACGGCCGAGCTCGCCGCGATCTGACTGGCCGGGTAGCAGGCAAGCCGGCCTGCCCGCTACCCCGCGGCGCGGCGTCACCGCGGCGCGACCTCGGCCATTTCCGACCAGCTCTCGCCTGGCACTGTGACGTTGATGATCTGCGGCTTGCGAGCCACCACGTCGGGCACCCAGGACATGGCCTTCTTGAAGTGGTCGGAGTTCACGTGCGCCGCGGCCGCGTCGTCCTTGAACGCCTCGACCAGGATGAACTGATGCGGGTCGTCGACGCTCCTGGACCACTCGAAAAATATGTTGCCCGGCTCGTTCCGCGTGTCCTGGGTGAAGTCCTCGACCAGTGAGAGCCATTCAGCGCTCCGCTCCGGGCGGATGGTCCACTTGACCACGATGAAGATCATGAGCTCGATCGCCTGCCTCCGGGTCGGGCCGCGCGGATGACAAAGCCGGGCTGCGGCCAGGTACGCCCATAATCGCAAACTGCCGCCTTCCAGGCCCAGCGGCGCCTCGAAACGAGACGGCTGGCGG
>JBKQSL010000320.1:0-3280 GCA_052143655.1 Streptosporangiaceae bacterium | reverse complement strand
AGCGTGAACCGCACCGACCGGCTGTACGCACTGGTCGAAGAGCTGCGCGCGGTCGCCCCGCGCACCCGCAGCACGGCCTGGCTGGCCCGCCGGTTCGAGGTGAGCTCCCGCACCGTGGAGCGTGACCTGGACGCGCTGCGCCAGTCCGGCGTCCCGATCTGGTCGCAGCCGGGGCGGACCGGCGGCTACGGGATCGACCGGGACCGGACCCTGCCGCCGCTGGCGCTCACCGCGGCCGAGGCGCTGGCCATCACCGTCGCGCTGCGGGCGGCCGCCGGATCGCCGTTCGCGCAGGCCGCCAGGTCGGCGTCGCTGAAGATCCGCGCCACCCTGCCCGCCGAGGTGCGGCGCCGCGAAGACGCCCTGGCGGCAGCGGTGCACCAGGTCGGCGACCAGGCCGCGGCTCCGCCCGGCGCCGGGGTGATCGCCGCCGCCATCGCCCGGCAGCGGGTGCTGCACCTGGCGTACGCCGACCGGAACGGCCGGCTGACCCAGCGGGACGCCGAGCCGCTTGGCCTGCTGTGGGGCCCGCAGACCTGGTATCTGCTGGCCTGGTGCCGGCTGCGTGGCGGGTTGCGCGGGTTCCGGCTCGACCGCATCGCGCAGGTCCGGATGCTGGACGAGCCGGTGCCCGCCCGGCCGCAGGCCGAGCTGAGCCGCGAGCTGGACCGGCTCGCGGCCAGGCCGCTGCGCGAAATGTGACCTGAATCACCGACACGACGGTGTCGCGAGGCGCTGCGAGGGTGGCCCGTGACCGAATCACAAGCACTGCCAGACGAAAGGAAAGGCAATGGACGCCCTCGCGCAGGACTGGTGCCGGATGTGGAACGACGACCCGGCGCTGGCTCATCAGCTCGTCACCGCCGGCTTCCGGATGTGGCTTGGCCGCTCGACCGGCGGTGACCAGGTCCGCGGACCAGCGGACCTGGCCGCGTTCGTTACCGCTTACCGCGCCGAGCAGGGCGTCCGGTTCACTCCCCTGGTGGTGGCGGCCGGCGACGGCGGGCGGCTGGCCTACACCTGGGAAGCCGTGTTCCCGGATGGCGCGACCCTGGGCGGGATCGACGTCTGCACCA
The DNA here is from genome assembly GCA_052143655.1 of Streptosporangiaceae bacterium. Taxonomy (GTDB): domain Bacteria; phylum Actinomycetota; class Actinomycetes; order Streptosporangiales; family Streptosporangiaceae; genus CAVSUR01. The sequence continues at coordinate 2,204 of JBKQSL010000320.1, read as the reverse complement.
TGCACGGCGGCTTGGTGGCGGAGAACTGGTCGATCGCCGGCGAGCGGCCGAACACTCTGCCCGGCAGCGCTGCCGGGGCCGGATCCGGGCGGCGGGCCGTCCGCGCGGAGCGGATGCGCCAGCTGTGCGCGGACTGGTCGCCGATGTGGAACGGCGAGGTGAGCCTGGCGGCCGAACTGGTCAGCGGGGACTTCAGGATCTGGTTCGGCGGCATCCAGACCGCGGCGGATGACCTGGCCGGGCCCGGCGCGCTGGCGGACTACGTCACCAAGCACCGGGCCGGGCGGCCCAGCCTGACCTTCGCCAAGCACCGCGACCTGGTCATCGACGCCGCCCGGCAGCGCGCCGCCTTCACCTGGTCGGCCCGGGTCAGCCTGCCGGATGGCGGGCAGCGCGAAGTGGCCGGCATCGACCTGTTCACCTTCGCGGCCGACCGCATCGACCGGGCCTGGTCGGTCACCGGAGCCCGCCCGTTCGCGTTCTAGCGGGCCTGCCGCGATCTGGCGGCCCGGTCAGCCGCGGTCAGGCGGCGCGCTGGCCGGGCTCACCGCCGTTGTCGCGCCGGTCCAGCGACATCTGCACGGCCTGCCGGGCCTGGGCAGCGGCAGCGCCCGCGCCTGTGTGACCTGGGCGGCGGGACCGGCGGCGCGGCGCCCGGCCCGCCGGATGCGGCTGGCCGGCCGATCGCGGCTGAGCCGCCGGACCGGGCTGGCCGTCGGCCTGGGCTGGGTGTCCGGCCTGGCCGCAGGACCGCTGGCCGGCCACCCAGCGGTCCTGCGGCCGGGGGGAGCTGTTCTCGAACACGGCACACTCTCCTGGAAGCAGAAGCGGATCTTGCTTACCGGGCGTGCCAGCTAGGCGGGGGCCGGAGCCGTGCGGATTCGGCGGGATCCGGCCGGCGGGACGGCGGGCCGGATTCGCGGTGGCTGCGGGAGCCAGACGGCAGACGGCCAGCACCTCATCCCGCAGCGGGTCGCTGGCCTGCCCTGGTTAGGCCCCGCTACGGCTGCTAAGGATGAGTACGAGCCACCGCATGATGCGGCCAGTGTAATCGATTGTGAGCGGACCGGCATGAGCATGAGCACCACCGAGACGGGCGCCAGCCAGGCGGGCAGCAGCCAGGCGGGCAGCATTGCGACCAGCAGCGGCCCGGTGGACCTGGCCACGCTGGCGCAGATCCAGCAGCGCGTGCTGTGGCTGGCCACCAGGATCATCGATGCCGCCAACCACGACCGGGACACCGGGGACGGGGTGAAGGTCGGCGGCCACCAGGCCTCCAGCGCCAGCCTGGTCACCGCGCTGACCGCACTGTATTTCGCGCACCTGGACGCGGCCGACCGGGTCAGCGTCAAGCCGCACGCCTCGCCGGTGTTCCACGCGATCCAGTACCTGCTCGGCAACCTGGACCGCTCGTACCTGACGACGCTGCGGGCGTTCGGCGGGCTGCAGTCCTACCCCAGCCGGACCAAGGACCCGGACAATGTCGATTTCTCGACAGGCTCGGTCGGCCTCGGCGCGGCGGCCCCGCTGTTCGCCGCCGCCGCCCGGCGGTATGTGGACGCGCACTTCGGGCCCCGGCCGCGCAGCAGGTTCGTGGCGCTGATCGGCGACGCGGAACTGGACGAGGGCAACATCTGGGAGGCCGTCGCCGACCCGGCCACCGAGGGCCTGGGCAACGTGCTGTGGATCGTGGACGTGAACCGGCAGTCGCTGGACCGGGTGGTGCCCGGCGTGCGGATCGCCCAGTGGGAACAGCGGTTCGCCGCGTCCGGCTGGCACGTGGTCGAGGCCAAGTACGGGATCGGGCTGCAGCAGGCGTTCGCCCAGCCGGGCGGGGCGGCGCTGCGGGAGTGGATCGACGCGATGCCGAACGAGCACTACCAGTCGCTGTTCGGCCTCGACCCGGTGCCGCTGCGGGCCCGCTTCCTGGACGGGGCGCCGCCGCAGGTCACCGAGTTCTGCCGGGGCATCGCCGACGGTGACCTGGCCGACCTGGTGACCGACCTGGCCGGGCATGACCTGGGCGCGCTGCTGGCGGCGCTGGCGCAGTGCGACGCCCAGGACGGCCGGCCCAGCGTCGTGTTCGCGTACACGATCAAGGGCTGGGGCCTGCCGATCGCCGGCAACCCGCGCAACCACTCGGCGCTGCTGTCGGTCGAGCAGATCGGCCAGCTGCGCGAGCGCCTCGGCCTCACCCCGGCCAC
>JBKQSL010000319.1:0-3239 GCA_052143655.1 Streptosporangiaceae bacterium | reverse complement strand
GGAGTCGTCCAAGTGGATGAGGACAAGCCCGGACAACCTACCGCAGAGTAACGCCATGGAAGTCCTGCGGCTGCTGCTGGTGGACGACCTTCAGATGGTCACAGAGGCGCTCGCGGCCCGCTTGTCGACGGCGGGGTGCGCTCGGGGACGTCGCTGCGGCTGCTGGCCCGGGCCGGGGTGGACGAGGTTTACGTGCTCGCCCCGCTGGCAGGTACCGCGCCGGCCCGGCCGCTCCGGCCGCAGGATCAGCTGGACCGGCGGCTGCGGCGGCTGTCGGCTGGCGCGCTGCGCCGGGATGTGCGCGCGCTGCGCGCGGCCGGGATCGCGGTGACCGTGCTCACCCCGGGCCCCGAGGACATCGCCGCGATGGGCGCCAACCTGATGGATCCGCGGCGGCGGGCCGCAGTCCTGGAGACGTCGCTGCGCACCTCCGCCGCCGCAGTCGCCGCCCTGCGCGAAAGCGGCGAGCAGGCCGCCCGACTCCTCGGCCGGGATAGTTCCGTGATCGTGGACACTTTCCCGGTCTATAGGGGTGCGGATCGCCCATCCTAATGGATGGACTGTCCGGAAAGCTCGGGGCACTCCAACCGGAGTCCGGGGCGGCCCGCTGGCAGCTTGGCCAGGGTTTGGTGACGGCTATCCGCTGATCTTGGGCACGACAGTGAGGACTACTGCCACGTGTCCCAGCCATTCGTACCGGTTAGCGCCGACGTGGTAGTAGATGTCGATACTGGCGATGCGGCCGATGTGGGCGGTGGGTTCCAGACCGAGGGCCACCGCGGCCCACTGATGCGGCGCCACGATGGTACCGGCGGGCTTGTGACGACCTGCCCAGTTGACGTCGGGCGCGTACCGGCGCAGGTTGCTGGCTGACGGGGGGAAGGTCGCCACAGTGCCGATTATTGCCCCACCATCGCCGAGGGTGATGTAGGCGCCGGTGAGCTTGATGTGGCGGGGGGAGACCAAGACCAGCCGGTCGAGGACCGCTGGGTCTGGCCCGGCGTTGTACATGGAGTCCACGCCCACGGTGTCGGGCTGGTCCAGCCGTGCTGGCGCGCCCACGGCGCTGGGGTTCTCCGGCCGGCTGCCCAGCGGTCCTTCCGTCAGCTGGCCCGTCCCCGGCCGCAGGAGGAACAACAGCACAGCAGCGGTGACGACGGCGAGCAGCCCTAGGGGCAGCGCCGCCTTCCGTAGTACGGAAAGCGGCGCTGCCCCCTGCCAGATGCGGCGGTTACCGCTCAACGACGGTCCGCCATGCCTGGAACGGGCCTGCATTTGTACCGCATACTTGCAAGGTTTGCGTGGCGTGAACGAAGCTGTAAGTAAGCTGCGCGCCCGAGCTGTAGCCTGTTTGCGCCGAGGCATCGAATCCCACATCCGGCATGACAACGCCCAAGCTTCCGGTCCAGGTCAACGCGGCCTCGTTTCTCGTCGCGAAGTAGCTCCCCTTGCCGGGGAGGTATTCAGAGCAGTGCTTGGCTGTCGGCGCCTCCGCTTCGTCAACGATCTGGCTGCCACCCCACCAGCTGTTCGGCCGTACCTGATAGAAGTCCTGTCCTCCTGTGCAGCTATCTTTGTAGAGCGCAGTCCTCCATTGTGATTGCCATTCCCAGTTATCCCGTGCCGCTCCCCCCGGGAAGCCCACGGTGCCGGTCGACGACACGGATTCTGTGCCGGCGACGCCGAAGGTGCCATAGTCACCTGATCCTGACTCTCCGATGCCGAGCGTGCTGGACTGGCCCTGGGTGTAGGAGAACGTGGAGGTCGCACCGGTGGCGCGCGGCCAGATGTAGGTCCCGCCCACAGTCCCCCAGTCCCGATCCAGCTGGTGCTGGAAAAGCCAGCCGGTGCAATAGTCAGGGGCGTCCGTCAGGGCACGTGAGCGGCTGCTGATGTCGACGCTGGCCGCTTTGGGCTGGGTGGTGTTGGCGGTGAAGAACCGTGAGCCAGTGCCCGCGTCTACTTCGAGGTTGGCGTTTCCGCTGGATACGGCCACTGTCCGCAGCGTCGCGCGCGGCACCGACAGCGAGTAGGCGCCCGATGGGCTCGCGGTGGTCGTGGCGAGCAGGGTGCGGGGTACTGCCTGGCCGTGCCGCAGGCTGTCTAGTACCTGGCCGGACGGCCATGCGTACAGGCGCACCACCGCGCCCGGGACCGGCTGCCCGGCGCTGGTGACCGCCCCGGCCGCGACAAGCGCCCTGCCCGGGGTCGTGGCCGCCATTACCGCTGATGCCGGCAAAAAAATCGCTAATAGGGCAGAAATAATCCCGGTGAGCATGACTTTTCGCATGAGACCCCCGTCTCGTGTTGGCGTGTGACCCCGATCTTGCGCCGATGGTGTACCTGAAGCGTAATGAGACGGATCAAATAGTGTGAAGGAGGGTGCATATTGCATCTGGATGGACCGGCAGCTAGCTTGAGTTTCGCACTTTCGGGGTTCGCCGGATCTTGCGAAACGGCCCGGTAGCACAGGTTGGGAGTGGCTTCGCGGGGTGGCCGCATGGGCCTGGCAGGGCACTGGCACAACACCACGGACTTAGGGCTTTTCGAGTCGCAAAGATGTCTTGACTTGTGGTTTTTCTGGGTGGCGTGCAGTGGTTTGCCCGTGGCGGGAGCTCCTGGTAGGCGTTTAATGTCTAGTCCACGCCGTCCCAGGAGCCCTTATTTGCGAGGCCGAGCTGTACGTGGCCATCACCCGCGAAGCCCGCCAGGCCGGCCGGCTGCGCGACGGCCCGCGCCCGCCAGCAGCCTGCCCGGCTGGCAGGCCATGACCGCCCGCCTGGACAACCCCGAGGGCAAGGCCCTGTACAAGCAGCGCTCCGCGATCATCGAGCCCGTCTTCGCCCAGCTGTATCCTCCGCGTCGATGAATGAGGCCCCCAGCGAGTTCAACGCGTCCATGCCTCGCCTCCCTGGCCTGGTCGGGCTGGCGGGCGGCACGCCGGGCAGGGTGCCGGCGCGCCTGCCGACCGTACCGAGCCTAGGCACTGGCTGCACTGCCTGCCACGGCCCGATGGACCCCGCTGCCAGGACCTTTGCCCCTGCTTGCCGGGTAACTTGCCGCCCGGAACCGATCCCTGCAAACAGCGCTATCCCCGCCATCCGGGCGAGGGGGAGTCGTCCAAGTGGATGAGGACAAGCCCGGACAACCTACCGCAGAGTAACGCCATGGAAGTCCTGCGGCTGCTGCTGGTGGACGACCTTCAGATGGTCACAGAGGCGCTCGCGGCCCGCTTGTCG
>JBKQSL010000318.1:0-4599 GCA_052143655.1 Streptosporangiaceae bacterium | reverse complement strand
GCACCCGCGCCTCCACCTACATCCACGGCGCAGTCACGGACTCCGAAGCCCTCGGCGCCCACCTGCACTCCTTCCTCAGCAGCCAGCTCCGATGACAACCCGCTGGGATGCCGCGCAGGCATCGGTACTTCATCTTCTAATCGTGGAAACCCAACGGGCTGCCGCAAGGGCCTTCATGGCCGACGGATACGAATAGGTTGCCCAAATCATGGGCTGCCCGAACGAGACCGAACTCCGAGTCGGACTTACCCTGGCGGCGGCGGTCCTGCCGGTCAGAGCGGTCCACTTCGACGACCCGGACACCAGCCGCGCTGACGTGGCGGGCCAGGCCCGCGCCGTAGCTGCCGGTCCCCTCGATGCCGACCAGGCACACCGTCCCGAACCCGCCCAGCCACCCCAGCAGGCCGGCATAGCCGGCCGCCGTGGCCGGGAACTCCTGCACGCCGAGCAGCCCGCCGATGGGATCCAGCGCGGCGGCCACATGCGTGTCAGCATGGGTGTCCACGCCCCCGGTGACGGCGCGAGTCTCTACGATGGTCACTGTCATCCCTTTCTGTGGTTGAGGGATGGCACGCACCCGCTGGCCGCCGATCTGTGAACCCTGGCCTCTTGCCCAGGCCAGGCAGATCAGGCCGGCAGCGCCGGCAGGTGCCTGAAAACCTGGGGCCCGGCCGACAGGTCGATCTCAAGACAACCCGAGCGGCGCCGGCCGATTCGGAGGTCAGGCCGGGACCCAGTGCTCCGGATCCTACGCCCCCACCAGGGCAAACCACGGAAGCAGGGCCGGAAGCACTATCCACATCCTCCCTGCCGACTCGGCGCGGCCAGAGTCTGTGCAGCCCGCTGTGGCGGTGCCGCACAGATTTTCCAGATCTGCACGCCGGGTCTGGCATGTACCGGCGGCTCGTCAGGCTGCAGCGCGCGACGGGCTTCGTCGGGCGTGTGTCACCGGCCCGGCGCCGGTCCATCGCGGATCGCCGATGTCACGTGGGCGAGCCTGGCGTTCAGCGTTGCGTTGGTGCTGCCTGGATATGCGTGTCGGAGTAGACGTCTGCGATGGGGATGGATCCGCCGAGGACGCCGAAGATCTGGCTGGCCAGGTCGGGTTGTTCTGCTGCCGCCCGGTAGATGGCCTCGTGGCGGGCCGGGAGCGCCGCGAGCCTGGCGGTGGCCAGGGTCAGTTCGAATCCGTTGGCCGTTAGCCGGTCGCGTCGGTGCTGATAGCCAGCAAGCGCGGCGTCCATGGGCTGGCGCCCGGCGAGCCCGTCGTGGATGGCGTCGGCTAGCAGGTCGGCGGCGAGGAAGGCGTCGGAGATCCCCATGCCGGTGGATGGGTCTTTGTGGTGCCCGGCGTCGCCGGCGAGTGCCCATCCCGGTCCTGCCGATTCCCGGTACAGGTTGGGCAGGTCGCCGGTGCCGGCGAAGCGCTGGTCCCGGCGTCCGGACTCGACGGCCTCGTGCAATCCGGGAACGAGCTTCAGCGCGGCGTGGAAGCTGCCTTCGATGTCCGTGCGCACCTGACGGAACTCCTGATGGGGCCAGGCGACGTAGATGCACGTCAGGTTGTCGTTGGTGGGCCAGGTCAGGATCAGGCGGCCGGGCCGGGCATGGAAGGACGCGCCGAGATGGCTGATCCCGCTCCAGTAGGAGTAGTAGACCGCGGTGAGCGGGGGATGGCTGCGGTAGGCGCGTGCGGCAGCCTTCCGTGCGACGGTTGAGTGCAGGCCGTCGGCGCCGACGACGAGCCTGGCTGGCAGCGACGACTGCGCGGGCAACCCCGAATTGTGGCCGCGCACGCCCGCCACCCTGCCGTCGGACCACAGCAGGTCTCCGACCACGAAGCCGTCGATCAGCTCCGCGCCGGACTCGGCGGCTGCCTCGGCCAGCAGCGCGTCCAGTACGGTCCGCCGCGGGCAGTACGTTTCTGCGACACCGTCGACGGCCGGGCCGATGCCGGTCAGCTGCACCGGCCCGACGTCGAAGGTGATCTGACGGATCGGCGCGCAGCCGCATGCCTGCAGCCGTCCGAGGAGTCCCCAGGCTTTCAGCCGGGCCGCGCCGCGCTGCCACAGGAAATGCGTGGACATGGTGTCGCTCGGGAACGACGCGCGGTCGGCCAGGGCGACCTTGTGCCCGGCACGCGCCAGCAGCATGGCCAGCGGCGCCCCGGCGCAGCGGGCGCCGACCACGATCACGTCATACATGACGTCCTGGCGCGGAGGACCCGGTGATGGCTAGCCGACCGGCTGGCCGGCAGCGAGGGCCTTCACGTCCGCGGTGGTCAGCGGATTGCCGGCGATGCCCCAGTCGCCGCTCTTGACTTCCTCGACGACCACCCAGGTGACCGGCCGCATGTTCTCGCCCTCGATCTCGACCATGGCGTCGGTCAGCCGGCGCACCATGTCCTGCTTCTGGTCAGGAGAGAAGACTCCCTCGATGACCTTGACGTTGACGAACGGCATAGCCGTGCCCCTTCCTCCAGACAGCCGGCTGGGATGCCGACAACCTCAAATTAGCACGATCGTTCGTGCTAATATAGCCGCATGCCGGCGGAAACCAGCCACGGGGCCAAGACCAGACAGGCCATCCTCGCGACCGCCGCGGACGTGGCCTCCGTCGACGGCCTCGACGGCCTGACTGTCGGCCGGCTGGCCGCCGAGCTATCGATGAGCAAGAGCGGCCTGTTCGCCCATTTCGGCTCCAAGCAGGACCTCCAGCTGGCCACCATCGAGGAAGCCCGGCAACGTTACGTGCGAGAGGTCATCGAGCCGGCGCTGGCCGCGAACCCGGGCATCCGCCGGCTGCACGCGCTGTGCGAGTCGTTCCTGTCCTACCTCGACCGCGGCGTGTTCCCCGGCGGATGCTTCTTCGCCTCGGCGATGGCCGAATTCGACGCCAAGGCCCCGGGCCCGGTCCGCGACCGGATCGCCGAGTGCCAGGCCCAGTGGATGGACACCCTCGAGCGCTCCGCCGGGGACGCGCAGGCAGCAGCCGAGCTGGAAACCAGCACCGACCCGCAGCAGCTCGCCTTCGAGCTCGAGGCCGCTCTCCTGTCCGCGAACTGGTACTACCACCTCTACCACGATCCCGCCTACCTGGAGCGGGCCCGCCGCGCTGTCCGGGACCGCCTGGCCAGCCAGGCCACTCGCGCGGGCCTGCGCTCGCTGCCGCCGGAATAACAAACCCAACCAGCAGCGACACATCAGGCTCACGCGTTTCGCTTCCAGCAGGGTCCTTGGCTCAGCGACCCTGCTGTCGGCGGCGCGCGCAGACCAGCCAGTTCTGCGCTCATCACGATGGCGCCGGAAGGTGCACGTCACCGCGCAGATCGGCTCGGCGCGCGTTCTCCTTGCCTCCTGCATCACTGAATGTAATGCCGCCAATCGACGTAGCCCGCTTCCGACTGTCGACTCGCTGCGGCGTGACTGCTCTGGAAGTCGCCGAGCACCAGAGCAGGAAAAGGGCTGCTCAGTGTGGGTTCGCCCGCTTCAGGCGGTGCGGCGCGTCAGGTCAGCTGGGTCCAGCTCGACCGCGAAAGGCCTGGTGATCCGGCCCGGGGTCCCCGCAACGAGCGTGGTGCGGGTGACATACCGGCCGCGGCTCAGGGAGCAGGCAACAATCCTCGGCGTGTCATGCAGCTCCACACGCCAGTAGACAGGTATTCCTGCTTCCGCGTACATGACCGGCTTGATCGCCCGGTCCATCGACACCGTGGACGGGGAGACAACCTCGACCACGGCCAGCACCGCCGCGCAGGGAAGCCTCGTGGTCATCTCATCGACTGCTTCGGCGGCCACGACCACGACGTCAGGCACCAGAAGCTTGCCGCCGGGCAGTGTCACGTTAACCGCTTCCAGCACCTCAACGTCCGCGCCTGCGGCGATGGCCGCGTGGGCGAGAGCGCGATGCAGCCAGTAGGACGCCCGTTGATGGCCCACTCCCGGCGCCGGGCTCACGACAAGTACCCCACCCTCGTAGACCTCGAAGCGGGCATGGTCACCGGCATCGGGCAGCGCCTCGACATCATCGGCTGTCCATGGCCCGGTGTGTTCTACCAGCGCGACGCTCATGATCTCACCTCTCGCCGTCATCCAGTCTGACACCTGCATGGCCCCGCCGGAACGGGCATAGCGCCCGCGTGCGCACCGTCTAGCTCAGCCCGGCGATCAGCGCCACCTCGGCAGGAACGGGCACTCGCGACAGGTAGCCACCGACACGACCCGGCCACGCCCCGCTGATGCCAGCCACAGCATCGCGATCACCAGCATGTTCAACGAATACCGCCCTGGGGTCCGCCTGACCTGCCATCTAGGGCCGGTCCGTGCGGCTGCGTGCCGGTCAGCGACGTCCAGAACGACGGTCAAATGACGGTCAGGTCTTGCGTGGCTGCCGTCACCCGGGTGGTGTCACCCCCGGCTGGGTGAGGTGCCGGAGCCGCCGGCATGTCACGATCTCGGGTATGGACAAGACCCTGGCCTCCGTCGGCCTGATCTGCAGATCTGGGCGGTGGTATGTTCCGGCCGGGCACATTCGACGTGGACACTGCCCCGGAATGTGCCTTGCCCGGCGGTGATGATGTAACGGCTGCCGTGACGCCGG
>JBKQSL010000317.1:0-48165 GCA_052143655.1 Streptosporangiaceae bacterium | reverse complement strand
CCAGTACCTCTTCCAGCGAGACGATCGCCATCGCCTGGGCGTAGGCGTGCTCGCTGAGCCCGGTGGCCAGCAGCCGGTGCGCGGCCTTGCGCCCGCTGACGCTCAGCTCCGCCAGGCACGCGCCCGGCCGGGGCCGCGGCCGGTACTCCAGCCAGCGCCGCGCAGCCGTGTCGGCGAACGGCTGGGCCGCCTGGGCGCGCTGCGCCTCGCCGAGTTCCGCGAGCAGCGCCCGGGCGGCGTCGCGCATCTGGTCCGGCAGCGAGTCGGCGGGCATGTTCCCGGTATACCAGGACACCGCGCCGGGCTTTCGGGACCGACGGTCGCGGCCGGCCCGACACGCTGTCACCGGCCCGATGTGACGAGCATGCCCGGAGTCGGGAAACATGGTCCCCATGCCAACGCAGTTTGATCCTCCCTCCGGTACCCGCGACTTCCTGGCCGCGGACTTCGAGCACCGGGAGCGCATATTCGCCGTGGTCCGCGGCGTATTCGCCCGGTACGGCTTTGAGCCGCTGCAGACCCCCGCGTTCGAGCGGCTGGACGTGCTGCTCGGCAAGTACGGCGATGAGGGCGACAAGCTCATCTTCAAGATCCTGCGCCGCGGTGAGCATGAGGCGTCCGGCGAGGCCGACCTGGCACTGCGCTATGACATGACCGTGCCGCTCGCCCGGGTGGCCGCGGCCTACGGCAGCCAGCTGCCCGCGCCGTACAAGCGGTACTCGATAGGCCCGGTGTGGCGGGCCGACCGGCCGGGCAAGGGCCGCTACCGCGAGTTCACCCAGTGCGACGTGGACACGCTCGGCTCCAGCTCGCCGCTGGCCGACGCCGAGGTGATCTGCGCGGTGCACGATGTGCTCAGCGAGGTGGGCGTGGCCGGGTTCGGGATCCAGCTCAACTCGCGGCGGCTGCTGGCGGGCCTGCTCGAGGCGTTCGGCGTGCCCGCCGAGCTCGGGCCCGGCGTCCTGATCACCCTGGACAAGCTGGACAAGCAGAAGCCCGCTGACGTGGCGGCGGAACTGGCCGACCGGGGCCTGCCGGAGTCGACCGCCGGCGAGCTCGTGGATGTGGTCGGGGCGGCCGACGCGGCCGACCGGGTCCGCGAGGCGCTGCGCGGCAGCGCGACCGGGCTGGCCGGGCTGGACGAGGTCAGGCAGGTCCTGGACCTGGCCGGGCCGCTGCTGCCGCCGGAGCGGGTCTGGTTCTCGCCCCGGCTGGTGCGCGGCCTGTCTTATTACACCGGCCCGATCTGGGAGGTCACCGCTACCGGAGTGCCCGGGTCGCTGGGCGGCGGCGGCCGGTACGACCACCTGATCGAGCAGCTTGGCGGCCCGGACACGCCCGCGACCGGCGGCTCGCTCGGGATCGAGCGCATCGTGCTGCTGCTGTCCGGCGGCCCGGCCGCCGAGCACACCCGGCTGGATCTGGCCGTCACCCGGCTCGGCGACGAGCTGGCCGGGCAGTCCTTCGCGCTGGCCGCTGCCGCCCGGTCGGCGGGCCTGCGGGCGGGCGTCTACCTCGGCAGCTCCGGCAAGCTCGGCCGGCAGCTGAAGTGGGCCAGCGACCAGGGCGCGCGGTACTGCCTGATCTACGGCCGGACCGAGGCGGCGGCGGGCACGGTGACGGCGCGAGATATGGTCAGCGGTGACCAGGCCAGCGTGCCGGCGGCCGAGCTGGACGGCTACCTCTCCGACCTGACGGCGGCCGGCCGCCGCAGCGGGCAATGACCACCCAGTTCACCGACCACGAGACCTGGTTCACCGGGCTGCCGTCGGTGGTCGTCTCGGCGGCAGCGCTGATCACGAGCACGGCCGGGTGGCCGCTGCTAGTCAAGCCGAACTACCGGGATCACTGGTCGCTGCCGGGCGGCATCTGCGAGCACGGCGAGCCGCCGCACGTCGGCTGCGCCCGCGAGGTGCTGGAGGAGATCGGCCTGCCAGTGCAGCCAGGGCGGCTGCTGGCCATCGACTGGGCTCAGCCGCTCGGGCCGGAGCTGCGGCCGATGCTGTCGTTCGTCTTCGACGGCGGCACGCTGGCCGACGGCAGCGGCATCGTCCTGCAGGTCGAGGAACTCGATGACTGGCAGTTCGCCGACCCGGCTGAGCTGGCCCGCTGCCTGCCGCCCTACCAGCGCAGGAGGGTGCGCGGCGGGCTGGACGCCCGCGCCGCGGGCACGGTCGCCTACCTGCCGCGGGCCTAGCAGGCGGCTAGCTGACCGCAGTCCGCCCGGCCGCGGCCCGGTGGCCGGCAGCCGGCTCGCCCGCAGCCGCCCTGGCGGGTGCCTGGCCCGCCAGGGCGGCCAGGCTGTCGTCCAGCCATGTCTCGCCTGCCTGCAGTACCGCCGCCAGCTCGCGCATCACCGGCGCGATCACCTCAGGCACGGTGACGGGCCGGCCGGCCTCGGCGCTGAGCGTGGTCACGGTCGCGTCCCGGATACCGCACGGCACGATGCGGTCGTACCAGGACAGGTCGCAGTCGCAGTTCAGGGCGAAGCCGTGCAGGGTCACGCCGCGCGCCACCCGGATGCCGATGGCGGCGACCTTACGGTCGGGCGCTCCGTCCGCGCCGCGGACCCAGACCCCGCTGCGGCCCTTCACCCGCTCAGCCGTGACGCCGAAGCCCGCGCAGACTCCCATCAGCGCCTGCTCGATGGCACGCACGTAGGCGACCACGTCCACTGGCTCGCCCAGCCGCACGATCGGATAGCCGACCAGCTGGCCCGGGCCATGCCAGGTGATCTTCCCGCCGCGGTCCACGTCGAGCACTGGCGCGCCCGGGTCCCCGAACGGCCGGTCCAGCGGATCGGTCCGCCGGCCCGCGGTGTACACCGGCGGGTGCTCCAGCAGCAGGCAGGCGTCCGGGATCTCGTCCCGCACCCGGCGCTCGTGCAGCGCCCGCTGCAGATCCCAGGCCTGCTGATAGTCGATCGCGTCAGCGCCGAGCCCGGCGCGGCTGAAGACCAGCGTGCCTGTCATGCTCCTCAGCCTATTCCCGGCGCATTATCAGCGGGAATGCGGCCGGGGCGGGGAAGGCTATGGGGAACAGGGAGGTGAGCGGGTGCTGTCGGAGGAGGAAATCCGGAACCTGAGCCCGGCAGAGCGCCTGGAGCTGACCCGCGTGCTGGCTCGGCTGGCCGAGACGGACCTGGACCCCGGTCCGGTCCGCAGCGGCCGCAGGCGGGCGCTGATGCTGGCGTTCATCGTGGTGTGCTGCATCGTGCTGGCGGCCTGGATCGGCGTGCTGGCGGTGACACTGCCTCGCTACTACCGGTCTGGCGGATGGCGCGGTGCCTGGGTGGGCTTTGACGTGGCGTTGCTGATCGCGTTCGCGGCGACCGGCTGGGCGGCCTGGCGACGCCGGCAGCTCCTGGTCATCTGCCTGATCGTGCTGGCCACGCTGCTGTGCTGCGACGCCTGGTTCGACGTCGTGCTGGATGCGCGAACGAGCGGGTTCTGGGTGAGCCTGGCGACGGCCCTGATCATCGAGCTGCCGCTCGCGGCGCTGGCGACTGCTGCGGCGCGGCGGCTGCTGCGGCTGAACCTGAACCGGATCCGGCTGCTGGAGGGCCTGCCCGGCGAGGTGCAGTCGCTGCGCCGGACGCCGCTGATCGGCGCCGCGTCCGTCGAGCACCTGCTGGACTTGTTCCCGGGTCCGGACGGCGGCGAGCCGGGCTGGCCGGCGACTGGCCCGGGCGGCCTCCAGCCAGGCCACGGCGGCGAGAAACCCGGCCACAGCCCCGGCGGGGCACCCGCCGACCTGCGCTGACCAGGCGTATCAGGCCAGCTGTGCCAGGCCAGCTGTGTCAGGCGGCGGGCTGGCCGCCAGCCAGCTCGGCGGCCAGTGCGCTGCGCAGGTCCGGATGGCGGAACTCGAATCCGGCCTCGGTCAGCCGCTGCGGCAGCACCCGGGCGCCACTGAGCAGCTCGCTGGACACCTCGCCCAGGCCCGCGCGCAGCAGCCCGCCCGGGACCCTGAGCAGTGCCGGGCGGCCCAGCTCGCCGGCCAGGGCGGCGGTAAACTCGGCGTTGGTCACCGGCTGAGGCGCGGTCAGGTTGACCGGGCCGTCGATGGCCGCCTCGCCGAGCAGGAACCGGATCGCGCGCACCTCGTCGGTCAGCGTGATCCAGCTGATGTACTGGCCGCCGCCGCCCAGCCGGGCGCCGAGCCCCAGCCGGAACAGCGGCAGCAGCCGCCCGAGCATCCCGCCCTGGCGGCTCAGCACGATCCCGGTACGCAGGCTCACCACCCGGATGCCCGACTCGCGCGCCTGCCCGGCGGCTGCCTCCCAGTCCCGGACCAGGTCGGCGAGGAAGCCCGGGCCTGCCGGGGCGCTCTCGTCCACCGGCTGGTCGCCGGTGTCGCCGTACCAGCCGATCGCTGAGCCGCACAGCAGCACCCGCGGCCCGCCCGGCCCGGCGGCCGCCATCGCCCGGACCACGGCGTGCGTGCCCTGGATGCGGCTGGCGCGCAGTTCCTCCTTGCGCGCCGGGGTCCACCGGCCCTCGGCGATCGGCGCTCCGGCCAGGTGCACGACCGCGGTCACCCCGTTCAGCGCGGCCGGGTCCAGGCCGTCGTCGGCTTGCGGGTCCCAGCGCACCTCGCCGCCGTCCCGGGCCGCCCCGCGCACCAGCCGGATGACCTGGTTGCCGTCACGGGCCAGTGAGCCGGCCAGCGCGCTGCCGATCAGCCCGGATGATCCGGTTATCGCCACTGCTGTCACGCAGCACCTCCGACCTGCAGAACAGCGGACGGCCGCGGGTCCGCGCCGCCACCGCCGGGCACGCCCGGCCGGCTGCCGGGCAGGCCCGGGTGTAGTTCCTGCCCGCTGTCGGCGCCGGTCACGTCAGGGTGACCGGCGGCCGGAACGGCCCGGTCCGGCTCGGTTACAGCCCAAGCTCGGTCTCGAACGCGCCTTCCTCCAGCCGGCCCTTGAGGGTCATCAGGAAACGGGTTGCGTCCGCGCCGTCCACCAGCCGGTGGTCGTAGGTGAGCGCCAGGTAGACCATGGAGCGCACCGTGATCACCTCGCCGAGCGTCGGGTCCTCCATCACCACGGCGCGCTTGACGACCGTGCCGGTACCGAGGATCCCGACCTGCGGCTGGTTGATGATCGGCGTGTCGAACAGCGCGCCCCGGCTGCCGGTGTTGGTCAGCGTGAACGTGCCGCCGGACAGGTCGTCCGGGCTGACCTGCCCGGCCCGGGTGCGCCCGGCCAGGTCAGCGATCTTGCGGGCCAGGCCGCCGATGTTCAGGTCGCCGGCGTTGCGGATCACCGGCACCATCAGCCCCCGCTCGGTGTCCACCGCGATGCCCAGGTGCTCGGCGTCGTGGTAGGTGACCTGGCCGCTGGCGGTGTCCAGCACCGCGTTGAGGGTAGGGTGCACCTTCAGGGCCTCGACGGTGGCCAGCGCGAAGAACGGCAGGAAGGACAGCTTGACGCCCTCGCGGGCCTCGAATGCCGCCTTGGCCCGCTCGCGCAGCCGCGCGATGGTGGTGACGTCCGCCTCGACCACCGTCGTGAGCTGGGCGGAGGTCTGCAGGGACTCCACCATCCGCTGGGCGATCACCTGCCGGGGCCGGGACAGCCGCTCGGTGGTGCCGCGCAGCTGCGACGGCACGATCGGCGAGCGGGCGGGCGGCTGCTCGCTGGCCGAGGCCGGAGCGGCAGGCGCCGGACCGGCAGGCGGCTGCGCCGCGAACGGCTGCGCCGCGAACGGCGGGGAGACAGCGGGCTGGGCGGCAGCCGGCAGGGCCGGGCCCGCGCCCGGCGCGCCGCCGCGTGCCCGGGCTGCGTCCAGCACGTCCTGCTTGCGGATCCGGCCGCCTACGCCGGTCCCGGTGACCGAGGCCAGGTCGATCCCATGCTCGGCTGCCAGCTTGCGCACCAGCGGGGTCACGTACGGGCTCTCGGTCCCGTCGGCCAGGCTCTCCGCGTCGGCGCTGGGCTGTCCGGCGGGGGCCGCAGCGGCCGGCTGGGCGGCCTGCACCGGGGGAGCGGGCGGCGCCGGCGGCTGGTAACCCTGCTGCGGATACGGCGCCTGGTAGCCGCCGGGCTGCTGCTGGTACCCGGGCTGCTGCTGGTACCCGGGCTGCTGCTGGTAGCCGGGCTCCTGGTAGGGCGCCTGATACTGGCTGGCGGACTGGGGGGCAGCGGGCTGGGGCGGCGCGGGCGGCTGGTAGCCGGCCCCGGCCCCGGCCGCGGCCGGGTAGCCGCTGTCGGCCGGGTAGCCGCTGTCGGACCCGTAGCCGCCGCCGGCCGCCGCGGCGGCCGGTGCCTCCTGGGCCGCGGCTGGCTCGGGCGCGGTCGGCGGTGCGGCGGCCTGCTCGGCCGCGCCGTCCTGGCTGGCGCTGGCGCCGCCTGTCGCGCCCGCGGTGCCGTCCTCGTCGATGACCGCGAGCTCGGCGCCCACCGCGACGGTCTCGTCCTCGGCCACGGTGATGCCGCGGACCACCCCGGAGACAGGGGAGGGGATCTCGGTGTCCACCTTGTCGGTGGACACCTCCAGCAGCGGCTCGTCGGCCTCGACGTGCTCGCCCTCCCGCTTCAGCCAGCGCGTGACGGTGCCCTCGGTGACGCTTTCGCCAAGCTGTGGCATGGATACGGAGACCGACATGGCGTGGTCTGCTCCTTCGTTGAATCGGCCTGCGGCAGGGAACGGGGACCGGAGCTACCGCGGGCTGGGGGCCGGGCTGACGGTCATGAGTGGAAGTGGAGTGGCTTGCCGGCCAGGGCCAGGTGCGCCTCGCCGATGGCCTCGGACTGGGTCGGGTGCGGGTGAATCAGCTGGGCCACATCCGCCGGGACGGCCTCCCAGTTGTAGATCAGCTGCCCCTCCGCGATCAGCTCGCCGGCTCGCGCCCCGACCAGGTGCACGCCGAGCACCGGGCCGCCGCCGGCGACGGCGATGACCTTCGCCGCGCCCTGCGTCTGCAGGATCTGGCTCTTGCCGTTGCCGGCCAGGTCGTAGGTGACCTCGGCGGTCTCGATCCCGCGAGCCGCGGCGGTCGCCGAGGTGATGCCGACGGAGGCGACCTCGGGGTCGGAGTAGGTCACCCGGGGCACGCCGTCGTAGTCGATCGGCGTGACGCGCAGCCCGGCCAGGCGCTCGGCCACCAGGATGCCCTCGGCGAAGCCCACGTGGGCCAGCTGCAGGCCCGGGGTCAGGTCGCCGACCGCGGAGATCGTCGGGACGCTGGTCTGGCAGTACTCGTCGACCAGCACGAAGCCGCGGTCGACCTGCACGCCGGCTTCGGAGTACCCGAGCCCGGCGGAGACCGGCCCGCGGCCGACGGCCACCAGCAGCAGTTCCGCGTCGATGGCGGTGCCGCCCTCCAGCGTCACCGTGACCCCGGAGTCGGTCTCCTTGACTGCCTCGAACCTGGCGCCGAGCTTGTAGCCGATGCCGCGGCGGCGGAACGCCCGCTCAATCAGCTTGGAGCTGGACTCCTCCTCGGGCGGCAGCAGGTGCGGCAGCATCTCCACGATCGTGACCTCGGCCCCGAACGAGCGCCACACGCTGGCGAACTCGACGCCGATCACGCCGCCGCCGAGGATCACCGCCGAGGCCGGGACCCGGTCCAGCGCCAGCGCGTGGTCGCTGGTGATGACCCGCTGGCCGTCGATCTGCAGCCCGGGAAGGCTGCGCGCCTGCGATCCGGTGGCCAGCACCACGTGGGCGCCGCTGATGACCGAGTCGCCGACCCGGACGCTGGTCGGCGACTCCAGCCGGCCCTCGCCCTCGATGACGTCGATGTGGCGGCTGGCGATCAGGCCGGTCAGGCCCTTCCACAGCCGGGTGACCACCTTGTCCTTGTAGGCGTTGACCCCGGGCATGTCGACGCCGTCGAAGCTGGTGCGCACCCCGAAGACGGCGCCGTCCTTGGCGTGGTCGGCGATCTCGGCCGCGTGCAGCAGCGCCTTGGTCGGGATGCAGCCGCGGTGCAGGCAGGTGCCGCCCACCTTGTCCCGCTCGATGAGTGCGACCCGCTTGCCCAGCTCGGCCGCGCGCAGCGCGCAGGCGTAGCCGCCGCTGCCGCCGCCGAGTATGACGATGTCGTAGTCGCCGTCAGTCACAGAACTGCCCCTTCTTCCGCTGCCGGGGCGGCCGGCGGTCAGCGACCGGGCTGCCCCTGTGCTCTCGTAGTCTTCCCGCTCTTACCGCCGGCCGTCGGCGACGTCCAGCGCTACCTGCACCAGCGTCCGCACGGCTGCGCCTGTTCCGCCCGCGGCCGTGTACCCGTAGGGCTCGCCCTCATGGAAGGAGGGGCCGGCGATGTCCAGGTGAGCCCAGCGCGTCCCGGCCGGGACGAATTCCCGCAGGAACAGCCCGGCCACCAGCATGCCGCCGTTCCGGTCCCCGGCCACGTTCGCCACGTCGGCGACGGCTGAGTCCAGGCCCTTGCGCAGTTCCTCGGGCAGCGGCATCGGCCAGGCGGCCTCGCCCGCGCGCCGGGCGGCAGCCACGACCGAGTCCCGGACCGCGTCGTCGTTGGCCATCACGCCGAAGATCCGCGGGCCGAGCGCCACCAGCTGCGCGCCGGTCAGCGTCGCCACGTCGATCATCAGCGCCGGGTCGTCGGCGGCGCCCCGGGACAGTGCGTCGGCCATCACCAGCCGGCCCTCGGCGTCGGTGTTCAGCACCTCGACGGTCTTGCCGCCGTAGATCGTGATCACGTCCGACGGGCGCTGCGCGCGGCCGCCGGGCATGTTCTCCGCCAGCGGCAGGTAGCCGACCACGTTGACCTCCGGCCGGAGGGCGGCGATGGCCTGCAGCGCGGCGAGCACGGCCGCGGCCCCGCCCATGTCGCTCTTCATCGTCTCCATCGACTTCGGCGGCTTGAGCGACAGTCCGCCGGAGTCGAACGTGATGCCCTTGCCCACCAGCACGACGGTGGCAGTGGCCGCGGGGCTGGTGTAGGCGAGCCGGACCAGCCGGGGCGGGTGCACCGACCCCTGGCCGACCCCGGTGATGCCGCCGTAGCCTTCGTCGGCCAGGGCCTTGTCGTCGGTTACCTCGACCTGCAGGCCGGCGTCCCGCGCGACGCGCTCAGCCTCGGCGGCGAAGGTCTCCGGGTACAGGTGCGCCGGGCTGGTGTTGACCAGGTCCCGGACCAGGGTCACGGCATCGGCCAGGATCTGCGCCCGCCGCGCCGCGGCGGCGCCGCCGGGATCGGCGGTCAGCAGCGTCAGCCCGGCCGGGGCGTGCAGCCCGTCGGCCTGGTCCCGGTAGCCGGTGCGGTACCGGCCGAACACGTAGCCGCCGAGCAGGGCGCCGAGCGCGACCGCCTCCGCCTCGGCGGGATCCCTGGCCGGCAGGGCCAGGGCGATCCGCCGGGGCTGGCCGCGCAGTAGGGAGCGGACGCCCGTGCCGGCCGCCTGGCGCAGCGTCTCGGCGTCGGCGGCCGGGCCGTCCGCCGGGCCGATGCCGACGGCGACGACGAGCGGGATGCTGAGCTGCCCGCCGGAGGCGATCTTGGTCACCTCGCCGGCCCGGCCGGTCGCGCCGAGTGCGGCGAGCGTACCGGCGAGGCCGCCGCCGAGGGCCCGGTTGACGTCCTCAGCGCCGGGGGCGGGCTCCGGTCCGTCTGGCCCGCGCGCCACCCCGATGATGATCGCGTCTGCCGTTACGTCGGATACCGGTGCCTGGCTGCTCTCGAGGGTGACTGTCACGGTCTGAAGCCTAGTGCCTGGCCGCGCGCGCCGATGCGGGGCGCTGGCCGCATGCCCGGCACCCGGCCGGGCCGCGGCCAGCACCGGGGCGGCCACGGGCCAGCCCGCTCGCAGGCCCGGCCGGGCGAGCTTCGGGTGGCCTGGTCGCGCCCGGCGCCGTCCGCCGCGAAGACGTGGCAGCCGCCCGGGTCGAACAGCAGTCATGTTTCGTTCATGACAGCCGTTAGAATTAACCTGTGCCTAACTCGGTAATAGCCCGGGCACTTCCCCCGTCGGACAGCACTGTCGGACAGCACTGAGGAGGCGTGGTGGGAGCCGGAACAGGAGCGCTGTTCCTCGCGGTATTCCTGGCCTGCGTGGTCGAGGCCGTGGAGGCGACGACGATCGTGCTGGCCGCCGGCACCAGCCGGGACTGGCGGTCGGCCGGGACCGGCATAGCCGCCGCCCTCGCCGTGCTCGCTGTGATCGTGGCCGTGCTCGGCCCGGCCGTGTCGGCGATCCCGCTTCGCGGGCTGCGGCTGGTCGTCGGCGCGCTGCTGCTGATCTTCGGGCTGCAGTGGCTGCGCAAGGCGGTCCTGCGGGCCAGCGGGCTGAAGTCGCTGCACGACGAGGACAAGATCTACGCCGAGCAGGTAGCCGCCGCGGCGGCAGCGCCCCGGCGCGGCGCCCGGCTGGTGCCGGACTGGTTCGGCTTCACGCTGTCGTTCAAGGGTGTGCTGCTGGAAGGGCTGGAGGTGGTGTTCATCGTGCTGACCTTCGGCACCAACCAGCACGCTGTCGGCCTGGCGGCGATCGCAGCCGGCTGCGCGGTGATCCTGGTCGCCGCGGTCGGCCTGGCGGTGCGCGCGCCGCTCGCCCGGGTGCCGGAGAACACGATGAAGTTCGTCGTCGGCATCATGCTGACCGCCTTCGGCACGTTCTGGGGCGGCGAGGGGGCGGGCGCGCACTGGCCCGGCTCCGACGCCGCCCTGCTGGTGCTCATCCCGGCGATCGCGCTGTTCGGGCTCGGGCTGGTGGCGGTCCTGCGCCGGTCCGCGGCGGGCACCGGCGGGCCGCCGGCGCCCGCCGTCGCCGGGCAGAAGGTGGCCTGAGATGGGCACCCGGCTACCGGCCTTCGGGGCCGGCGTCTACGACTTCGTCATCGGCGACGACTGGCTCGTCGCGGTCGGCGTGGTCGTCGGCCTGGCACTGACCTACCTGCTCAGCCAGCACGCCGTGGCCGCCTGGTGGCTGCTGCCGGTGCTGCTGGCCGTGCTGCTGCCGGCCAGCCTGTGGCGGGCCGTCCGGAGCCGCTGACCAGCCGCGGGCTGCTGGCCGGGCGCAGCGGTCAGTGGCTTGCCTCCTCCTCGGCGTACACCCGGGCCGCGTAGGCCTCCAGGGACTCCTCGCACCGGCCGAGGGCCTGCTCGGCCGGGGCGAGGCCGTCCGCGCCGAAGACGTCGCGCTCGCGCACCCTGGCCAGCCAGTTGCGCAGCTTCACCAGGTCGACCTCGTTCTCCTCCAGCTCGGCGTAGGTGAAATGGCTGGCCTCGTACTCCTTGCGCACCTGGCCCAGGAAGTCCTCGCACTTGTCGACGATTTCCTCGTACTCGTCGTTGCGGGCGGCCTGGAACGCGGCCCGGACTTCCTGCTCGCCGGCCAGCACCTCGCAGGACAGCAGCGCCGCCGTGCCGGACATGGCCAGGATCTCGCTGCGCAGCTTGCGCAGCGCGTGCTCGGCGGCCGTGCTGGCCGGCAGCGCGGCGGTCGAGCTCTGCAGGTAGATGGCGCCCAGGCTCTTGATCCTGCGCCAGACCGAGGCGCGCAGCCGGGTCGGCTCGGACGGCACCCGGTAGATCAGCAGCAGCCAGCCGCGCGGCAGGCCGTCGTCGGTATCCGGCACGCGGCCATTCTCGCAGCCTTAGCGGCCGGTGTTACCGATCACCGGCGGCACGTGCCGGGCCGCGGCCGGTCACAGCGGACCGCGGGCGCGCACCAGCCCGTGCTCGTAGGCGAAGACGACGGCCTGCACGCGGTCGCGCAGGCCCAGCTTGGCCAGGATCCGGCCGACATGCGTCTTGACCGTCGCCTCGGAGACGAACAGCCGCTGGGCGATCTCGGTGTTCGACAGCCCCTGCGCGACCTGGGCCAGTACCTCGCGCTCCCGGTCGGTCAGCCCGGCCAGCTCCGGCGGCGGGCCCGCGGCGCCGGCCGGCAGCAGCGGGGCGAACTGGTCGATCAGCCGCCGCGTAGTCGACGGCGCCACGACCGCGTCACCCGAGTGCACGGCCCGGATGGCGAACAGCAGCTCCTCCGGTGGCACGTCCTTGAGCAGGAAGCCGCTGGCCCCGGCCTTCAGCGCGGCGAACGCGTACTCGTCCAGGTCGAAGGTGGTGAGCATGAGGATCCGCGGCCGGTCTCCGGCCTGGCGGATCTGCCGGGTGGCCGCCACCCCGTCCAGCCGCGGCATCCGGGCATCCATCACCATGACGTCCGCGGCCCGGCGCCGGGCCAGCTCCACCGCGGCCACCCCGTCGGCGGCCTCGCCGACCACGCTCATGTCATCCTGCGCGTCCAGCACCATCCGGAACCCGGCGCGGACCAGCTCCTGGTCGTCGACCAGCGCGATGCGGATGCTCACGCGGCACCGTCCAGCCGTCCCGGCCGCCCGGCCGCCACAGCGCCGGCCGGACGGGCGCCCGGAATCCGGGCGTCGGCCGGGGCGCGTGCCGGGACGGGAGCCGGCCCGCCCGGCACCGCCGGGCACGGCAGCCGGGCCGTCACCCGGTAGCCGCCCCCGGGCAGCGGCCCGGCCTCCACCGTGCCGCCGTACATCGCGATCCGCTCGCGCATCCCGGTCAGGCCGTGGCCGGCTCCGTCCGAGACCGCGGCAGCGCCGAGGCCGTCGTCGGCGACCTGCACGGTCAGGGCCTCGGCCTGGTAGCGCAGCGTCACCTGGGCTGCCGCGGCCAGGCCGCCGTGCTTGCGGGTATTGGTGAGCGACTCCTGCACCACCCGGTAGGCGGCCAGCTCGGCGCCGGTCGGCAGCGGCCGCGGGACGCCCTCCAGCGTGAAGCCGACCGAAAGGCCGGCGCTGCGCGCCTGGTCCAGCAGCTCACGCAGCTGGTCCAGGCCGGGCACCGGGGCCAGATCAGCGCCCTGGTCACCGGACCGCAGCACGCCGAGCAGCCGGCGCATCTCCGCCAGCGCCTGCCGTCCGGTCTGGGACACCGCGGCGACGGCCGCCTCGGCCCGGTCCGGGTCGGCCCGCAGCACGTACCGGGCGCCGTCCGCCTGCACCACCATCACGCTGACGTTGTGCGCGATGACGTCGTGCAGCTCGCGGGCGATCCGGGCCCGCTCCGCCGCGGCGGCCACCTTGGCCTGGGCGTCCCGCTCGGCCTCCAGCCGCCTCGCGCGGTCCTCCAGCGCGAGGTAGTAGCCGCGGCGGTGCCGCATCGAGTCGCCGAGCACCCAGGCGACCAGCGACGATCCGCCGAACATGATCCCGCCGACGAAGATCCGCTGCGGCAGTCCGATCTGCAGCAGGGCGCCGTACCGCGCGATCGCGAGCACCGAGCCCAGCAGGCAGATCATCAGGCCGGCTACCGAGATACGGCGCGGCCGGTAGGCCGCGAGGGTGTAGAGCAGGACGACGATCACCAGGTCCGAGCCGTAGGGGCCGATGCCGGCCGCGACCTGCAGCGCGCCCGCTGACACCGCCACCGCGAAGGCCGCGACCGGGTACTTGCGGCGGAACACGACCGGCACGACCAGCAGGGCTGCCGCGAGCCAGCGCAGCACGGGGTTCAGCACCAGGCCCGATCCCGGCAGCAGCAGCAGCAGCGCGAGCACGCCGTCGACCAGCTTGGGGTGACGGCTCAGCCAGGCATAGACGGCAGACACGGCCACAGCGTATGCGCGGCCGGGCGGGCTGTCGTCCCTCCTGCGGCCGGCCCGGCTCCCTCCCGCGGCTGACCGGCCCGCCCGCGGCCGGGACCGGGCCAGCCGGGTCGCCGGCTGTCAGCCAGATGGCCGGGCCGGCGGGCGGCGCGCTACCGTGCCTGGGTGGCCGACTGCCTGTTCTGCAACATCGCCAGCGGCGCCGTCGCCGCCCACCAGGTGGCCGCCGACGAGCACACGATGGCGTTCCTGGACGCCCGGCCGGTGTTCAAGGGGCACGTGCTGGTGGTGCCGCGAGCGCACTACGTGACGCTGGCCGACCTGCCCGCCCCGCTGCTCGGCCCGTTCTTCGCCGCCGTGCAGCGGGTCAGCGCGGCCATGCCTGCCGCGCTCAGCGCCCAGGGCACGTTCGTGGCCACGAACAACGTCGTCAGCCAGAGCGTCCCGCACCTGCACGTGCACGTCGTGCCGCGGACCAAGGGAGACGGGCTGCGCGGCTTCTTCTGGCCGCGGGTCAAGTACGCGGGCGACGAGGAGGCCGCGCAGTACGCCGCGCGGCTGCGCGACGCCCTGGCTGAGCCGCCGCCGGTCAGCGGATCGCGGTAACCAGCAGGCAGGCGGCCGCGCTGATCTCGGCCACCGCGCCGAGGACGTCGCCGGTGATCCCGCCGAGCCGGCGCACCGCCAGCCGGGTCAGCGCCGCGCCGGCCGCCAGCCCGGCCGCCGCGCCGGCCGGCAGCAGCCAGCGCCCGGCCGGGCCGGGCGCCAGGCC
This sequence comes from Streptosporangiaceae bacterium, assembly GCA_052143655.1. Classification (GTDB taxonomy): domain Bacteria; phylum Actinomycetota; class Actinomycetes; order Streptosporangiales; family Streptosporangiaceae; genus CAVSUR01. Next base: position 33,844 of record JBKQSL010000317.1, on the reverse strand, counting down.
CGCCGCGCCGGCCAGTGCCGCCGCAGCCAGCAGCACGGCGGTCAGCGCGGCCGCCGCGGCCGGCCGCACCGTCCCGGCCACCAGCACGCCCAGCCGCGAGCCGCCCGCGGCCGGACCGCCGCGGGCGCAGGCCCAGGTCATGGCCAGCCGGGCCGCGGCGGCCGCGATGATCACCGCGGCCGGGCCGCGGCCGAGCGCGGCGGCCCGGGCCAGCGCGGTGACCTGAACCAGCACCGTGAGCAGCAGGGTGACCACGCCGAACGGCCCGATATCCGAGCGCCGCATGATCGCCAGCGCAGCTGCGGCCGGCGCCCGGCTGCCCAGGCCGTCAGCCAGGTCAGCCAGGCCGTCCAGGTGCAGCGCCCGGGTGGCGGCGGCCAGCGCCGCCACCGCGAGCACCGCGCCGGCCAGCGGGCCGAGCCCGGCCAGCCGCACCGCCACCTCCAGCACGGCGGCGGCCAGCGCGCCGAGCAGCAGGCCGATGACCGGCGCCCACATCATCGCCGCGGCTGCCGTGCGCCGGGTCGGCGCGGGGCCGCGCCCGCGCAGCGGCAGCGCGGTGAGCAGCGTCGTCGCCAGCCGCAGTCCAGCCCAGGGCATGGCACCACACAGTAGAGCCGCCGCGGCCCGGCCGCGGCGGTACGGTCGGGCCAGGAGATCAGGAGGCGCGCGTGGCGAACCGGCCGCATGTGCTGCTGTCGGCGGCGATGTCCGTGGACGGCTATATCGACGACACCGCGCCGCGGCGGCTGGTGCTGTCCGGCGCGGCCGACGCCGACCGGGTCGACGCCGTGCGGGCCGCCTGCGACGCGATCCTGGTCGGTGCCGGGACCATCCGCCGTGACAACCCCCGGCTGCTGGTCCGCTCGGCCCGCCGCCGGGACGAGCGGCTGGCCAGGGGGCTGCCGCCGGGGCCGGTCAAGGTGACGCTGAGCCGCAGCGGTGACCTCGACCCGGCCGCCCGGTTCTTCACCGACGGCGACGTGCCCCGGCTGGTGTACGTGCCGGGCCCGGCCGCGGCCGTGGTGCGCGAGCGGCTGGGCGGCGCGGCCACGGTGGTGCAGCTCAGCGCACCGCCCGGCGAGCACGCGGTGCTGGCGGCGATGCTCGCCGACCTGGCCGGGCGGGGGGTGTCCCGGCTGATGGTGGAGGGCGGCTCCAGCGTGCAGGCGGAGCTGCTGTCGGCGGGCCTGGCGGATGAGCTCCAGCTGGCGATCGCGCCGTTCTTCGTCGCCGACCCGGCCGCGCCGCGGCTGGCCGGCGGCCGCTGGCAGCCGCCGTCTGCGCACGCTCCCATGCACTTGGCCGAGGTGCGCCAGGCGGGGGAGATGGTGGTCCTGCGGTACCTGCCGGGCGGTCCCGGCGGCCGGCCCTGACCGTACCTGCCGGGCTGCCCCGGCGGGAACGCCGCGCTGTTCGGGCGGGAACTGTGCCCCAGTGGGTGAGGAAGAGCCGTCCGACGGTGCAGGATGGAGGGATGAGGGATACCAGAGCCTCGGCCGGAGGCATGCTCTCGGCGATCGAGCGGAGCGGTTACTACCCGGGCCTTGTCGCCGACGCGGTCTCATCCGCTATGGGTTCCGACCCTGTCATCTCCTACGTCGTGCACCACGACGCGCATTTCGATCCCGGCATGGAAGTGCGCCGGCATATGACGGTGCTCGCGCTCACGCCGAACCGGCTGGTCTACTCGCACACCGACGAGTACCCGGCCGACGAGGCTGAGCCGGGCGCCAGGCCGCAGGCGGAGACCAGCACCGAGGCCGTGCACTTCTCCCGGATCTCGTCGGTGGCGCTGACCCGGGTGATCCACGACCCGGCCTCCTATGAGAAGGGCGTGACGCTGCCCAGCGAGGTGGTCCTGACCATCGGCTGGAACGTGCTGTCCCACCTGGAGCTGGAGCCGGCGCACTGCGGCGACGAGAACTGCGAGGCCGATCACGGCTATACCGGCACGCTGACCGCCGACGACGTGACGCTGCGGGTCAGCGAGGCCGCGGACGGCGAGGAGGCCGTCCGCCAGGTGCTCGCCTTCGCCCAGGCGCTGTCCGAGGCGACCACCCGCCCGTGACCGGCGACGGGGAAGCAGACAGCCAGGCGGATCCCGCGGACCGCGCCGCGGGCGGGGGCGCGGCCGTCGCCGTGTGGCCGGACCTGATGCCGACGCTGCCGCGGTACGGCACGGGCTCGCTGGCCGACCTGGCCCGCTCGGTCCTGGCCTCGCTGGGCGCGCCGGGCGAGGACAACCCGCTGAGCCTGCCGCCCGCCCAGCGGGTTTGCCTGCTGGTCATCGACGGCCTGGGCTGGGAGCTGCTGCGCACGCACCAGGCCGCGGCGCCGTTCCTGTCCGAGCTGGCGCAGTCCGGGCGGCCGCTGACGGCGGGCTTCCCGGCCACCACCGTCACCAGCCTCAGCTCGCTGGGCACCGGCCGGCCGCCGGGCCAGCACGGGATGCTGGGCTACAAGGTCGCCGTGCCCGACCAGGGCTGGATGCTGAACGCGCTGCGCTGGGACCGGCGGGTGGACCCGCTGAGCTGGCAGCGGGGCTCGACCATCTTCGAGCGGGCCACCGCGGCGGGCATCACGGCCCTGCGGGTCGCGCACGGCTCGTTCCGGATGACCGGCCTGTCCTCGGCGGTCATGCGCGGCGCGGACTACCGCCCGGCTGACACGCTCGGGGCGCTGGTGGCGGCCGCGGCCGAGGCGCTGGGCGCGCCGGGGCCGGCGCTGGCGATGGTCTATCACGGTGACCTGGACTCGACCGGGCACGTGTGGGGCTGCTCGTCCCCAGCCTGGAATTACCAGCTCTCGCACGTCGACCGGCTGGTCGAGCAGCTGGCCGCCGCGCTGCCGCCTGGCACCCTGCTGCACGTGACTGCCGATCACGGCATGGTCGACGTGACCGCCGCGGACCGGGTCGACGTGGATGCGCTGCCGCAACTGCGCGACGGCGTGGCGCTGCTGGGCGGCGAGCCGCGCGCGCGGCACGTCTACACGCTGCCCGGCGCCGCCGCGGACGTGCTGGCCGGGTGGCAGGAGACGCTGGGCCGGGCGGCGTGGGTGGCCGGCCGGGACGAGGCTATCGCCGACGGCTGGTTCGGCCCGGTCGATGAGCGGTTCGCGGCGCGGATCGGCGACGTGGTCGCTGCGCCGTCCGGGTCCGGGGCGATCGTGGCCACCCGGGCCGAGCCGCGGGAGTCCGCGCTGATCGGGATGCACGGATCGCTGACGGTGGCCGACCAGCTGGTGCCGCTGCTGAGCTTCGGGACGGACTAATCAGGCCGTGGCGGTTTACCCACAGGCAGTTACGGGCACCGAGGCGGTTTATCCACCATCGGCGCCGGGTTATGCACCGGGACGAGCGGCCCGGCCATCAGCAGCACGGCCATGAGCAGCGCAGCGCAGGCGCTCATCAGCGTGCCGGAGCTGGCCGCCCGGCTGGCCCGGCCGCAGCCCGGCGGCCTGGTGCTGCTCGACGTGCGCTGGTACCTCGGCGGGCCGCCGGGCCGCGACAGCTACCGGGCCGGGCACCTGCCCGGCGCGGTGTTCGTCGACCTGGACGCCGACCTGGCCGGGGCGCCGGGCGCGGCCGGCCGGCATCCGCTGCCCGCCGCAGCGGACTTCCAGGCCGCGATGCGCCGGGCCGGCGTGCGGTCGGCTGACCCGGTCGTGGCCTATGACGACGGCGACGCGACCATCGCGGCCCGGCTGTGGTGGTCCCTGCGCTACTTCGGGCATCCGCAGGCCCTGGTGCTGGACGGCGGCCTGCGGGCCTGGGCCGCTGCCGGGCTGCCGGTGAGCACCGCCGACGTGCCGCCGCCCGGCGGCGGGGACTTCACCGCCCGGCCCGGCCACATGCCGGTGCTGGACCACCGCGGGGCCGCGCAGCTGGCCCGGTCGGGCGTGCTGCTGGATGCCCGTCCCGCCGAGCGCTACCGCGGCGACACCGAGCCAGTGGACCGGGCCGCCGGGCACATCCCCGGTGCGGTCAGCGCGCCCACGGCGGCCAGCACCGGCCCGGACGGCCGGTTCCTGCCCCCGGACCGGCTGCGCGAGCGGTTCGCGGCACTCGGCCTGCGGCCGGGCGGAGCGCACGCCGGCGCGTACTGCGGATCGGGCGTCACCGCCGCGCACGAAGTGCTGGCCCTGGAACTGGCCGGCATCCCGGCGGCGCTGTACCCCGGATCGTGGTCGGAGTGGGCCGCCGACCCGGCCCGGCCGGTGGGCACCGGCCCGGACCCCGGCTAGCGGCTCAGCCCGCCATGCCCGCCCGGCCAGCCGGCCGAGGCGGTTCAGCGCCGGCCGCCGCGCGGCGGGGCGAGGTCACCCCGGCCGGTGCGGATCAGCCAGGTCAGCGCGCCGGTCATCAGCGCGGGGGCGGCCGGGGCGAAGCCGACGGCGGCGACCGCCCCGGCGCTGACCGCGGCCGCGGCCAGGATCCGCAGCGCCAGCCGCCTCGGGCGGCCATCGCGCACCCGCAGTGCGAAACGGGCTGCGCGGCCGGCCGGATGCCGGAAGACCAGCGGCATAACGGGCCGACCCCGGCCAGTCCGGCCGCCTGCCCGGGCCGCCGCGGCGTCGGCGAGGGCCTCGCCGCGGCCCGATGCGGTACGCAGCGTGGTGTAGGCCGCGGCGGCCCGGGCAAACCGGTCCGGGTCACCGCCGTCGGCCCGGTCGGGATGCGTCGCGGCCGCGACCCGCCGCCAGGCCGACCGCACGTCGTCATCGGTCAGCTCGCGGACGGCCGGCAGGCCGAGCACGGCGAACAGGTCGCCGCCCGGCCCCGGGCCGGTCACCGGCCTGCTCCGGGCGGCTCGGGGCCGAACGCCTCGTCCAGCACCGGGCTGGCGTCCGGCAGCGGCGGCCCGGCCGGCCGCTGCGAGGTTCCGCGCCCGGGCGGGCGGCCGCCGGGGCCCGGGCTGGCCATCTCGCCGTCGCCGGGGGCGCGCGGAGGCGGCACGACCGCGGCCGCCGGGCCGTCCTGGCCCGTTCTCCCGGCCCGGGCGCTCCCGGCTGCCTGGCCGCGGCCGGCTGGTCCGCCCGGCCCGGCGGGCACGGCCGGGCCGATGCCCGCCGGGACGGCGACCAGGCGCTTCACCTGGATGTAGCTGACGCCGCCGCGGTAGATGTAGGCGACCTGGCCGACGTCGAGATGGCGGATCAGTTCCGGGTCGACCACCGCGGCCGCCCGCAGCCGCGACGATCCCTCGTGCCGCCACAGCGGGACGCGGCGCAGCCCGCGGGTGGTCTCGGTGACCGGCCGCTGGCCGGCCAGTGCGGTCACCGGCTCGGGGTACGGGGTGCGCAGCAGCCAGATCCCGCCGTCCGCGGCGGCCGCGATCCGGTACCGCTCGTCCTCGCTCCCGGCCAGTCCCGGCCAGGACTGCGCCGATACCTGCACTGCCAGGCCCAGCGAGCGGGCGCGCTCGTACAGCTGCCAGATCGGCAGCCGCCGCGACACGGCGCTGAACTCGTCCACCGCCAGCAGGATGTCCCGCTGGCCGGGTGCGCTGGCAGCGGCGCTGGCCAGCAGGTCCACCAGGGCCCGGGCCTGGCCCTCGGCCACGGAGACCTCGGCGGTGCCTTCCAGGATGCAGTACCAGGCGTCGGCGTCGGCGAAGGCGGCCGCCCCGTCCAGGGCCGCGCCGAGCCGGCCCAGCACGGTCCGGTAGCGCAGGCTCACGTCGCCCAGGTGCCGGGCCGCCGCCCGGAGCAGGCCAAGCTCGTCCTGGTGCTGCCCGTCGCCGTAGGCGCGGGCCAGCCAGTCCGCGTCCAGCCGGGCCAGGAAGTCGGCACTGTCCTGCGGCGGGCCGCACGGCGCCCCGACGGCCAGCGCGACGACCGCCTCCATCACGTCGGCGTAGTACGCCGCAGCGCCGGTCCCGTGCTCGACCAGGTCGAGCAGCGTCGTGATCAGCTGATGCGGCGGCAGCGCCCACAGCGACAGGCGGGCGTCGTCCGGCCAGATCGCCACCGACCGGGCCCCGGCGTCGCGCAGCACCCGGCGGACCCGCTCGGCGATGCGGCGGGCGTCCGCGCCGCCCTTGCAGTCCAGCACGACCAGCAGCGGCGGCGGGCCGGCCCCGGCGGCGCAGCGCTGCAGCGCCGTGGCCATGAACCCAGCCCACAGCCGCAGCAGCAACGTCGTCTTGCCGCTGCCCGACGTGCCGATCACGACCTGGTGAGCGCGCATCCGCGGGTACGGGATGCGGACGACCGGCCCGCCGGGGTGCCCGACAGCCCGGATGGCGGCGCCGGGCAGCAGATCGCCGCCCTGCCCGGTGAGCGGCACTGACCCGGGCGCGGCGATCCGGGCTCGGGCGGTCCGCACCTGGTGCCGCCACCGGCGCGCGTCGAACCCGGCGGCGGCATCGGGGGCGCTGCCGCCTGCCCCCGTCGTCATCACCCGGATCCGGTAGGACCATGCCAGGCCGCCCGCGGCCAGCCCGGCCGGTATCGCAGCCGGGGCGATCACCGTCGCCGCGGCCGCCCACGAGCCGGCCGCGGCCAGGTGCCACATGTCCAGCCAGGCCCGGTAGGGCGCCCGCAGCAGCCAGCCGGGGGAGGAGCGCTGCAGCGCGGTCGCTGCCAGCCAGACGGCCAGCATCGGGCCGCACCACAGCGCGGCGGCGTACAGCCGTCGCGGCGGCCACCCGCGCAGCCAGGCCAGGCCCGCACCGGCGGCCGCGACCAGCGACGCCGGCAGCGCAGCGGCCAGCACGGCCGCCGTCAGCGCGGCGGCGGCGATCCGGGCGGCCAGCCGGATGGCTGCTGCCAGCCAGCCCGCCCGCGGCCGGGATCGGCGGGGGATCAACGCCCGGCTCCCGGCCCGCGCGGGGCGCTGGCCGCGGGGCCGCTGCCCGGCCGCGGGCCAGCCGGCCCAGCATCAGCCGGCCGCGCATCTGCCGGCCCAGCATCAGCCGGCCGCGGATCAGCCGGCCGCGGATCAGCCGGCTTGGGGCCAGCCGCTGCGGGATCGGCCGCCGCGTGATCCACTGCCTCGGGGTCAGCCGGCCGGGCGGAGCCGAGGCTGCCCCCGGGCGGCAGCGTGCGGATCTCGATCCGGGCGGCCGCCGCGCCGAGCGTGTCCCGGGCGCGCAGCACCGTGCCGCGCGCGGCCGGCGCGCAGACATACAGCACCCGCGCGTGCCGCGGCGGCCGCCCGGGCACCCGGGCCTGGCTGGCCGGGCCGCCGTAGTCCCCGGTCCGGTTCAGCAGATCGGTCATGATGGCCGCCGTGCGGGCGACGGTCTTCGGCGTCAGCTCCGCCTCGATCGCCCAGCACTCGCCGGCCCACGGCACGGGCGCGCCGTCGGGCCAGTGCACCTCGCCGTCGGGCAGGTGCTCACGCAGCCCGACGCGGCCGCCGGCCCGGGCCCGCAGGCGCCGCTCGCCGCGCCAGTGGGCGCCCGCCGCGCGGAAGCCGGCGGTGGCCTCCAGCGCGAGCCGGACCGCCGTGACGGCCCGGATGTGGGCCAGCCGGGCTAACGCCGGCGGCGCGGCCGTGTAGGGCAGCCCGCAGCGGACCAGCCCGGCGCGGGTCAGCCAGGTCCAGGCCGGGCCGGGGCCGAGGCGCGCGGTGCCGGCGTATCCGCGGGCCCGCCAGGCCGCCGCGACCGCCCGGGCCCGCTGTGGCGACACCCCGAGGACAGCGGCGAGGTGGTCGAGTTGCAGGCCGTACATCTCGCCGGTGAACAGCATCGCGGCGGCGTCCCGGGCGGAAATGCCGGCCTCCGCGGCCGCGGCCGGGCGAGCCGAGGCCGGAGAAGCCGCGGCAGCGGCAGCGGTCTCGGCGCGACCGTCGCCGTCGTCCCGGGCGGAATGGCCATCGGCCGCGATCACGCCCCCATTTCATCACGAACCGGACGGGCTGCCGGCCTGTTCCGCGCCAGCCGGGCTGCTGCGCCCCAGTCGGCACGCCGGCCCGCGGCCGGATGCTGGTGCTGGCCGGGATCCTCGGGCACAATGAGCCCAGATAGGACTGCGGCATAAGCGTGCACCGGGTCCGGTCAGCGAGAGGTCCGTTGGGGAAGGCGAATCTCGTCTGCTGGCAGGGAGGCTCTGGTGACCGTTCGTGGCGTGCTGCACGTCCACTCCGCGCCCCCGGCGCTGTGCCCGCACATCGAGTGGGCCGTCGCCGGGGTCCTTGGCGTACCCGTGGATCTTCCATGGGCCGATCAGCCCGCATCGCCCGGCACATTGCGCGCCGAGCTTGACTGGGAGGGGCGCCCCGGCGCGGCCGGCGCCATCACCTCGGCGCTGGCCGGGTGGAGCCGGCTGCGGTTCGAGGTGACCGAGGAGGCCAGCCCGGGCTGCGATGCCGTGCGCTTCAGCTACACGCCCACCCTGGGCGCGTTCTCGGCGGTTACGTCGGCCAACGGCGACATCCTGATCCCGGAGGGCCGGCTGCGCGCCGTCATGACGATCGCCGCGGCCTCCCTGACTGAGCGCGCCGCGGGGACCGGGTCGGCCGGCCCGGTGATCACCGGGCCGGGCGATGCCGCCATGGCGGGGGCCGTGTACCCGGCACGCGGTGCGGCAGTGGCCGGGGAGGCGGTGGGCTTCGGGCCGGTGAACTACGGCGCCGAGGTTCCGGGCCCGAGAGGCGAGCGGTCCGTCGACCAGGGTCCGGGTGACCAGGGCGCGGGCGGGCGCGAGCGGCACGGGCCGCGGCACCCCGCGCTGGGCGGCTCGCTGGAGGCCGAGCTGCGGACGCTGCTGGGCCAGCCCTGGGACGACGAGCTGGAGCCGTTCCGGCACGCCGGGGCCGGCGCCCCGGTCCGCTGGCTGCACGCCACCGGGTGATCCGCCTGGGCAAACGATCTCATGATCAGGTTCGGTCCAGGTCCTCATCGTGGCCGCGCGAGATGGACGAGTCGGTCTTGACAGTGCGTACCGGGACTGTTTAAATCGCTAGTCACGGAGAGTGACCACGGGCCCGTGGGCGCTGTCCGGGACAAGAAAATCGGGGGTTACCGCCGCTGACGTGCGGTATATCGGGCCTCATCGGGCCGGAGCACGCGTTCCCCGGCTAGCGGTCATCGCGCAGACGGCGTGTCCGCAGCCGGACTCAACTCGCAGGGATGCAAGTGAGTGCGCGGCAACCTCGATGCAAACGATTGTGAATCAGGGCCGCGCAAGCAGGCGCCGGACATGAGCAGCGGCGGCCGCCCAGCGGACCGGGGGGAGCGCGGATGAGCGTGGTGCAGGCAGTCCGGGAAGCCGGCCCGGCCGGGCAGGATGCCGGGACTCCGGCGGCGCAGCACCTTGCCGTAGCCGGGCAGGAGAACGCGCGTGCGGCCGGGACGGCCGACCGGCACGCGGTCTTCGAGCAGGAGGTCTTCCCGCTGCGCACCGAGCTGTTCCCGGCGGCGCTGCGGATGACGCGCAACCGCGCCGACGCCGAGGACCTGGTGCAGGAGACGTTCGCCCGCGCGTACGCGTCCTACGCTCAGTTCACCCCCGGCACGAATCTGCGCGCCTGGCTGCACCGGATCCTGGCTAACCTGTTCATCAACTCACTGCGCAAGCGCGGCCGCGAGCCGGCCCAGGCCCCGTGGGCTGACGTGGCCGACATCGAGTTCCCGCAGAGCCAGCCGGGGCGGCTGGCCCGGTCGGCGGAGGACGAGGCCATGGAACAGCTTGCGGACTCCGACGTGATGCGGGCCCTGCGCGGGCTGCCGGAGTCCTACGCGGCGGCGGTGTACCTGGCCGACGTCGAGGGCTACTCCTACAAGGAGATCGCCCAGATGCTCGGCACCCCGATCGGCACCGTGATGTCACGGCTGCACCGCGGCCGCACCAAGCTGCGCGAGGCGCTGACCGGCCGTCCCGCCGGCGCGCGGTCCGCCGGCGGCCCGGCCGCCAGCGTGCCGTCCGTCGGCCAGCCTGGCCAGCAGGCGGCCTGACCGGAAGGCGCCCGGCCGCCATCCCCGGGCAGGAAATCAGCTGCGGCTAGACTCAGCCCCAGTGGTTTTCGTCGTCTGAGGCGGTTGATGATGCTGGATCCGCAGGCGCTCGCGGCGCCCGGCGCTGCGGCCGGCCCGCTGCCGCCGCTGTCGGCTAACGACCGGACCCGGCACCGGCGGCTGCGCGAGCAGGGCCGGGCTGACCGGGCCGAGCTGCTGGCCGTGCTGCGTGCCGGGTTCATCGCGCACCTGGGCGTGCTGCGCGGCGGCGCGCCGATGGTGGTGCCGACTGTTTACGGCTTCGATGAGCAGCAGCTGTACGTGCACGGGTCGGTGGCGAGCCAGAGCCTGACCGCCGCTGACGCGGTGGCTTGCGTGACCGTGACCGTGGTGGACGGCCTGGTGCTGGCCCGGTCGGTGTTTGAGCATGCGGTCAACTACCGCAGCGCGATGATCTTCGGGCGTCCCCGGCTGATCGGCGACCCGACACAGAAGCTGGCCGGCCTGCGGTGCATCGCTGAGCACGTCACGCCGGGCGCATGGGAGTACGCGCGGCAGCCGAACCGCAAGGAGCTGGCCGCGACCAGGCTGCTGGCGCTGTCACTGGCCGAGGCCTCGGTGAAGATCCGCACCGGGCCGCCGGACGACGGCGACAGCCCAGACGCCGCGCTGGGTCTGTGGGCGGGCGAGCTGCCGCTGCGCTCGGCCTGGCAGGAGCCGGTACCCGACCCGCTGCTGCCGCCGGGCACCGAGGTGCCGCCGCACGTCCGGACCCGGGCGGGCACCCCCGCCGACGGCGGCTGACGGCGGCTGACAGCGGCTGACAGAGCGCGCTGACGCAGGCCGTCAGCGCCCGGTCCGGGCCGGGCTGCTCGCGCTACAGCGGGATGTTGCCGTGCTGGCCGCGCCGCGCCGGTGCGCCGGCAATCGCCGCCGCCAGTGCCTGGCGGGTGAGATCCGGCTGCACGATCTCGTCGATCACGCCCAGCTCGACGGCCCGCGGCAGGCCGCCGGCCTGCTCGGAATGCCGGGCGGCGAACTCGGCCTCGCGCTCCTGGCGCTGGTCGGCAGGTACCCCGGCGAGCGTGCGCCGGTGCAGGATCCGCACCGCGGCGACGGGGCCCATCACCGCCACCTCGGCACCCGGCCAGGCCAGCACCCGGGTCGCGCCGAGCGACCGGGAGTTCATCGCGATGTACGCGCCGCCGTAGGCCTTGCGGGTGATCAGCGTGACCCGGGGCACGGTCGCCTCGGCGAACGAGTGCAGCAGCTTAGCACCGCGGCGGACCACGCCATCCCATTCCTGGCCCACGCCGGGCAGGTAGCCGGGCGTGTCGACCACCACGACCAGCGGGAGGCCGAAGGCGTCGCACATCCGCACGAAGCGGGCCGCCTTCTCCGCCGAGGAGGCGTCCAGGCAGCCGCCGAGGCGCAGCGGGTTGTTCGCGATCACGCCGACGCTCGCGCCGTACAGTCGGCCGAGAGTGGTAACCACGTTCGGCGCCCACCGCGGGTGCAGTTCGACGCCGGGACCGTCCAGCAGGCCGTTGATCAGCGGGTGCACGTCGTAGGCGCGGCGCGGGGATTCCGGCAGCAGCGCGGCCAGGTCGACGTCGGGGCCGGGCACCGCCGGCTCGGCGGGGGCGCCCGGGCGGCCGAGCAGCACGGCAAGCTCACGGGCCCGGCTGACCGCCTCGGTGTCGCTGGCGGTCACCACGTGCACGACGCCCGAGCGCCGGCTGTGCGGCTCCGGGCCGCCGAGCCGGGCCATGTCCACGTCCTCGCCGGTCACGCTGCGGACCACGTCCGGGCCGGTCACGAAGATCCGGCCGTGGTCGGACAGGATCACCACGTCGGTGAGCGCCGGGCCGTAGGCGGCACCCCCGGCGGCCGCGCCGAGCACCACAGAGATCTGCGGCACCTTGCCTGAGGCTCTGGTCATCGCGGCGAACACCGCGCCGACGGCATGCAGCGACCCGACGCCTTCCTGCAGCCGGGCGCCACCGGAGTGCCACAGCCCGAGCACCGGCGCGCCGGCCTCGATCGCGTAGTCGTAGGCGGCGACGATCGCCGCGCACCCGGCGCTGCCCATGGCGCCGCCCTGATACCGCGGGTCGCTGGCGAACGCCACCACGGCCATGCCGTCGATGCGGCCGGCGCCAGCGGCGATCCCGCTGTCATCGGCGGGCAGCAGGAGCCGCAGCGACCCCTCATCGAACAGGGTCTCCAGCCGCGCGACCGGGTCGCGGTTCAGCGTGCCCGGGCGGGTCGGCGCCGGCCGGGCAGCAGCCCGTGCGCCGTCCGCGGCCTGGCCGCCGGCCACGGCGGGACCAGCGTGCGCGCTGGCGGGAACCCGGTTCTCGACGAGAGTCACATCAGTCTCCTCAGACACTGGTGAAGGCGAGGGCGACGTTGGCCCCGCCGAATCCGAACGAGTTGTTCAGCACGGCCATCGGCGCGGTGCTGCGCGCGCGCAGCGGCCGCGGCTCGGTCGCGATGTCGACCCCCACGTCGTCATCGGGGTCGTCAAGGTTGATGGTGGGCGGCGCGACCTTGTCGCGCAGCGCCAGGATCGCCGCGATGGACTCCAGTGCGCCCGCGCCGCCGAGCAGGTGCCCGGTCATCGACTTGGTGGCCGACACGACCACGCCGTCAGCGGCCGCGCCCAGTGCCGCGGCGATGGCCTGGCCCTCGACGACATCGCCCGCCGGGGTGGAGGTGGCGTGCGCGTTGACGTGCACGATCTGCTCGGCGCTGATTTCCGCGTCGGAAAGGGCCCGGCCGATGGCCAGCCTGGCGCCGGTCCCGTCCGGGTCGGGCTGGGCGATGTGGTGCGCGTCCGCGGAGTAGCCCACCCCCGCGGCCTGCGCGTACACCTGTGCGCCGCGCCGGGCGGCGTGCTCGGCGGACTCCAGCACGAGCATGGCCGCGCCCTCGCCGAGCACGAACCCGTCCCGGCCCTTGTCGAACGGCCGGGAGGCCCGGGCCGGCTCGTCGTTGCGGGTCGACAGCGCCCGCATGGCCGCGAACGCGGCGATGTTCAGCTGGATGATCGCCGCCTCGGTGCCGCCGGCCAGCACCACGTCCGCCCGCCCGGCGCGGATCATGTCAATGGCGTAGCCGATGGCCTCAGCGCCGGACGCGCACGCGCTGACGGTGGTGTGCACCCCGGCGCGAGCGCCGAGTTCGATGCTGATCCAGCCGGCCGAGCCGTTGGGCATGAGCATCGGCACGGTGAACGGCGAGAGCCGCTGCCAGCCCTTCTCCTTCAGGGTGTCGTAGGCCGACAGGGTCGACGCCACCCCGCCGATGCCGCTGGAGACCACGACGCCCAGCCGCTCGGGGCCGGGGTCCGGCTTGCCCGCGTCGGCCCACGCCTCGCGGGCGGCGACAAGAGCGAACTGCTCGCACCGGTCCAGCCGCCGGGCCTGGACCCGGTCCAGCTTCCCGGCCGGGTCCGCGGCCGCCCAGGCTGCGATCCTGGCCGGCAGCTCCCGCGCCCAGCTCTCGGTCAGCCCCACTACGCCGCTGCGCCCGGCGAGCATCGACTCCCAGGTGGCAGGGGCGTCCTCGCCGACCGGCGAGATCGCTCCGATCCCGGTGACGACGACTCGAGTGCGGTCTGTGCCCACTGCGTGTGTGCTCCTCAGTTCAGCGTGCGGTGACGCGGCGCCGCTCCCGGCGCGGCAGGGCGGCGACGCGTCCCACGGCGTGCCCGGTCAGGCGGATACGGAAGCCCGCCGGACGTAGTCGATGACGTCCTGGACGGTCTTCAGGTCCTTCAGCCGGTCGTCGGGGATCTCGACGCCGAACTTGTCCTGCGCGGCGACGGCGATCTCCACCATCGACAGCGAGTCGATGTCGAGGTCGTCGACGAACGTCTTGTCCGGGCTGACCTGGTCCGCGGGTACGCCGGCGACCTCGTCGATGATCTCGGCGAGGCCGGCCAGGATCTCTTCTTCCGTCATGGCCATGAGCTGTGCTTCTCCTTCGTAGTGGTTATCGTGATTCCGATACGGCGGTCCGGCGGACCAGCCGCGGGTCAGGGTAGCGTGACCACCTGGGCTGCGTAGCAGATGCCGGCGCCAAAGCCGATCAGCAGGGCCTTGTCGCCGGAGGCCAGCTCACCGCGCTCGAGCATCCGCGACAGTGCCAGCGGGATCGACGCCGACGAGGTGTTCCCGGCGGTGACGATGTCGTCGGCGACCTTAGCCTGCGGCGCGCCGAGCTTACGCGCGATCGCCTCGATGATCCGCAGGTTGGCCTGGTGCGGGACGAATGCGGCCAGCTCCGTCGGGGCGACCCCGGCCCGCTCGCAGGCGGCCAGCGCGACCGGGTGCAGGGCCGTGGTGGCCCAGCGGAAGACCGCCTGGCCCTCCTGGAAGATGAACGAGTCGCGGTCGGTGATGTAGATCTTGCTGGCCATGTCGCCGGCGCTGCCCCACTGCACCGGCCCGATGCCGGCCGGCTCGCCGCCGGCCGCCGGGCCGACGACCGCGGCGCCCGCCCCGTCGGCGAAGATGATGCAGGTCGTCCGGTCGGTCCAGTCGACCCACTGGGACAGCTTCTCCGCGCCGATCACGAGCACGTTGCGCGCCGTGCCGGTGCGGACCGCGTCGCTGGCGTTGGACAGCGCGTAGCAGAACCCGGCGCACGCGGCGTTCATGTCGTACGCGCCGGGCGCGGCGATCCCCAGCCGGCTGGCCACCGACGCCGAGACGTTGGGGATCTGCACCTCGTTGGTGCAGGTGGCCACGATCACCAGGTCAATGTCATCGGCGGACAGGCCGCTGGCCGCGAGGGCCTTGCCGCCCGCGGTGACGGCCATGTCGGTGACCGTCTCGTCCGGCCCGGCCAGGCGGCGGCTGGCGACCCCGACCCGGCTGCGGATCCACTCGTCGGTGGTGTCGATCGTCTGCGACAGCTCCTCGTTGGTCACCACCCGGGCGGGCTGGTAGCCGCCGAACGCCAGAATCCGGGCTCCTGGCGTTCCCTGGGTCAGTCGCATGCTGCTGCCGCCTTTCGATTGCCGTCTGTGGGGGTCACCTCGTGCCTATGGCTCATTCGGAGCCTTGCGGCAGCAGCCGCACCAGCGGCTGGCCCGCGCCGACCGGGTCGCCGTCCTCGACTAGCCATTCGATGATCGTCGCCGGGAAGGCCGGGGTGACGACGTGATTGCCGCCGCGCATCTCCACCAGGCCCAGCTCGGCGCCGCCCGGCACGGCGGCGCCGGCCGCGGCATCGCCGTCGCCGCTGGCGCGGAAGGTGCCGGCCAGCGGGGCTACCAGCAGCCGCCACTCGGGCGCGTCGCTGTCGGCGGGCGCGTCGGCGTGCTCGGCCAGCAGCTTGCGGGCCGCCTCCAGGTCATCGGGGGTCTTCAGGCCGAGCAGCGGCACGCCCGGCAGGCCGCGCCGGGCCAGGCCGGTCAGCGTGCCCGCCGGCGGCAGCTCGATGAGCGCGGTGATCCCGAGGCCGGGCATCGCCTGCATGCACAGGTCCCAGCGGACCGGGGCCGACACCTGGGTGACGATGCGCTCGAGCCAGTCGGCGCCGGTGCGCACCACCGCGCCGTCGGCGTTGGACAGCAGGGTCAGCGCCGGGTCGGCGACCGTCATGCCGGCCGCGGCGTCGCGCAGCGCGCTCACCGCCGGCGCCATGTGCCGGGTGTGGAACGCCCCGGCCACCGACAGCGGCCGCAGCCGCGCGCCCGGCGGCGGGTCGGCCGCCAGGGCGGCCAGCTGGTCCATGGTCCCGGCGGCCACGATCTGGCCGGCGCCGTTGACGTTCGCCGGGGTGAGGCCGTGCGCCTCCAGCGCGGACAGCACCACGCGCTGGTCACCGCCGAGTACCGCGGTCATCCCGGTCGGCTCGGTGGCCGATGCCCGCGCCATGGCCCGGCCGCGCACGGCGACCAGGCGCATCGCGTCCTCGGGCGAGATGATCCCGGCGATCGGCCCGGCGGCCAGCTCGCCGACACTGTGCCCGGCCGCGGCCGCCGACAGCAGGCTGGCCTGGCTCAGGCCGCCGAAGAGCTCCTCGGCGACGGCCAGGGCGGCGGCGACCAGCAGCGGCTGGGCTACCGCGGTATCGCGGATCTCCTCGGCGCCCGCCACCGTCCCGCAGCGCACCAGATCGCAGCCGGCCAGGTCCGACCAGGCGGCCAGCCGGTCAGCGAACCCGGGCAGCTCGAGCCAGGGGGACAGGAAGCCGGGGGTCTGCGCGCCCTGACCCGGAGCGGCGACAAGAAGCATCCCACTAGCGTGCACTGTAGGAGTCCGCCATATGAATGCGGAACCACACGAAGTTTACCGGTAAGACTCTGGAGAAAACCTACAAGGCTTGTTCACTTGTGCGCGAGGCGCCCGAGCACAACGGCCATCCACAGCGCGAAGCCGCCCCGGCCGTCGCCCGGCAGCATGCCGGTGAGTTCGGTCGCCCGGCGCAGCCGGTAGCGGACCGTATTGGGGTGCACGAACAGCATTCGCGCGGTGGCCTCCAGCGAGTTGCCCTGTTCCAGGTAGGTCACGACGGTGTCCAGCAGCGAGGACCCGCCGGCCAGCAGCGGCTCGTAGATCTCGGTGATCAGCTGATACCGGGCGGACTCGTCGCCGTCCAGGGCGCGCTCGGGCAGCAGGTCGGAGGCGAGTACCGGCCGCGGCGCATCCGGCCAGCCCGCGGCCGCGCGCAGCCCGCCGAGCGCGGCGGCGGCCGAGGTCACCGCGGACTGCAGGTCAGCGACCGGCGGGCCGACGACGACCGGCCCGGGGCCGAACCGGCCGGCGATGTGCGCAGTGGCGGCGAGTGGGTCCTCGGCGCCGCCGAGCACCACCACCAGCCGGTGCCCGTGCACACCTGCCAGCAGGTCGAGCCGGGACCGGCGGGCCGTCACGCGCAGCTCGTCGATGAGGCCCTCGGGCTCGCTGCCGTCGGCGTTCCCGGCGATGACCGCGACCGGCGAGGACGACCAGGTCAGCGCGGAAGCCCAGGACTGCAGGCTCTCGTCCACCTCGCCGCGCACCAGCGAGTCGACCACCAGGGCCTCCAGCCGGGCGTCCCACGCGCCGCGCGCCTCGGCCGTGCGCGCGTACACCTGGGCCGCGCCGAACGCGAGCTCCCGGGTGTAGCGCAGCACCGCCTCGCGCAGCTCGTGCTCGCCGCCCGGCTCGGCCAGCTCGTCGACCTGCGCCTCGACCACGTCGATGACGATCCGCAGCATCTCCACGGCCTGCTGCAGGCTGACCGCCCGGGCCAGTTCCCGCGGCGCGGTGCCGAACACCTCGCCCGTCACCGCCGGGCGCGGGCGCTCGGGATGCTTCACCCAGTCCACGAACGCGGCCACGCCGGCCTGGGCCACCAGGCCGAGCCAGGACCGGTTCTCGGCGGACAGCTTGGCGAACCACGGCAGCCGCTGGTCCATCGAGGACATCGCCGCGGTGCCGAGCGTGCCCATGGACTGCTCGAGCCGCTTGACCGTGCCGGCCCGGACCCGGGTGCCGGAGGCGGCCGCGCCATCGGACCCGGGCGGCTGCCCCTTCGCCCGCCTGCTGGGTGCCATCAGCCCAGGCTAGCCCGGCGGCCATCGCCGCCGGCGCTGGGCGCCCCGCGGAGGGTGGCTAGCGGGTGGCGGGGGCGGGGCGGGAGCGGGCGCGGCTGCCGGGGGCGGCTACTGCGTGCTCGAGGTCGTAGGACTCCAGCGGCAGGCCGTGATCCTCGACGGCGGGCAGCGCGGCGCTCAGGGCCGCGCGGAACGCCTCGACCGTCGGCGACCGGTAGCCGCCTAGCCGGGTGGCCACGAAGGTCACCCGCTCGATCGCCGGGCCGGCCAGCGGCAGCAGCCGGACACCCGGGCGGCGGGCGATGGCCGCCGCCAGCCGGGGGATCAGCGCCACGCCCAGGCCGGCCGCGACCAGGCCCTGCATCGCCATGTAGTCGTTGGTTTCCGAGACGATCTCGGGCGCGAACCCGGCGCTGCGGCAGGCGAACACCACCGCGTCCCGGCACATGCACGGGTGCGGCGCGATCCACCGCTCGTCGCTCAGCTCAGCCAGCTGCACCCGGTCACAGCCGGCCAGCGGATGGCTCTCCGGCACGGCGGCGGCCATGTGATCGCCGAACAGCGGCTCCAGCTCGGCGGCCGGCGGCGGCACGGCGCCCAGCGCCGGGTAGTCGTAGACCAGCGCCAGGTCCTGGCCGCCGGCCAGCAGCGCGGGCAGCGCGTCGGGCGGGTCGGCCTCGGTCAGGCTCAGCTCGACGTCCGGCAACTGAGCCCGGAACACGCCGGCCGCCGCAGGCATCAGCGTGGCCGCGGCCGTCGGGAACGCGGCCACCCGCAGCCGCCAGGTGCCTGTCTGCACCATGTCGCCGACTTCGCGCTGCGCATCGGCCAGCTGGATCAGGATGGACTCGGCGTGGCCGAGGAACACCTCGCCTGCCGGGGTCAGCGTCACCCGGCGCGGGCGCCGCTCGAACAGCTGCGCGCCGAGCTCGCGCTCCAGCTGGGCGATCTGATGCGAGACCGACGGCTGCGCGTAGCCGAGCGCGTCGGCGGCCCGGGTGAAGGAGCCGTGCCCGGCCACGGCGCGGAAGATCTTAAGCCGGGTCATTTCAAGCATAGATACATTCTATCAGAGTCATTCAGAACGTCTGCTTGTGTCTATCGCAGTGGTCCGGCACAGTGAGGTCGTTGCCCCCAGGCCAGCGTGCCGCGGGCAGCACCCCAGACCTAGAAAGGACTTCAGCATGCCTCTCCACCACCACGCCCAGCAGAGCGGCGGGCGCGGGGCCGGGACGCGCAAGGTCGCAGCCCGCCTCGGTGCCGCCGCCCTGGCCGCCGGCACCTTCGCCGGCCTCGCCGCCACGGCGGCGCCGGCCCAGGCCGCCGTCAGCCCGGCTACGAGCTACCACTTCCGCACCCTGGACAACAGCAACGATCTCACCTTCAACCAGCTGCTGGGGATCAACAACCACGGCAAGATCGCCGGGTACTTCGGCTCGGGTGCCAAGGGCCACAAGAACAAGGGCTACACGCTGATCCCGCCGTACCGGCAGGGCGGCTACCGCACCGAGAACTTCCCGCGCTCCGCGCAGACCCAGGTCACCGGCCTGAACGACAACGGCGTCACCGTCGGGTTCTGGTCCACCGAGAACAACAAGAACCAGGCCAACAACAACAACTTCGGCTTCTTCGCCGTCGGCGGCCGGCACTTCCGCAAGGTCGACTTCCCGACGAGCAACAACTCCAGGCCGCCGGTGAACCAGCTGCTCGGGGTCAACGACTCCGGCATCGCGGTCGGCTTCTACAACGGCAGTGCCGGCAACAGCCACGGCTACACCTACAACACCCACACCGGCCGGTTCCGCCGGGTGCGCATCCCCGGCGCGACCAGCGTGACCGCTGCGGCGATCAACAACAAGGGCAGCATTGCCGGCTTCTACACCAACGCCAAGGGCGTCGTGCGGTCCTTCTTCCTGCGGCGGGGCGGCCAGCTGGTCACCTTCGGCCGGTCGGGGAAGCCGATGACGCAGGCGTTCGGGGTCAACGACGCCGGCGAGGTCGTCGGCGCCTGGACCACCAAGGGCGGCTCGACCTTCGGCTTCACCTGGACCATCCGGCACGGGCTCCGCGAGGTGAACGACCCGAAGGGCGTCGGCAGCACGATCATCAACGGCGTCAACGACGCTGGTGACCTGGTCGGCTTCTACACCGGCAAGGGCGGTCACACCAACGGCATGCTCGCCACGCCGTAACCGCTGACCGCAACGGGGCCGGACTGCGCGCAGTCCGGCCCCGTTGCGCGTCTATCCGGCCGCCCTGACCGGCGCGGGCGACTTGTTAAAGAGCCTCGCTGACTGGCATGTCGAGGCGGTACCTGGCGATCGCCTGGCCGACTGCCTCCGGCTTGACCTCGCCGGTGCGGGCCAGCTGGGTGAGCACCGCGACGGTGATCGACTCGGCGTCCACGTGGAAGAACCGCCGGGCGGCCGCCCGGGTGTCGGAGAAGCCCCAGCCGTCGGTGCCGAGCGAGGCGAACGGCGCGGGTACCCACCGGGCGATCTGGTCGGGCACCGCGCGGAGCCAGTCGCTGACCGCGACGACCGGGCCGCCCTGGCCGTCCAGCACCTGGCTCAGGTAGGGCACCCGCTGCTCGCCGTCGGGGTGCAGCATGTTCCACTCCTCGCAGCCGAGCGCGTCGCGGCGCAGCTCGGTCCACGACGTCGCCGACCAGGCCTCGGCCGCGACCCCCCAGTCCTGGGCGAGCAGCCGCTGCGCCTCCAGCGCCCAGCGCATGGCCACGCCGGAGGCGAGGATCCGGGCCCGCGGCCGCTCCCGGCCGTCAGCCTCGGCCGGCCCGGTGGCCTCGCCGGCACTGTCCGCGCCGTGCTCGGGCTCCTGCCCGCCGTCCGCAGCGGCCTCGCCCGGCTCCCCGGCCGCGGCCGCGGCCGGCTGCTGCCCGGCCTCGGGGGCGGGCGCGTACCGGTACAGGCCGCGCAGGATGCCGCGGGCCAGCGCCTCTGACCCGCCCGGGTGGTCCTGCGGCTCGGCCGGCTGCTGGTAGGGCTCGTTGTAGACGGTCAGGTAGTAGTAGATGTTCTCGCCCTGCGGGTGCTCGGGCGTGGGGGAGTACATCCGCCGCAAAGCGTCCCGCACTACGTGCGCGAGCTCGAACGCCCAGGCGCAGTCGTAGCTGACGCAGGCGTGGCTGACCGAGGCCAGCAGCATCGAGTGTCCGTCGTTGTGCTGCAGGCCCTCGCCGGCCAGCGTGGTCCGGCCGGCCGTCGCGCCGAGCAGGAACCCGCGGCCCAGCTGGTCACCGAACGCCCACATCTGGTCCCCGGTGCGCTGGAACCCGAACATCGAGTAGAAGACGTACACCGGGATCATGTGCGTGCCGTGGGTGGCATACGAGGTCCCGGCGGCGATCACCGACCCCATCGCGCCGGCCTCGCTGATCCCCTCGTGCAGGATCTGGCCCTTCTCCGACTCCTTGTAGGACAGCAGCAAGTTGCGGTCCACCGCCTCGTAGGACTGCCCGTGCGGCGAGTAGATCTTGGCCGTCGGGAACAGCGAGTCCATGCCGAACGTGCGTGCCTCGTCCGGGATGATCGGCACGAACCTGGCCCCGATCTCCGGGTCCTTCATCAGGTCCTTGAGCAGCCGGACGAACGCCATGGTGGTGGCCACCGGCTGCTTGCCGGAGCCGCGGCGCAGCTCGTCGTAGGGCCGGTCGCCGGGCAGGGCGACCGGCTTGGCGCGGACGATCCGGCGCGGCAGGTAGCCGCCGAGCGCTGCCCGCCGCTCCCTCATGTAGAGGATCTCGTCGGACTTCTCGCCCGGGTGGTAGTACGGCGGCAGCTCCGCCTCCAGCGCCGAGTCCGGGATGTCCAGGTAGAGCCGGTCGCGGAACTCCTTCAGCTCGGCGACGGTGAGCTTCTTCATCTGGTGGGTGGCGTTGCGGGCCTCGAAGTCCGGGCCGAGTGTCCAGCCCTTGATCGTGTGCGCCAGGATCACCGTCGGCTGGCCGACGTGCTCAGTCGCCGATTTGAACGCCGCGTACACCTTGCGGTAGTCGTGCCCGCCGCGGGAGAGGCTGCGGATGTCGTCGTCGGACATGTGCGCGACCATGGCGCGCAGCCGCGGGTCGGTGCCGAAGAAGTTCTCCCGGATGTAGCTGCCCGGCTCGACCGAGTAGGTCTGGAACTGGCCGTCCGGGGTGCTGTTCATCTTGTTCACGAGCACGCCGTCGGTGTCCTGGGCCAGCAGCGGGTCCCAGTCGCGGCCCCAGATCACCTTGATGACGTTCCAGCCGGCTCCGCGGAACTGGGCCTCCAGCTCCTGGATGATCTTGCCGTTGCCGCGCACCGGGCCGTCGAGCCGCTGCAGGTTGCAGTTGATCACGAAGGTGAGGTTGTCCAGTTCCTCGCGCGCGGCCAGCCCGATCGCGCCGAGTACCTCCGGCTCGTCGGTCTCGCCGTCGCCGAGGAACGCCCACACGTGTGACCGGCTGGTGTCCTTGATCTCCCGGGCCAGCAGGTACTGGTTGAACCGGGCCTGGTAGACCGCGTCGATCGCGCCCAGGCCCATGGATACGGTCGGGAATTCCCAGAAGTCGGGCATCAGCCGGGGGTGCGGGTAGGAAGGCAGCCCGCCGCCCGGGTGCGACAGTTCCTGGCGGAACCCGTTCAGCTGGTGCTCGGTCAGCCGGCCCTCGAGGAACGCGCGGGCGTAGATGCCGGGCGCGGCGTGGCCCTGGATGAACACCTGGTCGCCGGACTCACCGTGATCCTTGCCGCGGAAGAAGTGGTTGAAGCCCACCTCGTAGAGGCTGGCGGCCGAGGCGTAGGTGGCGATGTGGCCGCCCACGCCCAGGCCCGGCCGGTTGGCGCGGGACACCATGACCGCGGCGTTCCACCGGATGTAGGCGCGGACGCGACGCTCGGCGTACTCGTCGCCGGGGAACCACGGCTCGCGCTCGGGCGGGATCGTGTTGATGAAGTCCGTGCTGCGCAGGCCGGGCACGCCGACCTGCTGCTCACGGGCGCGCTCCAGCAGCCGGAGCATGATGTAGCGGGCGCGGGCGCGGCCCTTGGTGCGGACGACGCTGTCAAAGGACTCCACCCATTCCCTGGTCTCGTCCGCGTCGATGTCCGGCAGCTGGGTGGGCAGGCCGTCGCTGATGATGGAGAAGCGCTGGCGTCCGGAGGCCACGGGGTCTTCCTCACTTCTGCGGCAGCATGCTCTGCGCAGCCGCCGGGTGAACAGGGTCAGGTGCGGCAGGCGGTGCCGCGCGTGGGCGTGGTGCTCTTCTCTCATCCTGGTACGCCCTGGCCGAACACGCATCTCTACCGGCCAGTAACAACAGTGCCGCGGCGGCGCGGGGCCGCATCTGTCATGGTTGCGGCCCGGGATGGGTAGACCAGGCTGAGAAGGCGACGCTGGCCCGCGGCACAGCGTTATGGAAACGGACAAACGGTAACAGAGCGCCACCAGGAGGCCGGGCGGGGGCCGGAGGCACCGGGCATTTCGCTCTGTGTGCCAATTGTGACTTGCGCGCGGGGCCTCCCCAGTGTGGACTGTCCGATCAAGGAGACGCCGACGCGGGACGTGCCCGACGGGCCCGGCCGCAGCCAGTGCGCTGCGCATCGGGGTCGTGGCACAGCGGGAAAGGGTGCAGGAGGATTTCAGTGAGCGCGACCGCAGGCCAGGCGCAGGATCAGCGTGACCTGGCCGAGCGACTCGGCGTCAAGCCGGGCCACGTGGTGCAGGAAATCGGCTACGACAACGACTGTGACGAGCAGTTGCGCGAGTCGGTGATGAGCCTGCAGGGCGTTGAGCTTGTCGACGAGGACTACGACGACGTCGTAGACGGGGTGCTGCTGTGGTGGCGGGACGGGGACGGTGACCTGGTCGATGCGCTCGTCGACGCGAAGACGCCGCTCGCCGACGGGGGCTACGTCATGCTCCTGACTCCCAAGTCCGGCCGGGAAGGTCACGTGGAGCCCAGTGAGATCGGGGAGTCCGCGCCGACGGCCGGGCTGTCGCAGACCTCCACCGTGAGCGCAGGCCGCAACTGGTCCGGCACCCGGCTGGTGGCCCCTAAGTCACGCCGCTAGCGCCACGGCGCCAGCGGGGTATCGCCCGACGGGGCTCGGCCACGGGGCCAGGCGGCTCCGCGGATCAGCGCGGCGTCGGGGCGGCAAGCCATTGGGTCGGCTCGGGCGCGCCCGGCCGGCTGCGAAACTGCCGCACCGGGCCTGGAATAAGGCCGTGGCAGACTGGGCTTACCGAGCAAAGTGCGGTCGGCGGTCTCGTCGGCCCGCCGCGGCGGCCGGGCAGTACGGCCGCTGCCCTGCCCTTCCCCTCAAGTTCCCCGTCTGAGAGGACCCCTGGCATGCCGGTAGAGGTCGGCGATGAAGCGCCGGATTTCGACCTGAAGGACCAGCACGGCACCCCGGTGAAGCTGTCCGGCCTGCGCGGCAAGAAGAACGTGGTGCTGGTCTTCTACCCGCTGGCGTTCAGCGGCGTGTGCACCGGGGAACTCTGCGCGATGCGCGACGACTTCCCCGAGGTCAACCGCGACGATGTCGAGCTCCTCACGGTTTCCGTGGATTCGGCTTACGTGCTGCGCACCTGGTCGGACGCCGAACATTACGATTTCGCTATGCTGTCGGATTTCTGGCCGCATGGCGGCGTGGCCAGGACCTACGGTGTGTTCGACGAGAAGAGGGGCGTCGCCGTGCGCGGCACATTCGTCATCGACAAGAACGGCGTCGTGCGGTGGAAGGTCGTCAACCCGATCCCGCAGGCGCGTGACATCGCCGAGTACCAGAAGGCGCTGGCCGCGCTGGACTAGCGCGAGCCCGGGTTCTGGGCGCAACGGCAGAATCGGAACAGGCTGCATGCCCTGCTATCGCTGTGGCACCCGGCAGGTCGACCCCGACCGGGGCGAGAGCCCGTGGCAGCGCGGGGTCCGGGACAACCGACAGGTCCTCATCTGCCCGCAGTGCCAGTCGAGCTTCGACTGGACGTCCGACCTGGACAGCTGCACGGTCTGCGCGAGCGTCCGGCTCGTCCGGCGGCTGGGTGAGGTCGAGTGCCGGGACTGCGGCAGCGTCGGCGCGGCGCACGCCGCCGGGTCGGCCGCGGCCGGGGGCATGGGCGCCGGAACGGTGCACGCCGACCCGGGCTCGGCTCCCGGCCTGGCCGAGGAAGTCGAGCTGGCCCTGGCCAAAGTCCTCGGCCGGGCCGGCCGGCCAGCAGGGATCAGCTAACCCACAGGCTCGGCGTCTCGGTTTGTTCCGGGGCCTGGCTGCGGTCGGGCGCTGATGCTTCCTGGGCTTCGTCCCGGCGAGGCCGGGGACGGTACGCTAGGCCCGATCGGCCGGTCCTGCCGTCTGCATGCCGACGGCTCGGGCGCGACCATGGGTGCATAGCTCAGCGGTAGAGCACTCGCCTTACAAGCGAGGGGTCGCAGGTTCGAAACCTGCTGCGCCCACCAGGTCAGAGGCCATGTGAGGTTCCGGGAGCCAGCGCCGGGAAGCCAAGGATAATGATGGCTCCATGGCAGAGGCTGCGGTCAAGCGCCGCGGGCACGGCGAAGACGGCATCTACTTCGCGGCGGACAAGAACCGGTACGTCGGCGCGGTCTCGTTAGGCTTCGGCCCGGACGGGCGGCGGCTGCGGCGCAAGGTCACGGGCAGGACCAAGCAGGAAGTCCGGGACAAGCTGCGGGCGCTGCACGCGGAATTGGACGCCGGGGTGCAGTCGGCGGCGAGGTACACGGTTGCCGATGCGGTGGAGGACTGGCTGGCGCACGGGCTGTCCGGCCGGTCGCCGCGGACGGTCGTGCTGTACTGGGACGGGGTGAGGCCGCTCGTCGATCGCCTCGGGCGTAAGGCGCTGCGCAAGCTGACCGCGGGCGAGGTGCGATCCGGGCTGGCCGCGCTGAGCGGCCAGATGTCGACGCGCTCGCTGCAGATTGCGCATAACTGCCTGGTGCGCGCCATCCGGCAGGCCGAGGCCGAGGATCTGGTCGGCCGGAACGTGGCGGCGCTGGTCCGGCCTCCGGCGGGCGGGGAGGGCAAGGCCGTCGAAGGCGCTGTCGGTGGAGCAGGCCCGGGCGCTGCTGGGTGCTGCCGCCGGTGAGCTCCCGGCGGAGGCCGGGGGAGAGGCGTGGACCGGGCCGCACCGGCTGCATGCCTATGTGGTTCTGCTGCTGACCACGGGCATCCGGCCGGAGGAGGCCCGGGCGCTGCGCTGGGATCATGTCGATCTGGAGGCCGGGACGGTGGCGGTCTGGCGCTCGGACCGGGCCGGCGGGGACACTAAGACGCCGAGGTCGCGGCGCACGCTGAAGCTGGCGCAGATCGCGGTGGACGCCCTGCGGGAGCGCGAGGCGGTGCAGGCGGCGGACCGGGTGAGGGCGGGGGAGCGCTGGCAGGACAGCGGCCTGGTGTTCACCACGGCGCTGGGGACGATGCTGGATCAGCACAACATCCGGCGCGGGTTCCGGCAGATCACGCAGGCCGCGGGGCTGGGGACGGACTGGGTGCCGCGGGAGCTGCGGCACACGTTCGTGAGCATTATGTCGGCGGGCGGCGTGCCGGTGGAGGAAATCGCCCGGGTCGCCGGGCACCGGCAGGCCAGCACGACCGAACTGGTCTACCGCCGGGAACTGCGGCCGGTGATCACCACCGGTGCGGAGATCATGGACTCGATTTTCTCCGCTTAAAGCGGCCAGCGCGAGAAGCGCTCGGTCGACCGGTGACCTCCCCACTTTCTGGCGGCCACGGTCGGTCTTGGAGCACTCCAGGTCGCGTAGCGTGACTGAAGCACGGCCACGGGTGGATCTGAGCCGCCATTATCAACGACCCCGAGCCGTCTGATCAGCGCGGCCCGGGCAACCTGGCCGCGCATCGACTCAGGCGCGCCGGCTAGGTCGTTCTGCCGGGCGAGTTCGACCGGATCTGCCGATGAGCGAGCAGATGGCCAAGTCATAGTGCAGGGCACAAGCGGTCACTCCGGGGGGCGGAACGAGATCATTCTTGGCGGCGGGTTTCCGTCCGCCGTGACGAAGATCCTCGGCAACACCCAGCCGCTGAGGGACTGGTGCAGTTGCTCGAGACGCTCGACTAGAGCGCACTTGTACGGAGAGGGATCGTCCACCAGAAGAAGGTTGATCTCCTGCATGAGCTTCACGTCCGGACGCCCGTTGCCCTGAACGGCGCCCAACTCTAGGATCAACTGGTTGTCCTCAAGAGGCCTCCCCGATGGGGCGAGCGCCCGCCACTTCTTGACAGCGTCCTGGCCAGAACCCTGCCACCAGAAGAGGTCGTCACGGCCCCAGGCAAGCTCTGGCAGCCGTCGATGTTTGTCGATGTTCCACACGGTGTTGAGCGCCCATGCGCCGTCTGTGAGGAGTTCCTGGTCCGCCGGAGTCGACCATTCAACTCCGACGCTCCGAGCCTCCTCACCGAGGGCGAAGGGCTGGACGCACTGAAGAGCGAGGCGTTCGGTCTCACCGAAAATCTCGGCGCGGACTGGCCCCCACCGCCCCGCAGCGAAGAATCCATCGAACGCTTCCCTGTCCCTGCAGATGGGGAACGCCGTGGCCATCTCCTGACGAGGAGCCAAGGCA
This sequence comes from Streptosporangiaceae bacterium, assembly GCA_052143655.1. Lineage (GTDB taxonomy): Bacteria > Actinomycetota > Actinomycetes > Streptosporangiales > Streptosporangiaceae > CAVSUR01. Next base: position 6,801 of record JBKQSL010000317.1, on the reverse strand, counting down.
CCTGTGTGGCGCACCGCCAACTCGTACGCAACATAGTCAAGCGCGGACCGCATGTTCGCTACCGCATCGCCCACAGCAGCACACAGGTCCGAAGGGATCGGGCGTTGAATCCTGAAGCGGAATCCCCAGATGTCTGGGTCCTCAGCCGGTTCCTTCTCGACAGACCACGGATTCGAGGCATCGAGTGTTCTAACCCGCTGGTGAACCTCATCGATGTGAAGCCGCGCACGGCGGAGCTTGACCCACCACGGGGCTTCTGGGTTGGACCTCCAGTCCCACATTCCAGAATCGTCCCGTCGTTATCTCTTGAACAGTGCTGCGGTCTCAAGTTGTATGCTCAGTGCTTGAATATCTGGCTTATAGAAATGCTTTCTTCTGCCACAAAGTCCGTGTTACTCGGCCTACTGGCAGCGTTGGAACACCAGGCGTTCGGTAGGAATGCTTACCTCGCGGGCGACCCAGCCAGCGTCATGGATCGCACGAGCAACCGCACTTCCTTCGTAACTGGACCAGTGGGCCGCATGTTGTCGGCAAGATCGCGGCAGCGGCATGCCGATGATCTCCTCTATCTGGGCGAACGTTGCCGGCACGCGATCGCCAGGCAGGATGCGCAGCCACGCCCAGAGTGCGCGGTACTTGCCGGCATGTTCCGCCTGCGCGAAAGGCTGAGAAGCCGTCAGCGCGGACGGGCCCGGTGCCGTCGATGAGGCCATGGTCCCCTGCATCAGCACGTCGACGTCCTGTTCGGACCACACCAATATGCGAGGGCCGGGCCTGTCCACCAGGATGCTTGTGAATCGCCGGGTTGCCTCGACGTCGTCACCGTCTCCCAGCAGAACGATCACCCCAAGGGCAGCGCCCAAGTCAGCCAGGTTCAGGTAGTCGCCCTTGATATGCTTCCGGGTTCGCCAACTGGACTCGATTTCGAATCCAGCAACCGGAAGTGCCTCATCGACACCCGGGATCGGCGCGTCGAAGCGGAGGAGCCACACTACGTCCAGCCGACCACCCTGCACTGGGTACTCGGCTGCGGCCTGGAAACCGAGTTCCCTGCCTTTGCGGAGGAGGGCTTCTGTGACCTTCCGGCCGCGCTCCCCTGGATCATCAGTGTCAGCCACCAGAACATACTGGTCCCACTGGCAAGACCTCTGCAACACCGACCTCCGACGTTGCAAACAACGGTCATGCCAGCAGTCCTCACGACCCCAACCCGCCCTGAGCCCTGAAGATTCAGGCCATGCCCCGGAAGGGATAATCGCGTACTGGCGAAGGCTAGTAGGATTTTCGATTAGCCAAATTTGAGCGCGGCGCTGAGCAAAGGTACATCGTATACGGCGATCACGCGTATGGGGCGGTCGGTAGGCAGCATGTTCTGGGTGAGGATAAGAGCATTGACTGGGCCTCCGTCAGAACCCCCGCAAGCCAGCTGATGGATGGCGTCAGCGGCTGTCAGAGTGCGATCCATCAGCAGTGCGCAGTCACTCGGTTCGCGGAATTCCATCACCTCACTAACGGCTGCATCTCGATGCTCTCTGCCGTCCACGATCTGCTGGGCAAGCCATCGCGCAATAGTGTTGGTCGTCAGAACGCCGACGTACTGGCCTGACTCATACACCGGAAGCTGAGAGAAGTCGAATTGGCGCACATACTCAAGCGCCACACTGACAGGTTCACCTGAGTGAACCGAATATACATTCATCTCTGGCAAGACGGCGATAGCTTCTGGTGGCGCCTTAATCTTGTCGCGTAGCCGGCGGATTTCCTCCACTATCTCAGGAATCGGCTCGGCGATTGGGTAGGCCCCACGATGACTGTTGTGATCGATCGCATTCCGGAGCGCAGCGTAGGTCTGCAGCGAGACCAGATAGGACGAGGGGAGGTTGTGGACTTGGACGTATTCACGTGCCAAGTCAATAAAACGCACATTCTGGCGTTTTCCGAGCTCCAGCTTCATACAATTCTCGATCTCGGCGAACATGCCGAGGAACTGATCACCGAGCGCACCCACAAGACGAGGCTACGCTCTGAGTCACCGACAGGTACGGGGCGGGCACAAATCTGGCAAGCGCGCTGCCGACGAACCGTACGGCAAATCGCCTATCTTGCCAGCCAAGCCTCTCTGACCAGCCAGACTGGCGGAATTAGTCAGGGAGCTGACCCGTACGGGCCCTAAACCATACTGTCGCTCCGAGAACTTACTCTCATGCCGCTGTGGGCGCTTGGGCCCGGCGGCTATCCCCAGAAGATCGTCGTCGGGTCGCGGTCGATCTCCTGCAGCAGCTCGTCGATGCGCGGTGACGGCGCAAGCCGGTCGTAGAGGTGGAAGCGCAGATGCCGGTCGCGCCAGTACAAGGACCAGAGCCTGGTCGCCTTGGTGTAGCGGAGCCTGGCGATCGGGAACCGCGTCCACGCCTCGCCCATGTCCTTACGCCAGGGCGGCCTGCATTCCACGATCGTCAGATGCCGGGGCGTGACATCGCATTCCACCCGGATCTCGTTGCGCAGATGCGCCGGGACGCGCTGGGCGCACCACCGGCGCACTCGCGCTACATCCAGTTCCGGCAACCTGCCCCCAGCCACCCGCCGATTCTCTCAGCGCCTGCCTTGTCACCGACCCGAACCCCACGGGCAGGAGAACACGCTGTCATGCCGCCGACAGCACGCGTTGTGGTCAGGGGGAGCTGGTGTCGGCACTTGCATGGCAAGGGTGGTCATCGAGATCGCCAGCAAACAGCGGATCGGCACCCGGCAGCTCGCGGAGGAGCGTGATATCCGCGCCCGTTGTTCGCGTGCCGGAGTTGGCCGAGGACTACCTGGGGTCGGGCCCGGGTCGGGCCGGGCCCGTGTCAACGTCGGCCGAAAATTGACCCTCTTCCAACGGCTGAAATCTGGCCCCCTCCTGGCGCGGTTTGGTTACGGTTAGTTGTCGTCGGTGGTGGTGGCCGCGTGAAGGGCATATAGCCAGCCTCGTCGATGATCAGGACGGGGACGCGGGCGAGCCGGGTGAGCTCGTCCTGGAGGCGTCCGGCGTGGTGGGCGTCGGCGAGGCGGGCGACCCATTCGGCGGCGGTGGCGAAGGCGACGCGGTGCCCGGCCTGGCAGGCCCGGATGCCCAGCCCGGTGGACAGCATCGTTTTTCCTGTCCCCGGCGGGCCGAGGAAGATCACGTTTTCTTTGGCGGTGACGAAGTCGAGGGTGCCCAGGTGGGCGATGACCTCGCGTCTGAGGGATCGCTGGTGGTCGTAGTCGAAGTCCTCGCCTTGTCTGGTGTTGATCTTTAAATTTGCCATGTTTCCGCGGGTAGCGACGTTGCGGAGATGCCGGGAGCGTGGGCGGGTCAGGCCTGGATGCCATGCTGTTGCAGGACCCGGCGCAGGCGGAGGAGCTCTCCGTGGGCGGCGGCGGGTTTGTCCTCGAGGTCACGGACGGCGGCCAGGCGGGCGGCGCGTTCCTCGCGGAGCCGGGCGGTCAGGGCGTCCGCCACGCCGGCGTCGGGCCGGGATGAGCCGGCGGGCACGGCCGGGGCTTTGGTGGCCTGGCGAGCGCGCAGCGCCTCGATGCGGCCACGCAGATCGGCGTTGGCGTAGAGGAAGTCGAGGCTGATTCCGCCGGTGCGGGCGACGGCCCGGAAGCTGATCTCCTGCTGGTTCTTGATGAGCTTGCGGATTGAGGCCTCGGCGCGGGCCGTGGCGGCTTGGCGTTTGGCCTGGGCGGCGCGGCGCAGCGCGTCAGCCCGCCGTTGCGCGGCTGAACTGCTGGGCTCTGCCGGGTGCGGCTGAGGGCGAGCCGCGGTCACGATCCCGCTGGCTTTCTGGTGATCGTGACGGGCACCAGCGCGGCCTGGTAGCCGGGCCTGCCGCAGACGCCCGCGCCGCGGACGGCGCTGGTGTCGCTGCCGGGCTGCGCTTCGAGAGCGGCGATTTCCAGGCGCATGCTGCGGACCTCGGCGAGGCGCTGCTCGAGCCAGACGTTGCGCTCGCTCATCGGCTCGCCGTAGCGGGCGAGGTGCTGGGCTTCGCGGTGCTCGATCAGCTGCTCGGTGGCGGCGAGCTGGCGGCGGATCTCGGGCAGGTGGGTGCGGTCGGTGGCGAAGTGGCCGCAGCCGTGGCAGGCGTTGCCCTTGTCGCAGGAGCGGGCCGGGGGCAGCAGGCAGTACCCGTTGGGCAGCACCCGGTCGGTGCGCCGGCCGAGCTGCATCAGGTCGAGCATGTCGCGGTGGTCCATGCCGATCTCCCGCCCGTCCCGGCCGATCTTGACCATGGCGAGGAACTCCCGTTCGGCGGTGCTGGCCAGGGTCGCGGCATACCGCATGCTCATTTCAGGCGACTGATGCCCCAGATAGCGCTGCACCACGTGGATCGGGGCGCCGGCATTCAGCAAGGTGGTGGCCTTGGCGTGACGCAGCCGGTGGCTGCGGGAGTAGAGCAGCAGCTGCCCGTCTGCGTCGCGCAGACCGAGGGCAAGGCTGAACTCGCGGAGCACCTTGTTGTAGTTGCTGGTTTCCCATGGCCTGGTGGCATGCCGGTTGCCGGTGGCCTTGGGGAACAGGCACCTCGGCGTGACCTCCGGGCCGAGGTGCCACTGCTGGCGGGCCCATGCCTGCTGCTCGCGGATGATCTGCACGACGCCGGCTCCGGTGAGGATGGTGTCGGGCGCGCCGTCGATCTTGGTCTGCTGGCAGCGCAGCCGGGCGACCATCCCGCCCTCGGGGACCGTGGTCACATCCAGGCCGGGGATCTCGCTGAGCGGCTCGAAGTCCATCATCAGCACCTCGCTGGCCCGGCGGCCGGTCAGAGCCTGGATCAGCCATGCCCGCATCACCGCCGGGTGACCGAACCCGGCGAACTGGATCTGCTGCCCGTCCCGGGTGATGGCCTTCGCCTGGTCGCGGGGCAGCCCGAGCAGCTCGATGCGGCTCAGCATCCGGGCCAGGTCGGTGTCGTTGATGTAGTTGCGCTCGTCAGCCTCGCGGATCGCCCGGCCGCGGGCCCGGTCACCATCGCGGCAGAGCCGGGCGTGGGCGTCGGCGAGCGCCAGCCACCGGTCGTCGGCGAGCGCGGCGGCGGCTTCGGCCCGGTAGTCGCTCATCACCCGGTAGAACAGGCCGATCGCCTGCAAGTTGCGGGCGATGGTCCGCGCGTCCAGGCCGCTGCCGCAGCCCGAACGGCCCTGCCGGGTCTTGGTCCAGCCGTGCAGGAAGGTCCGGAAGTCCAGGGCGAGCGCCCGCAGCTCGTGGCCGGGATCGGCGACCAGCGCGGGATAGCTGATGCTGCGGGATGCCAGGAAGGCGGCGAACCGGAACGCGAAAGCGTGCTGCGGCATCACCGATGACCAGGTCAGCTGCCCGGACTCCAGCTGCAGGCGCAGGCAGAACCTGAACCCGCCGCCAAGCCAGGCCGGCTGCAGCCCGCTCCAGCGGACCGCGGTGCTGCCCCGGCTTTCGTGCTCCCGGCGGGGGATCCGCGGATCCAGCCTCAGCGACCAGGTGTCATGCTGCCACCATTCACATGGGCTATAGCGCACCGCGAGCAGGCGCAGCATGCCCCGCAGCGCGATCTCAGCGCGGCGCCGGCTGCTGGCCGTGGCGATCCGGCCGTGCCCAGCGTGGAACACCCGGCCCCAGGCTGTCATCCACTCGGTGAGAGTCAGGTCCGCGAACGAGCACACCTCAGGACGCCGGGTCACGACATCGGCGGCGGTGGCCACCCACCGGTTCCGCTCACTGGCGTGGATCAGCCGCTCCCCGCTGGCATAGCAGGTGGCGATCCACCAGGAGATCTCCCGGCGCATCGGCAGCGGCAGCGAACCAGTGCGCAGCCGGGTCACCCGCGACCCGGCCATGAACACCCCGGCCAGCGCGGGATCCACGGGGTCGAACACGGTCACCGCGAAGGCGGCGGGCAGGCCACCGGCCAGCGCCGCGCTGCGGGCCAGCCGGTCAGCCGCGGCAGCGTGCTGCGCTCCGCCCGTTTCCGGCGGCTCAGCCATCACCATGCTCCGCGCCCAGCCCGCGCCATCCCGAGCACCAGGACTGCCAGTCCGCCACCGCGGCGAGCTCGGCGTCGTCGCTGACCCAGCCGTATAGGTTGATCGTCGTCTGGATGTCGGCATGGCCGAGCCGGCGCATCACCACGTGCTCACGCCAGCAGCAGGGCCGAGGCATGCGAATGCCTGAACCAGTGCGGCGTCCACCCCGGCGGGACCCTGCCGCCCAGCCGCCGCTTCAGCGAAGCCACCAGGTCATAGACGGTCTCCGGGCGCATCGGCGCCAGCCACTCGCCGCGCCGCAGGTTGACGAACACGAAGTGGTTCTCCAGATCCAGCACCCGGTGCGCCCCGGCATCGCACAGCTGCCAGACATACTCGCTATGCAGGCGCTCCAGCCCGTCGCTGATAAAGATCCGCCGGTAACGGCTGTTCTTCACCCGCGCCCCGGCCGGATGATCCTGCCGCGGCACCACCTCGATGAACGGGGTGCCGCCCCGCCCGGCATGCCAGTCGCAGTGCTTCACCGACAGCGCCTCGCCCAGCCGCATCCCCGTCTCCGCGAGAGCGGACAGCAGCAGCCGGTCCCGCACCAGCCCCGCCCAGGTGCCCGCAGCGCCATCCCACCGTGCGCACTCATCCAAGATCGCCTCGATCTGCGCCGGGGTGAGCACCGGCACCGGCCGCCTGGCCCCGGCCCGCAGCCGGACCGCCGGTCCCGCCTGCGGCCCGCCGCGCAGGTGCACCAGGCCCGGCAGGTACCGGCCGGCCCGGCGGCCTGCCCGGTAAAGACGGTCAGCGACCGGGACCGCGTGC